>JBILEW010000011.1:0-66267 GCA_044351885.1 Bdellovibrionota bacterium
AGCCATCGGAGGTGCGCGGCGTGAGGAGGAGCGCAGCCGTGCCAAAGAGCGTGTTTTCTCATTCCGAGACAAACACGGACAGTGGGACCCTCGCAACCAAAGACCCGAGCTGTGGAACCTCTTCAATGGCCACCTCTCTCCCGGCGAGAGCATGCGCGTATTCCCTCTTTCGAACTGGACCGAGCAGGATATTTGGAACTATATCCTGGTGGAACAGATACCGATCGTACCGCTGTATTACGCCCAGAAACGACGGGTAATTGTGCGTGGTAGTAACTTGATCCCGGTTATGGATTACGACCCTCGAACCTCTCTCAACGGAGATGTCGAGGAGGTCCTGTGTCGATTCCGGAGTCTAGGCTGCTATCACTGTACGGGAGCGGTTCGCTCCGACGCAGACACCTTGGAGAAGATAGTGAAAGAGATGGTCGAAGTGAAGACTTCGGAGCGCGCGACACGCATAATCGACTTCGACACAGATGGCTCGATGGAGCTCAAGAAGCGGGAGGGATATTTTTGATGTCTCTCGGCAACGAAAGCGTCACATACAAGGAGTCTCACACATCGATTCTCCGGTTCTCGACCGCAGGCAGCGTCGACGATGGAAAGTCTACGCTTATCGGCAGACTCCTGCACGACTCGGGAAACGTATACGAAGATCACCTTGCAGCGCTGGAGGCCAGTGCTAAGAAGAGCGGCTCGACTCGCGTCTCGTTAGCGCTCCTCACCGATGGATTGAAGGCAGAGCGTGAGCAAGGGATCACGATCGACGTCGCATACAGGTATTTTTCGACACCGAGACGGCGCTTCATCCTCGCGGACTCTCCGGGTCACGTGCAGTACACCCGCAACATGGCAACCGGAGCATCGACCGTTGATCTGACTATTATTCTCGTTGACGCTCGTGCCGGCATAGTCGAGCAGACGAAGCGTCACGCCTTCATTACAGCCCTCTTGGGAGTTCCTCGCGTCGTGATCGCTATCAACAAGATGGATTTGGTGGACTATTCCCAGGATCGCTTCGATGAGATCGTCTCGGAGTTCACCGAGTTTTCGGCCAAGTTGGGCATACGAGAGGTCAAATTCATTCCAATCTCTGCTCTCGAGGGTGACAACGTAGTAGCGCACAGCTCAAGGATGTCGTGGTACGGCGGCGAGACGGTTCTGGAGCATCTGGAGAACGTCTACATCGCCGGAGATCAGAACCTCGTCGACTTCCGCTTTCCTGTTCAAGGGGTTCTAAACCCAGATCAGAACTTCCGTGGCTATTCGGGCACCATTAGCTCGGGAGTTATCAGGAAGGGAGAGGAGGTACTGGCACTTCCAGCCATGACGCGTTCGCGCGTCAAGGCGATAGTACGGGCAGGACGCGGACTAGCTCACGAAGAATTGAGCGAGACCTCGTGCCGAGAAGCTGTCGTGATTCAACTCGAAGACCAACTCGATGTGTCTCGTGGTGACATGTTGGTACGTTCCAAGAACGTGCCTCGAATTACGACCACATTCGAGGCTATGGTGGTGTGGCTCGACGATACACCGATGGATCAGGCCAGCCGGTACATCATTCGACACACGACTCGAGAGGCAAAAGGCATCATCTCAGGGGTCGAGTATAAGATCGACATTCACACCCTAGGGAGAATGGCTCCTGCTCCCTTGGCGATGAACGAGATCGGCAGGTTGACGTTTACTACGACGACCCCCCTCTTCCTCGACCCATATCAAAAGAACAGGGCGACCGGAAACTTCATCGTGATCGACCCTCTCACCTTCCGCACCGTTGCTGCCGGCATGGTGATTGATCGTGGGCGCCACGACGAGGCGAGCGAGGGCGAGGATTCGCAGACTGCGTCGCACTTGCACCGCGAAGACGCATTGGTTACCCCAGAGGAGCGCGAGGCAAGAGCCGGGCGACGTGCTGTGACGATCTGGATGACTGGATTGTCCGGTTCCGGGAAGTCCACAATTGCAAAGAACGTGGAACGAGCACTTTTCAATGCTGGGGTGCAGGTATTTTACCTCGATGGTGACAACCTGAGACACGGGCTCAATCGAGGACTCGGATTCTCACGCGAAGATCGTTCTGAAAACCTACGTCGTGCGGCCGAGGTCGCAGCCCTATTCAACCAAGCGGGTGTCTCTGTCCTCTGCGCGTTTATCTCGCCGTACGAGGCAGACAGAAAGACCGCTCGAGAGATTATCGGCGAGGCGCGCTTCGTGGAGGTACACGTAACGGCTCCGCTGGCAGTCTGCGAAGGCCGCGATCCGCACGGACTCTACCAGAAAGCTCGTCGCGGGGAGCTTACGAATTTTACCGGCGTGTCGGACCCTTACGAGCCACCGAAGTCACCGGCTTTGACTGTCGACACAAGCGCCCTGTCACTCGAGGAGTGCGTAGGAGCGGTGGTCAACCTGAGCCTATCCCGCAGCTCGACACGGACCTAATCGGACGTCTTTCGCATCTTAAGCTCAGGCTAGAAGTAAGAGATAAGAGCATAAAGCTCGAGAAATCAACACCTTAGCCTTCCACTTGGGTAGCTGCACGAGGCGAATGAGTGTCTGCATCATGCACGAGCGAGGTCTATGCATATGACGAAATATCCGCCCCCCCTCGCCTTGGGAGCGCTCTTTGATGCCGACTTCTACCTATCCCAGTGTGGCAGTGATCCAGATGCGCTCAAAGATCCACTCGAGCACTTCACTACGAAGGGCTGGTTAGAGGGATTCGATCCTCACCCTCTCTTTTCCGTGCGTTACTACCTCTATCAGAGACAAGATGTCTTGAGAGCTCGGGTCAATCCACTCCTCCATTACATGGCGCACGCCACATCTCAAGATATCGATCCGCACCCGCTCTTCGACACGAAATACTACAAGGCATACAATCCTGGCATCGAGGAGATTCCACTCCTGCATTACGTGGCAGGAGGCCACAAGACAGCCTCGCCTCACCCTCTGTTCGATCAAGCGTTCTATCGCGAGCAGGTGTTGATGACAGGTGAAACGGGCCTCGACGATCAGACGCCCCCTCTAATTCACTATGTGCTGCATGGAGTAAAGAAAAACCTCAGCCCTCATCCCTTGTTCTGCGCCCTCTTCTATAGTTCGGAACGCCCCGATGTGGTCGAGAAATCGATGAACCCACTCGTACACTACGTGCAATTCGGATGCCTCGAGAACGCCAAGCCCCATCCCTTGTTCGACACCGCCTACTTTGCGCGTCAGTCAGGGATCGACCTAGCCAGGTTTCCAAACCCGCTCGTAGCGTTTCTGAACCTCGGCGCACACGAGAGCTCTCCTCACAAGCTCTTCGACATTATGTACTATCGAACTCAACTCAAAGCCCGAGGGATCCCCGAGTTGAATGAGCATCCGATTGTGCACTATCTACGCGAAGGACACACGAAGGGCTTAAATCCCCATACGCTTTTCGACTCCGCTTTCTACGTGACCAACAACCCGTATCTCCTGCAGTATCACGTGGAGCCCCTAACTCACTACGTCGCATGGGGTGTGTCCGAGGCTCGAAATCCCCACCCGTTTTTCGACACTGAGTGGTACCGATTGAGCTATCCCGAGAAACAGCGGCCAGGCATCACTCCCCTCGAAGCGTACATCGACGATTGGGAGTCTGGCGGCGAGTCTGACCCGTGTTGGGCCCTGAGTACCAGGCACTATCTGCAGCAACGACCCGCGTGTAGGACAGCGAACGTCACTCCGCCATTCCACTATTACTCGTATTGCAGACTTGCGCTTACGGTCCAAGATGAGAGCCTCGCCTTTCCGAGCACCGCCTTCGCAGAGCTTTATGGGCAACTGAATTCACGTGTGGGCGTCAAACGGACCGCTGCACCTGTTCGGGTCATCGTCACATCTCACGACGCTAGTCGCACCGGAGCACCACTGATCGCTCTCAACATCGCGCGCGGATTGAAGGAGAAGTACGATGTGGAATGTATCGTCATTCTCGCTCGAGGGGGCCCCCTCGAAGAGGATTTCGCAAAGGTCGGTACCGTCATCAACATCGACAAATTGCAGAAAGAGCAAGGAATAAACAACTTTGCTCCGCACATCGTAGCGCTCATCAAACCTTCTCGTACGATGGCGCTCGTTAATTCGATTGAGTGTGCCGATATTCTACGTTTGCTCGCGAGTATGGGCGTCCCGTGCTACTCGCTGGTCCACGAATTCACCGAACGGTACAACGAGTTCAACGTAAAGAGCGTGCTCGAAAACTCGCGTCTGGTTGCTTTTCCGAGCGAGATCGTCAAGCGCGATGCGATCGTACACCACTCCAGGATCACCGACAAAGCCCCTAATACCCTCGTTATTCCCCAAGGCTTGAACGATCCATCGTTCCTAGAAGGATGCCGCGAAAAGGACCGCGCGGAGGTGTGCAAGGAGCTCGGCATTCCTGAGGATTGCACGCTAATCCTCGGAGTAGGCTACATCCAAAGCAGAAAGGGATCGGATCTCTTCGTTGTGGCGGCTCAGCAGTTTATCCGCAGAAATCCCGACCGAAAGGTTGCCTTCGTATGGATAGGAGATTCCAACAAGTCAGGCGTGTTGTACGAGGACTGGGTGCACAGCGATATCTATCGCGCTGGCTTGACTGACAAGGTGTTCTTCGTCGGCCCCCGCGAGGATACTCGTCGTTACTTTTATGCCTCCGATATCTACCTCCATCTGGCGCGACTCGATCCCTTCCCGTGTGTGGTCCTAGAAGCGATGGCAGCTCGACTCCCCGTAATCCTCTTCGACGAGGTGATCGGCTCCATCGAGGCTGTAGGCGATGATGCGGGCATAGCCGTACCGTTCCTCGATATGCTTGGTGTCCATGAAGCGTTGACAAAACTGATCGACGATCCCGAGGCCAGAGCCAGCATGGGCCAGTGCGGTCGTGAGCGTATCGAGCGTTCGTTCTCGTTCTCTGAGTACATCGATATCTTGCTCCGGCATGTGTGTGAGGACAGGGGATGGCGTCAAATAGGTCGTTTCCGGCATTCGTCCTCCAACGTTCGATGCTCCCCGACCTCCCTGCCTCCCGTGTACTTCGGAGCTTCGTCGTGGAACATCCGCGGGACGAACGTTCTGTGGCGGCACGTCGTCAACGGACTTCGTGATCTTGGATGGGATGCGCGGGTACTCTTTACCGATCGCCTCGCAATGGGCGAGCAGTTCAACGAACCACAGATCGCTCACTCACGTGTCTTGCACGCTCTGAGAAACAACATTCAAGAGCGCTGGAGCGCTTTGCAGAACTTCTTGATGCAGCAAGATCGTTCCATCTTCGTCGCAGGAGACGACAGCACCACGAATTGCATCGTTCCCGCGCTTCCTTCGCACATCGGGGTGGTAGGAACCCTACTGGGGGGAACGGGCGAGGACTACGAGCAGAGCTATCGGTTGGGGCTGTACTGCAACAAGATCGTCAGCCTGAACGAAGATCTCACGACGACGATGTGTAAGTACAACCCTGGACTCCTTGATCGCATGCGCACTATACCTTCCCATGGTGTCGATCGCACCAGTCCGCTTGCTTGGAGAGCTGGCAGACGGCCTGGGGCGCCTCTGCAGATTCTATTTGTCGCGGGTCCGACCTCACACGAGCAGTATGTTACTCACTGTAGAGATCTCCTCTCTCAGTTGGATCTCAGCGGGTTTCCTTACGGTATCTCACTGCTGGCAGATGAATCCACGACGAGTCTCTGCAAGCGGCTCGGTAAGTCGTTCGAGGACAAGGTACGGCGAGGCATCGCACGCGTTCTGTCTCATGGCGACCCTAGTCAGCTCACGAAACTGCTCGAGGAGCACGACACCTTGGTTGTTACCCCCGATTTCGGAGCCTCAGCTCCCACCCTTACCACCAGCCTCGCTCACGGATGCGTACCCGTAGTCGTCCGCCCTGTGTGTGACGTGTCTCACATAGTGCGCTCGGGTGAAAACGGGATAGTGATCGAGGATTGCGACTGGACGAAGGTGGCGAAAGCGCTCCATGAGATCTATAGCGACATGCCGATGGCGATCCGACTTCAACAGATGGCACTTGAGACCCGACACAACGCGTATACTGTTGCCGACATGATCGCCGAGTACGACAAGGTACTGCGCGAGGTAAGTGGGGAGATAGCGAACGGTTCGTGGGAACGTCCGCAGCCCTTCGTGTGGAGCCCTCACTTCGGGGACGCCCTTCCTCCGCAAAACATAATATATCCACATGAGGCCCTGTAATTCACCAGCTCAAGGGCCTTAGATTCTGGTCTCGGACTGAATCTTCGCTTAGCAACCGAAGCCATTTTTGCTGACCGAGACAAATACCTTGCTACCCTAATCCACTATCTCCTCCTCGCCCTCGTTACGACTGTAAGGTGTGGTGCTTATCACTGCCTCAGGAATTAAAAGCTCAGCCTGCACCTCCCCGGAACTTACCTCAACTCGAAAAACCCCTGCACGTTTAGTGACCTTCACCGAGAGCGCCTCAACCTTTGAGCCGCACTGAAGGCCGAGACTTCTTAGCTCCTCCCCTAGCGCTCGTGCCGCTAGCTCCCTATCTGGCTCCAATGTTAGCCGCTCTAGGAGAGCAAACGTGGAGAGAAAGGGACTACATCCAGCGGTTTGGTAATCAAATTGGTGCTTCTCCCGAATACGTACGTGTGCTCCGCAGGCATAGCTCATAAGAAGAGAGGTAAGATCATCCAGTAAGTGCCCCGTCTTAGAGTTAAGAACCTCCGCCACACACCGACACACCGCTTCGATGTGTCGGGCAGCGACGATCAGGGCCGGCATATCATGGATCTGTAGCGTCTGATGTAACTGAGTACCTGCAAGCCGAAGCAGTATTCGATCAAGCTCTCGCCTATCATTACCTGCGGCTTCGAGAAGTGCGGCGGCTTCTCCCTGCTCCCTTCCGCACAGGGCGTTTTTTAGGAGCATCCCTTGCTGCGGCATCCGCCAGGATACTACCATCTCAAAGAGCTCCGGGGTCATGTATCCGTTAGTGTCGAGACTGATGATGTCTATCGGGATATCGCGCTGGATAATCGGGAAGATCTCCTCAATTCGCGAGGAGAAGAATCGCGCACCAAACCGCTGCACCTGCTTGGCACAATGCTCTCGCACCACTACGTCTGGGTGCGCTTCGAAAGCACATATGCGTGACGGCGAGATCCCGCGTTCGCAGTACACAGGTATCTCAAGCGCTTCGGGACCTGGGAGGAGCGCAACGGCGAGCTCGGTTGGATCCTTTCTAAAAATACGCAGTGCTCTCTCAACGAAATCAGCGAGCGCTTTGCGCCACGCCTCCTTCTCTGAGCTTCGATACCGGATAAAGAGCTCTTCGAGTCGCGCATCTGAGAGCTCATGAAACTGCTCTCGCTTTTTAGAGAGCACTTCCAGATCCTTGGACAACACCGTAATCACCTCAGAAACGGTCGTGTCCTCCGCGAGCTTAATCTTCGTCGGATGTGACGTTAGCTCAGAATACTCACGCGCCTGCGCAACCATCCTATCCATGGCTCTCTCGTACACCGAACCCTGCCGCAAAACATCGCGGTGAGCCTGCGATGGTACGAGACCCACAACATCCTCGTCTAACTGCGCTCGGAGATACCAGACATATACATCGGAGCGCGCGAGCGAAAGGGTCTCCTTCGTCACTAATCGTCGGTGTCGACTCATCCCTTGGAGGAGATCCGAGACCACTCGTGGTGGCTCGATAAAGATAACGTGCTCAACGCCGAGGCAGTCATGACCCGTACCGAGCACTCGGATCTGTCCTACTGCACACATAAGCGAGGGATCCCGGCTCAAGCGCTGTACCGTTGCACTGCGCTCCTCCGCCGACAAGCTCCCGGTAACGAGTGCCGCTCCAAAGCGCTGCATCTCCGGATCGCGCGCGATAAATTCAAGCGGATCGAGATGCTCGCCGAGGACAATCACCTTCTCCCCACGCCTCATCGCCGGTATCGCCACCTCCTTGACGGCCTGGAGCATCGCATGACCCGGTTCGGCGCCGAGCTTGGTAGGGCTTGCCAGCAACCTCCTTAGCTTTGCGAATCGGCGTAAATGAGCCGAACGAATATGGCTTGGATCGTCCCCCAATTCGCCGACTGCTATGTTGATGTAGCGTCGTGAGTGGTCGGCAGAAAGGGAGAAGTCCTTGTAGCGCTCGTGTACCCTCGGTACGCAGGGGAGCCCTCGGGATAGCTGCTCCTCAGCGGGCATCTCGGAGAAAGGCTTGAAGGTCCTCGCGATCTCATCTATCCCAATGATCGTTGCGTGTTGATGAAACATCGCAAGCGCTACGGTCTTATCATGCTTCAGCGCTCGCCGCAGCGCATCTACGTTTGGGTAGTGGCCCGGAAGCGTGGTATGTAAGAGAGTCGCGATGTTTTCGCGCCGGTGCTGTACAGGGGTCCCCGACAATACGGCGACCTTCTCTGCTCCAAGCGCCCTAACCGCCTGTGAACGCAGGCTTCGAGCATTATCAAGTAAGTGACCCTCATCAGCTATCACGAGCCCTGATGGATGCCCATCCTCCTGAAACCCTCCGTGCAGCCATTCCTTAAGAACCGCAAAGTGCTCCGGTCGTCTCGCCCACACGGCTGCGTTTGATGAGTACGTAAAGGAGATAAGCGAAAACTCCTGTAGTAACACCCTTAGACTATCTGGACTCCGTTTGAGTAGCTCCGGCGTGAGCTGAAGGATTGGCGTCGAGATGCGTTTGGCTATGCGTGAGGATGTGCCTGAAATGTTCGATGGTGCAGTGATCCATAGTACACGTCTGGGAGGCCTCTTTCGCGGAACCTCGTCATCGGCACGTTTGGCCAACTCCTCGTTCTTGCCCTCAAGATAAGAGGCAGCAAGGAGCACCCCCATCTCAGTCTTTCCGCTGCCCGGCGCACCAACAAGGAGCGGATATTCCCCACTTTGCGCCGCACTTACCCATGCGCGTTGATACCCGAAGGGCTCAAACAGGATAGAGCCTGGCACCTCAAAGTCCTTCTCACGCCGAAGCTGCTGAAGAAGAAGCGGAACGACATCACGCAAGATATCGGTTGCGAGTTGGCGATCGAGTTGCAATTCTTGGTCAGCGTCGTTTCTCACCCTCTCAAGCTCTGCGATAACTCTACTCACATCTCCTGAAAAGCTCCGGTAACAGAGCTGATACAGGAGATTTGCAAGCCGCATTCGCCCTAGAGTGGAGAGGTCTACCTTGTTTGCTGCTGCCTCACTCGTTTCGATCAGCTCCGAGAACATTTCAATAGGGGAGGACGGAGGCGTCTGATCCTTTCTGGAATTTGCGGGGCCGCTCTCTGCTGATTGGCTCGACTCAACGCTCGGTAGAAGCGCCCCCTTAAAGGCCCTATAGCCGCTCACCGATTCTGCTGCATCCCCTAGCGCGCACGATGCCAGAAAGAGTGTGCCGAGCGGCACCTCCCGGTTTCGAAACATCTCGAGGTAGAGGGAGCTCCTGCGTTGGGCGCGAGTTGCCTTAACCTCTCGCTTTGAAAGTTTCTCCTTCGGACTTGTGGATGCTGTGTCTGCAGCTGTGTAAGCTTTTTTAGTACGGGTGAGCGCTCTTAGAAGATCCTTCCCGAGCACCCCATACGTGCGCGAGGGATCGCAAAATGCAAGATCCGCACACAATTCGTGGAAAGCAGAAAACCAGTGCGGAGCTCCATAAAGCTGTGCGGCTGCCTCATTGAGTAGCGCAAGTGCTTCGGACCAGCGTAGCTCGTTGTGCCGTATACCCTTCTTAATCCTTCGATCACCCAGGCCAGCGAGGGTTACCGCTGGGTACTCGCCCGAGCGGAGGATAAAGGGCTTCGGAGGCTCCACATATCGCACGTGGATTTGAAGAATGGCGTGGAATCCTTCGTCAGCAAGGGCGAGGATAGAGTCATCGGGGTCTAGGCCAGCTCTTAATCTTTTCGCGACGATCTCCTCACGGTCCATGCAGAAGCGATGCAGATCGTGCGCCATGGTGAGCAGGTGGCCGAAGTTTTCAGCTATAACGAATCCTGATTGATCTACAAACACCACCCCGTTCAGATTAGCCGGAGTCGTACTCCAATTCTCGGGTGAGATCCCTCCGCGATCGATCCCTTCATCCATAAGGTCATCGAGTATACTTAGTGACTCCCTTTGAAAAACGGAGTAATCCTCTATGAAAGCACTTTTCGCCTCATAATTGGCCCACCGTTTCTTTGTTCTACGACCCTTTTCTGCGCTCCACCGAGCCTCGGCTCTTTCGGGGGCTGCGCGCAATCCTTGGATGAAGCCCCCCCAGTTGATATGCGACACGATCGCCACCTCCTCTGCCTGCCGCTTGCGGGGATAGAAAAGCGCCGAGAGCGATGGATACGATCTGCACATCGATTTACCAAACGCCTCCGCAACAGCGACGAGTTCCGGCCGTAACTCTCGCCCTTGGGTTAGGTCGTATGCTATCGAACGTGACTCGAGAGGATCCTCCTTTGCGACCACTCGCACCGTAGCCTTCGAGAGTGCCCCTTCAATCTCGCGCCTGTGACTAACGGCGGCAGGAGCAGGTTCAGACGCTTCCGGTTTGTCACCCCGTGCATATCGAATCAACTCACTCCCGAGACACTGAAACCTCATCTGTTTACTGCTAAAGACTTGGTCTGTGATCCAGGGGTCGTAGATTCTTGAATATGCGGGAGCACCAAACATCTGCTGTGCAACCTCGTCGAGTACCTTGCACGCATCGAGGACCGACATCTCTCCTTCGCAAAGCGCCTTTTGGAGCTTCGGGTGAGAGAGGGTCTCTAGCGTTGCGCGGACACCGATACTCGCATCCCAACTCGCAGGCTCTTTACCTTTCGTGGGGCGAAGTGCCTCAGCGAAGTATCCATAAACCCCGGCCTGACTTTCAAGGGATTCCTCGTCGATCGGTACGCCCTGGTACGCCGCTATGGTGAGCCCTGCATCGATACATACCCTCGCAAGAGCGAGATGAATCGACACGAAGTGCCCAACATTTTCAGCCACTACCCTGCCTGAGTCATCGACGAAGTGCTTACCCATAAACGCGCGAGGAGTAGTGCCCCATTCCTCGTCCATCTCGCGGATAGTGCTCCTAAGATCGTCAAAGCCACAGCTCTGGAGAATCCCTCTTGCAATGGAGAGAAGCCGTTCGACGTAA
Source organism: Bdellovibrionota bacterium (assembly GCA_044351885.1). Classification (GTDB taxonomy): domain Bacteria; phylum Bdellovibrionota_C; class UBA2361; order UBA2361; family OMII01; genus OMII01. The sequence goes on from JBILEW010000011.1 coordinate 11,168, forward strand.
GCCTTTATCTCCCGTTGCCCCTCGCCTTGGGTGTACCCGGAAGCCTTCGGATCAGACAGTAACCCTGCGTCGAGAACATTGTTGGGGGATAGCATAAGGAGGGAAGCGAGCTGCGGTGGAAGATTAGAGCTTACAGAGAGTGGAACGGCATCACCGTGAGTAGACCGGCGTGGGAAGTATAACGACCATAACGCCGGATACCTACTGCACAGCGCCGCTGCGTCTCGTTCAAGTTTACGCGGAAGTTCGGCTCTCAGTTCATAGGGTGCGATCAGGGCGGTAGTTTTCGGAACACCCGCTGCAGATAGGCTACCATCAAGGTGCTTCTGTCTTAGTCCTAGCTCATCACACTGTGCCTCGTCGATAAAATTGGCCAGACGGAGCTCGTTACGATACCATTCCTGGTTTGAGTCCGAAGAGGTTCGCGCACGCCAGCGGTCCTCCTGATTACCACTTGCTTCCATCACGCAAAGAATCTGCCGTTTGATCCACTCATCAGCTCTGCGCCGGTAGTGAAAGAAGTCGTCAAGGCTACGGAATAAGACAGTTCCGTCGGAAGTTGCGATATGCAACTCCTCGTGCTCATCGAACGGTATGAGAGATCCACGTGCGGATACTATTTTCATCAATGCATCGGTAAGCTCACCCAGAGGTTTCATACCGCGCTCTTTAAGGAGACCGATGTTTAGCCTACCCTTATCAACCATCGTCGCCACATCAAAGGAGCCCCCTGTGAGCAGATAGTCAGCTTCTGATAAACGCAAAATGTAACTTGAGTCTCTATTTTCCCGTGAACCACACCGCTCAAGGAGGCGCTCCTTCGGATCAATCTGTCCTGCACTTTCGACAAGTTTTCTCACGTCGCACGCAAGTTTGCTCTTCAGCGGTATCGGATGTCCCACCTCTGCAGCTGACACACGCAGAGACCTCACACCTGCCTTGCCCTCACGCTGGGCGATGTTTCGAAGCGCATCTTCGAGGGATGGCCACAACTCACGGCCAAGAAAATCCTGCACTGATATCTGTTTATCAGTAACGGCCAGGGCCGGTTCTAAACGAACTAATTGCTTCAAGCCCGTCCCGGCTTCTTGTAGGCCACGGGACGAAACACTCTTTAGAGCTTCACCAAGCCTAACCACCGCATACGCATCCTGACTGTACTCAAAAGGAAGAACGACGGATGGTCTTTCCCAAGGAGAAACACCCGCCTCCTGGCAAAGAGTTGTCCACGTTTGAGCCAGCACAGGCGAGAGTAGATTGGTACACGGCCTTGTATCTCCGACGGCACGCGCAACATGCGTAAGCAGCTCAAAACCTGTCAGAGCCATTTTTCCCGAGATTAGACGCCGACTCGGAATGAGCTGACTCTCCCCCCCGAAGTCATGAAGCATAGCGATCCCACCGGTCAAGAACTCCGTGAATCCAAAGTGCTTGAGCCGCATGACCGATAGGAAAACCCTCCTGAGTGAGGACGCGTCCTGCAGAGAGACATCTCGCTCATCGCTCCATGCGATCGGCGGAGCATGAGGAAAGACATTGATTCTATCCTCACCAAAGCCGACTGAGACAGCGCTTACTCTTCGATCGAACCCACGTGCAATGTCTGAATTGATGGGCAGCAGTAGTGCTCCATCCCTTACACTCGCAATTGTTTGCGCTACTTTGGTGAGAACTTCAAAGAGAGTATGCGCCCCACCTCGCTCATCGACAAATCTGAGGGAGCTACCTCCTCCACCCCCGCTTGGGGATTCGTGAGCTTGCTGCGTCAGCAAGCCGGCCGCTTTTTGTAATGGCCAGTAGTCACAGTAGGCTCTATTCAAGCTATCACGTGACGGACCCTTTAAGCTTTGCGGGTCTGGCGACCTTAGATCTTGTCTTCTACTGACGAATGAAATGTACTCGCTAATCGTCGTATAGATCTCTTCATGGAGACTGTACCGTCCGACCATCAGGTCGGATAGTATTAGCGGTAGTGGGCTAAGAACGCTTGTGAGTGGGGCAGGCAACCGAGGGCCTCTGATAGGCAGGGAGCTCCCCTCTGCCGTGTCCGTCATGTGACCTTGAGTAGCGATACGGGTCATACCGACAGGTATGCTCCGAGTACCGCCACAGTGTGCATAACGGGATCGGTTTCTGTGGGACGATACCTGTACCGTTTAGTACGCAGGCGATCGGATCGCTAGTCGTGCTACGAGACTCCCCTATCCGAATGTGGTATCTCGCTTGCCATGAATCAACACATGAACGCTAATCACTCAAACTCGGCACCCGATGGTTTAAGCCGTGCGCAGCAAACAGATGGAACCCTCGCCTCCCTGTTCATCCCTGCGCTTCGCGATCCCGAACAAAACAGATTATGTCTTGAAATTCTCTTACGGCTACCCCCGCAAGCTCGTCTCGCTGCGCTCGACGCTTTTATTCGATCGGTACTCAAGACAGAGGCATCTGGAGTGGGCGTCAATGATAGTGCTGGCGAAGAAACCGATGTACGGCAGACCCCTCCTCGTCACTCCCCCGAGACCAAGTGCCGGATCTACGATGCCCTTATCACCCAATTGGAATCAGGACCATTTAACAATCAGAGGCTTGACGCCCTGTATCAGGATCTCTTACGCGAATCGATAGACCTCACCCGTCAACAGCTGGCCGCATACCGAGCTCACGTAAAGATGGCTGTTAACTACGCAAGGGAGCAGGCCTCTTCGTACGAGGTTCTTGACGACGACCAACAGGAAGAGCTTACGGCTCTCTGCTGTCAAGCAGCCTCTGCCCTCCTACGAATAGATCCCCAAGAGCAGGATACGAGGCATGCTCTAGTCACCCCGGTCGCGAATCTTCTGAAGTGCTCGACAAGCGCTGCCCTTACTCTCGTAGAGAAGCTGCTGAAGACACGACCGTTCCGGCATCGCACCATGTAAAGGCCTGGCGCATTCCGGTATGGTCATCGACCAATTTATTTTGGCTCATCGTGGAATCGAGTGGGTGATACCGAGGCTATGCATGGCGTAAGCCATTATTTTGACCGACAAACCGCACCTTTCGGTCAATCCCTAAATAGACTTTACATGTGAACGTTCACGTCGGGATAACACCGAGCCCTACCCACTTGATTTCACGAAGAGCCTTTATTTTAATTCCGGGGGCGACCGAAACGAGCAGCTCCAAGCAAGTTGCCGGGGCGGCTATCACGGCCTTCTCGGCGAAAGAGGCGGATGTCGTTATCGATTGAACCAACCAGCGTACCAGACTCGGTCGTGAATGAAAAGCAAGTCGAGATCCTCGTTGATTTTGCAAAAGACCAACTCTGATAAGGGAGCTTACGATGAACTCGACAAATCGCACCGCGTGACGCTGCCGAATAGTGAGTCAGGAAGCTCGCTCAACGAGGGCCTCACAGGCTGCAATATGCGATTGTTCCCGCGAGTACCATAAGCACGAGCGACGGCAGCCGACGTGCTGTGGAAGTGCCGGCTCTCGCATGAACGACCTGAGCACACACCATGAGAGCGGCGATTCCGACAGATCCAAGTACCGTGAGGTCTTTATCCTGCTGCCCCGCGAGTAACATTGCAGCGAAAGTTAACTTGAGGATTCCCGTGAGATCCCGCAACCATGCTGGGATGGCGTACTCCTCGAACTCCTTGACGATATTTTTGTAGCGTACAACCCACACAAAGAAGATTGAGGTCGCTACGAGAATCTTTATCGCCAAGAGTATAGTATTCATGTGGAATCTCTGCAGTTGCGGGTCCTATCGGGTTAGAAGGTTGTGGCAGGGGAAGCGTAAACCTCTCTCTTGTGGGTGACAAGAAGCTATCTTAGCCTCGCACTCAGCAATGGTCTGCGCATATGAGGCGCCGGTCTCGATACCGGCACGTCACGTCCGTTGGGAGTCTATCTGCTAAGGACCGTTAAGCATGTTCACCATCGATCTACCCGCCCTCGTGCTTGCTGTTTCATTCTTTTTTTATGGAAGCCGTTGCCTTTTTTCGGAGGCGATGAGTCGTGAGTTTAGGCGATGGGGGGTCTCGCACCTGCGGTACCTAACCGGAATATTAGAGGTCCTTGGATCTTTGGGGCTCGTGGTAGGGCTGTGGATACCATGGGTCGGATTCCTGGCTGCTACTGGCCTCTCCTTGCTTATGTTATGCGGCGTAGCAGTCCGGATCCGCATCAAAGATACTCTCTTACAGACACTTCCGGCGGTGCTCTTCCTGTTTCTTTCGGTGTTCGTGATGTGGCGGCATTTCCTTCTTTTCCAGTAGCCGAACTACTTTTTTTTCGTCGCCCCGCACAACTCTCGAGGAGTGTGCAAGATTAGTACTTCATGAGCCAGAAGATGAAGTACCCCCCTCACGGGAGCGTGCGGTTCTGTTCAGTGAGCATCGACGAGGGCTTGATACTCCTAGCCAATCCTCTCTTTCAGGCTATCGCAAACAGCTGCTCCTCTCAGACAAGCGGACGACTCATTTTAGCTACCTGTGGTAAGCAACGTCGAACCACGCCTGATGACTTCTTAACCCCGAATTCCTTGGTGACGAAACAAGAGCGTCTATCTCGCCGCAGACTTTTTTGCGCAGTATGGATCCACAGCTAACCGCTCGGTGCAACTGTTAGCAGGAGAGCCTCGGCCGCACACGACAAAGTAACCTAACCTACCAGCACCCGCTCTACTGTTTCCCCGACCGAACGCGAGTGGCTGACGTGCTCCCCTCGAGCCCCTTCAGATACATATTGAATATACGACCCGGCGGCACGACAGCCTCTCCCTGATAGGCGATCCTCCACACAGAGTAGCTCGTCATCGAACCGCCCTGCGCGAGCCGCATGGTACGCTCCGTGCGATCTGGGTAGCGAAGCGTCTCCTTTACCGAACTCCACCATGTGCCGTCTGGAGGAACGAGTTTGGCGTCAGCCAAGACAGTTCGATCATCGTCGATCCCCTCGGCTATTGACGGAATACCATCCTGCACCACGAACCAATCACTCGGAGAGCGATTACTCCACCAGCCTTTGCCTGCAGGCCGACTCACGTCGAGCTTGCTAACGACGACATCCCCAGGCGAAAGGTTCGAGTCTGCCGATAGCACCTCAGCACCACGTGCGGTAACGCGTAAGAGAGTTCGAGTTATCGAAATACCATCCCCTCGCGCTTCGAGCCCGGCGTACGGCGTGGCGAGCGTGAGGTCCCCTACTACCGTGAGATCTCTGGCTGGTGCCTGCAGCGAGATCTGCGACAGGTTTTTACCCTCAAGGCTCGATCTATCGAAGGTCGCCGCATATCCACCCACGATAGGCTTGGCTAAGCCGATGACAGTACCATGTGCGTCCTGCACCTCAACTGGCTCACCTTCAGATCCCGCTTGCTCGTCGATCTCTGCTACTATCGTCGGCTTCAATGCGTTTATTACCAACGCTGCATCGAGAGGTGACCAGAGTCCTCCCTCTCCGAGATCGTCCAGTAATCGCCGCTGCAACTTCTCTATCAGTGCAACAGGGGGATTCTTCATCTGCCGCAACACGAGGAGCGTATCTCCCAAGAGAACTGTTCGCGAGGGGGTAAATCCGAGGCTCTCCGTAGAAAAGTCCTGCTGTGCAAATGTTACCTGATCAAGAGAGTGCGAACCCAGCAGGGTCACGAGCGACCGCTCCATCGAAGCTTCAATCTGCGGCGCATTTGGAACCTCTTGGAAGAAACGGTGCCACGTCATCTCCCTGTGATATTGTAGCACTGCCAAGCCATACACCAACTCCCCCAGAGTCGCGTCCTTCTTTCCGTTCGTCGAGACCACAAAAGAACCAAGCCTGCTGGTCAGCTCAGTGTACGGGGCATACTTTGCAAGCCTCACCAACTGCCAGGGCGCCCACTGCACATCTTTACCGTGCTCGTTGAACCACTGACTGGACTTATTCAAGAGCGCACTCGCCGCCTCGATCCCCAGGTCCGACGCCTGCGACAACACCTCGTGCACCATCAAGGTAACGCTGGGCGATGTTGCCGCATCGCTCGGCCAAAGAACGAAGCCACCGTCTCCCTTCTGGTACGACATCAGCTTCTGCATGCCCGACGAGGCGTTCTCACGAGCTCGACTAATAAGCCGCGTAAGATCTGCCATGCGGAGTTCAAGTCCCGGAACCTTACTAGCAAGCTCCAGGAGTACCAAGTTGGGATAGGTCGAATGCGAGAGCTGCTCCGCACAACCGTACGGATAGCTCACCAGCTCTCGCGCTCGTGAGAGCGCAATGCCGAGCGCGCCCCGCGTTGCGACGAGCGAGAGCGCATCCGCAGTCGACCCATCCGGCACCGAAAAAGCGACCGAGGCCGTGTCGCGGGTCGCGGCACTAAAAACGGAGCGCAGTACGGTCTCACTGACTGGAACTTCGAACTCACGAGGGCCACCCGCCTTGAGGCCGCTCGGGACAGAGGAAACAAAGCTCAACAGGAGAGAATCCGAAACCCCCTCCGTCGAAAGGCGTACGGATCGCGACTGCACATCGCGCGCGGAAACAGCCACGTCCTTCTCCTCCAGCACGCGCTGGGCTCCTTCCTTCCGCTCGATTTGGCCCTCTACATCGAGTTTTATCCCTTGGTCGGTCTGATTGCGTAGTCCAACAGGAGCGACAACTACGTCTCCACGCCGCATGAACTGTGGAGTACGCGGCTCAATCTCAACATCGACCGCTGTTCGGAACCGTCCGAGCCCCTCCCCACATTCACCATCCGTTCCCACAGCCACGGCCGTAACCAGCCACTCCGTGAGGTTAGACGGCATGTTCACCGTAGCCGATACTACTCCGTTTTCGTCAGTCACCAGGTGAGGGAACCAACCCGCCGTATCACGCACCGAGCGCTTGGATAGCTTGGCCTGCGACTTGATGGCAGTGAGTGAGAAATTTGGCTTTCTAATCTTGTCTGCATACCCATACCCCTGAAGCTCGTCAGAGTAGAAGGTCATCACATTCAAACGTGGCAGAGGAAAAAAGAAGTCGAAGATGCCCGGTCTAAACTCCGGTTGGACTGCGTACACGGCACGATCCACCACTGCTAGACTGACCTCGACACCGCGAGCTGGGCTTCCATCGAATCTCTTGACCGACGCTCGCACCTCAAAGGGCTTCATCGGCTCACCGACGTCACGCTCAGGGTGCACGTCGATAGAGAGCCGCTGCTGATTCGGGATGATGCGGAACGCCATCGTCGAGTCTCGGAACTTTCCATCCGGCATCGGAACCGAGATCGTTTCGAAGTACCCGGTTCCAAACTCACCCTTAGCCTCACTTTCGAACACCAGAGAGCGCCCCTCGGCCGCTATCGACGAGGTGGCGAAGACCGACTCTCCCGCCGTGGTGCGCCAGATAGCACCTTTGTTCTTTGTTCCCCACGAATCCGGCAGAAGCGCATACACCTTGACCTTCTCTCCCGGACTCAAGACTGAACGGCTGGTATAGAGCGATACATCGCTGCCAGAGCGTACCGACTCCCCCTCTCCCTTCACTACGATCAACTCTTGAGGCTCTGCACGTGATTCCTCTGGCCACACCCTACCGGAACGGCTTCGCGCAATCGCGATCCCTTTGAGGAGTCCGATGTTGTCGTACGGACTGACCGGCACAACCGCGTATCCAGCCGCATCGGTTTTGAAAGCCGCTATCTTGGTGGAGAATTGGCCACTGAAGGTCGAAAGGGTAAATTGCACCTCTCCCTCGACCTCACCTAAGGGGTCACCATCGGGTGTGGTCGCTCGGACCGTAAATGTGGTTCCTTTCTGCCCCGGCTCGACGATGCTCGAGGAGAACCGCGCGCTCAACACACCCTCGGCAACGGTTTGATGAAAATTTTCGGAGAGAACACTCGTTGCGCCGTCGCGGTCCATCGCACGGAAGAGGATCGTATAGGTCCACTCCTCTTTGGCGGCGTCCTTCGGAAGAGGTGGCAGGGAGATCTCTCCTGAGGCCTCTCCCTGCGCATCGAACTCCGCTGCGGAACTCCACGTTGCTGGATCAACCGACTGACCCGCTGGGGTACGCGCCTCTATCGAGCTGTACACCCGTTGGGGCTGCGTGAGCGCCGTAGCTGACTGAGTTCCACCGAAATAATCGCTCCCTGTGGAGAATCCCGCACCTGCCTCTTCTACGAACTTCGGGACCTCGTACTTCTTGCGATACACAAACACCTCGTATCGCGCCCCGGCAGGAACTCCCCCTGCATAGCGCCGAGCACGGATCTTGTACTTTAAGGTCTCCCCCGGCCTGAGCAGCCCTTCCCGCTCGACCATCTCGAGGTAGTAGGTCGGCTTGACGTAATCCCTGACCCGCAGCTCTCCCGCGTAAGGCTGCGTCCCGACTTGGGCGACCACGGAATACAAACCTGGGTCCTCGGCGTCTCCTAGATCAAATGCCCCAGAAAGCGTTCCGAAGGTCGAGTGTTGAAGCTGCCTCGCCTGCAGACTGCTCCGTACTCCAGCCTTGGCAAGCGACACGCTCAGGGCTGTGCCACCTGCCAGTGAGGCTGCGTCGGATACCATTCGCCCCTGCTCTTTACCCCGTAAAAAGCCCTTGAATGAGACGGTATCACCAGGGCGAAAGATCGGTCGGTCCGTCATCACGAACATCGATTGTGATGCAGCCTTCGTCGGAAGGAAATCGGTATCGGCATAGGCACTATTTCCCGCCGCATCCCGTACTCTGATGATCAATTTACCTGGCAGATCCTGGGGGTGTCGGTAGAGCAATGCTCCGTCGCTGCCTGTGACTCCCGGAAGGCTACTCCACTTTCCTCGCTCGTCTCGATACTCGACGCTCGCTCCTCCTACCGCCTTTCCGTCACGGTCTATCGACCGCACGACGATCTCTCTCGAAGATTGCTTCACCTGAACGGATAGCTCCGATACCTGCAACAGGGCTTGCGCCTCCTGGTCTCCCTGAAGCACCTGCACCATATACAGGCCAGAGGGCAGTCGCCCGAGATTCACATCCCTCACCGAGAAACCAGAACCGTCACCAAGTTCGTCGAAAAACCACCACCACGAATCTCCAGCCGTGGTTCCCCCGCGGCGCACATCGACCGCGATCTCACGCACCATCTCGAACCCTGCCGGCGGCTCATACAAGACCTTACGAGCCTGCCCTACCACCGGAGCTGAAGCCGGCTTTCGCAGAGAGGGCGAGATCGCTTCACCGAAAGCATTCCGAAACTCCGGGCTGAGCAGCTTCTGGAAGGCACGTACCGGGGACTCGAGAGAATTCACCCCTTTGGTGAGGAAGAAACTCGGATTGAGCGCCGCTCGCGGCTCCTCGTAGCTGCGACTTACATTGAACTGTCCCTCGAGAAAGCGCTCGACGTTCCCAGGGCGCAAGATCCTCACCTGGAACGGGCGAGTGCGATCGGAATAATCCATGCGCAATTGCACGTCCTGACGAGTGGAGAAACTACGCTCGAAGGTAAGATAGAACGAGCTCTGCGCGCGAACTGATGCCGGGAGGAGCGTCGCCACTACGACGATCAGTACTTGAAAGAGAGACCGAATACTCATCACTGCTACACTCCCTTATGAGTCGACATGAATCCCTTCAAACGGAGGTCTGAGGCAGCTCCCTCCACGCGTCCGGTGAGACCGAGGACCGGCAACTGAGGAGAAAGCTCTTCAACCAGGCCTTGTATCCTCTCCCGCGCCTCGCTCTCTGGATCCTGAGAACCTTGGTCAGATGTCCCGTTGGAAGATTCTGAGCCATTCTCTCCATTGGTGGCACCACCTAACGCAAACATCTCGTGCAGCCACACCGAGGTATTGAACACGAGCGACACCTGTTGGTCTTCCAGGGTTCCCTCTTTGATCCCACGCAGATCTCGAATGGACAGTGACTGCTTCTCACAAGAGGCTCGCATGCGGCCCAGGAGCGCATCCGAGGAGGCCGCAATCCAGACAGCACCACCTGCGCACGTGGTCGAAACACCTTTGCTCGAAACGAAGTCACCAGGACGAACAGCCACGTCTGGACCAGCAGGAGCAACGACGGCTAGACCGACATCGAAACGCCTGTCCTTTCCAGAAACGTCCCACACCAATCCCAAGCCCGAAGCGTCGGTAGCGTGGGCTGTCTGAACACTCCACTCGGCAACCGGTTTCTCGAGCGGAAGATGCGCGCTGAGAGCTACCGTCGCCATGGCGTCGTGCGGAAGCGCCGCAAGAACCCCACTCGCAGTATGCGGAGCCAAGGCGTCGAAGATTCGTGCTCGTGGTACGGTTGCTCCAGATAGCTCGCTTGCCGTTGCCGAAAGCTCGAAAGATATCGAGAGCGGCCACTCGGGAGCCCCCACACTCGAAACCAGAAGTTTATCCATGAAGCTTTCGGGACGCAGCACTGCGACGACACTCCCCTGCTCGCGTGGTGCTGCGAAGGCGTTCTGCGCCATCACGTTGAGCAAGCCCTCTAAACTCGAGCCAACCACCACAATATTTCCTTTTTGGGTCAGGAAAAGAGGGCGTCCGTAGAGGCGGATCTCGATCAGAGGCTGTTCGTACCCTACAGTGGTGTACGCCGTCGCAGCCAATCCGCGAATCAGGATCGGGAGAGCTTTGTCCACCAGGTGTGCTTTCGTACGATCGAATGCGAAGACAAGACCTCCCGCACCATGCACAAGATCGTAGTGAAACGAAGCGTCTGCAGTGACCGCATCACGTATCAAAGGCTGAAGAAACTCGCCCTTCCAATCATCGAGCTGAAGCTCATCGGCCCGCACCTTCAAAACATCGGCGAACTGTTTTACCATCCCCTTCCACAGAGCAGATTGACGGAAGGCTGTCACTTTCGGGTTCGACTCATACCACGCGAGTGCGTCCGCCCCACGAACTAAGAAAACCGAGGCTGCGACAGGATTTCGAAATACGCGCCACGTTGCAACCAGTGGGCAAGGCACCGGTGTTGGCTCCCAAGGGTAAGGCTTTCGTTTCGGAGGAGTGACCCCGAGATCTCCACCGACAACATCCTGGCACTGGCTCGGAGCCGCGGTCGCCGAGCCGCTGGCAGTTTCACTTAGCGGAGTGGCGGTGGCGCTACTCGGGACCTCACTACTAATTGACGATCTCTTCGGGGCCGTCGTATCCAAAAACGCCACGTGCAACTCGAGGACGGGAACATCCGGCGACAAGGCATCGCGTAGCGAGTATCCCCTCAGAAAACGCCCCATCGCCATGACTGCACAGGTCACGAGGAACGCCACTAGGGCAAGTATGACTACGATACGAACGGCGCGGGGCTTACCCCCTTCGGCCTGAATCTCTTCCACTCGAACACTCCAAGAAAATGCGGATTACTTGCTACTGGCATCCAAATCGGATCTGGTGAGGTCGAAAGCTCCGAAAGACGCACGACCCTTACAGCTGGCGGAACCGGTTTCGGCACGACCCCGACCCTTCTGGGAATCACCTCCGGCTCACTTCCGGTGTGGTACACCACAACCCCTCGCCGAACATCTGGGCCGCCGAAGATCATCAAATGATACGGACTCTCTCCATCGAGATCTTTTCTGAAAGCGAGGATGTCACCGCTTTCGGCCTGCGATACATCCCGTCCCTTGAGTCGAAAGTTGTACCCGATCAAGGTCTCCGCATCAGCGAAAAAGTCAAAGCGCGGAGAGCCGTCGCTGCTGAACCCGGTGTGCCACAAGCTCGGATACATCGGCAGGAGAAGCTTGGTCGGATATCGGAGCGCCGGAAAGGCTACGGGCCTATAGAATATCTCCTTTACCTGCTCCGAGGTTCGCGGACTCACAGACTCCTTGTACGCAAAGCGCACGAGCCCCGCACAATCCCTCTGCTCTCGCTGCCACCGCACACTAGACCGCTGCGCCTGCGCCAACGCTACGAGAGCCACATTGTCACGCACTACACGCTCCTCATCGCGCGGCAGGAACGCCACCTCTCCTCCACCGTCACCGGAGGAACCTTCCCTCAACTTCGGTTCGATCTCGCGCTGATACCTCGCAACTTCTTCGGGCTTGTCCTTCGGATCATCCTGACCTGGGGCGAACACCTTGACGGGCAATCCATTCGGCTGCACGACGACGTACGCCAAGGTCTGCGTCTCTCCCGGGCGCGCCAGCGGCCTACGCACACGCCTGCGCGCCTCCGATGGGAGACCTTCGTTCGTAATGATATCGAGATTAGCCAACGTATGCTGAACCGCCCCACCCGGCCAATAATTCGTATCGATGCGAAAAACTCCCACACCTGGGGCGGGGTGTACGTAGAGATACGGTCCGTAACCCGGCTGGTCGAAGGAGTCGCCCTGCTCATTCAGGAAGAACATCCCACCAGTGGGGGAATTGGTACTCGCCCAGTACACGTGCGTACCGTCGGGCTCGTACAGATGCAGGTCCGTGTAGACCCCATCAGTATCGCTCGTGAGCACTACCTTGAACGGTAGCGGCGGCATGACACCCGTAATCGTTCTCGATACCGTCGCCGTGCCACCCTTGTTCACGCACTCCACGGTGACGTTGTTCTCTCCTCTAGCAGCAGGGAACTTACGGGAGAACACTCCGCCGTTCGGGCGTAGGTAATACCGCACGCCGTTGATCGACACGACGATCGGATCTGCCGTAGCATCCGAGCACTGCCCCTTCACCTCGAGCATATAGCTAGAGGTCCATCCACCCGTCGGCTGTTCGAGCGTGAGGGTCGGAGCGGTCGTACCCGTTCCTCCGATAATCTTCCCACGTCTACTCAACACATCAGGCACCGTCGACGGGGTTGCCCGAGCGACTGAAACACAAGATAGGAGAGTTGCAGCACAGAGCAACACACGGAAACAACTGTGACCTTTGACCATCATTTGGATCGGCACCTTATCGAGGGGGCTCTATTTCGCTGAGCCCCAGAATGTTTCGCACTATTCCACCCTTTTGGGTATAGGGATTGTACCGCCTGGGGTCGAGCTAAAGGGCGGGGCCCAGGAAGGGGATACGCCTCCCACGAACAGATCCTTGTGAGGGTTACTGATATCGAAATCCTATCGCCCTACACCCCTGAACGTATGAATATTCCATCTTCTCCCCCAGGGGAGCGAGGCAAAACCTGACACTCTCCCACGTGAACGTGCTCGTGCACCTGAACGTAAACGTACCCGGAACAAAAACATCAAGTTGTTCGGGCACGTGCACGTTTACGAGCACGAGCAACGTGCACGTGGTATGTCGAAAAGTGAGACCACAGATAAGTTCTGCCTCGCTTCCTTAGCTACGAAAAAAAAGGGGGGGGGGCGAATGTCTCGAGTGTGGGCGCAAAAAACTGCCAGAGTGCAACGACCCTCTGACCGAGCCTCCGATGGACGAGGTCGTACCCTAGACTCGGCTTAACTCCTAGCCTCGCGTCTCTTGCCATTGTTCCTTGCACGTGTCTTCTTCCTCATGCAATCCTTTGGGAGCTGCGTGAAGAAGGTGGAGGCTCGATGGCTCTCGGTAAACATTTCATAGTTGGTCTCAAAGCGACTCGTCTGACCGAGAGCGAGCGCGTATTTCTCCGTCGTTACCAACCAGCCGGGGTGATGCTCTTTAGAAAGAACTTCAACTGGGCGGTCGGTTACAAGGAGTGGCTGCGTGAGTTCAAGGACCTCGTCGATGAGACGCGGGAGTGCATCGGAAGGCCTGACGTCATTATAGCCACCGATTTCGAGGGGGGTCGAGTCAGTCACTTTCCGCCGCCGGTCAACGATTTTCCCTTCGCCATGAAGTTTTGCTCGCTCTCTGGAGATGTCGCTCACGCGCAGGCTGAGATCTTGAAAGCTCACGGCTTCAACTTCACCTTCGCTCCAGTGGTCGACATACACTCCAATCCAGCCAACCCCGTGATCGGACCGCGCGCGTTCGGATGCTCTGCTCGCGAGGTCATAGAGTATGCCCTCCCCTACGCCACCGCCATGCTTGCAGAGGGTGTTGTGCCGTGCCCCAAGCACTTTCCTGGCCATGGCGATACAAAGACAGACTCCCACATCCAACTACCGACCCTGGAGCACCCGCTGGAGTTCCTACGGACGCGCGAGCTCGTGCCGTTCAAAGCGATGATCGACGCCGGATTTCCGGCCATCATGACCTCTCACGTGGTGTTCAAAGCCATTCAGGACGGGCTCCCTGCAACGATGTCGAGCGTCATTTTGCGGGACATCCTGCGAGGCGAGCTAGGCTTCAAGGGCGCAATCTTGAGCGATTGCGTTGGAGGCATGCGCGCTATTTACGAGAATTTCTCTATCGCTACGCTTACTGAGAAGTTCTTCACAGCCGGCGGCGACATCTTGATCATGTGGGAACGCCCGTATCTGAATCATCAGGAGTATTTCGATACCCTCGACTCCCTAGCTCAATCAAATTCTACCGTCGCACAGGCGCTCGAGGCGTCGGAGAAGAGGGTCTCGGAGCTTCTTGGCAGTCTACGACGTTACGACGTTGTCGGACTCCAACAGGAGGATTTCGACCGGTATCAGGCTCTCATTACGAAGGTGAATACGAAGAGCGCTCCACTCTTTTTTCAGGAAGCCCCCTACGTTGAGACAGCCCCACCAGCAGAAGAGCCGCTCGTACGAGTAGGAGTCGTACTGCCTGAGGACGAGATCGCTCAAGAGTTCATCACCTTTCCGTCAGATGGCGAGATCGTCGGAGTGGACGGCGAATGCATCCAGGTGAGCGCCGGTTCCAAGATCGAGATCAACGCTACGCTCAGTGGGCTCGATCTCTTCGCGTGGAGACCTGAACGCCAGAGGCTCCTGACGATCCCGAACAAGGTCATTTTAAGGACACGTGAGCCTCTAACCTTCGAACCGGCTCGCGGTTTCCTGGTTGAACGCGTGGTAGCAGGCAGGATCTTTCACTGGCGCAAGGAGATACCTCAATACCTATCGGGCAAGCTCGAAGTGTACAGTCAGCGCGGCAAGCTATTAATCGTCAACGAATTACCGTTCGAAGACTATCTAAGTGGTGTCGCTACCGCGGAGATGAGCCCTGATTGTCCGGTAGACACGCTCAAGGCCCAGGTCATGGTAGCGCGGTCGTACACACTGGCATACATGCATGGCAAGCACCGAGGGGAGCCGTACTCCGTGTGCAACGACGACGATTGCCAGAGATACCAAGGCACGACGCACGTGTATCCGCACATCCACAAAGCTATTCAAGAGACTCGCGGAGAGGTGATCGTCAGTCAAAACCTCGTCGTGCGCGCTCACTACAGCAAATGTTGCGGCGGATTCTCGGACTGGCCTGAGGATACATGGGAGGTCTCGGTGCCAGGAATGTCGGGCGACGTCTTCGATGGATCGGGCTCGGAGATCGCCGCGATGGATCTCTCAGATGAAGCGCAATACAGAGCGTTCCTCGACCTTCCGGCCGATGCGATGAAGGCGGTCTATTGCGCAGTTGACAACGTGCCTCCCAGCGAACTCAAGAAGTATCTCGGTTCGGTTGACGAGCAGGGAGAGTATCTTCGTTGGACCTGCGAGGTAAGCGCCGAGCGCCTCTTGAAGAATCTCCACGAGCGATTAGCAGTTCCGGACGCCGTCGAGGTGTGCGAGATCCGACCGGTTCCGAGTCAGAAGACGGGCAGGATACGCACCCGCTCAGGGCGAGTGACCGCCATCGACATTGATTACAAGGATCAAACCGGAACTCTCAAGACGATTCACGTACCGCGTGAGTACAATATTCGACGCGCCCTCCACGAGAGCTTCCTCTTTAGCTCAGCCTTCGTTGCGGAGCACAAGCGCGACGGCAACGGTAAGCTCTCTGGTGTGGCGTTTAGGGGATCGGGTTGGGGCCATGGAGCCGGGTATTGCCAGATCGGGGCGCTCGGGATGGGCCTTAAAGGGATCCACTACAAGGAGATTATCAGACACTACTTTCCTGGGTGTGAGATTAAGAAGTGCTATTGACGAGCGAACGTCGGTTTTGACCCGTCTGTGCGTTCCCCCATTTTCTATCCCGGTGAGACCGTAATCTTGACGGTGGGCACAGACGTGACACAGCGACGTAGAAGCAGGGCGAAAGCTTCTTGAGGCGAGTTATGCACAATGTCCGTATTTCTTTGAACGAGACAGAAGGCGATGATATTCTATCACTGCTAGGAGATTATTTTCTCCCGATACTAGGATCTAAAAGATGTCTCTGACTCTCATACTGATAGTCCTCTTGGGGATCGCGCTGATGATCCTCGAGCGCATATTCCCCGACCAAACGCTCGAGCCAGTTCCGGGGTGGTGGATGCGGGTCATTATCATCAACGTGCTCCAACTAGGGGTCGTTATTCTAGGCGGATACACCTGGAACACCTGGTTTGCCGAGTTTTCCGTGCTCCACACAGACAAGTATCTCTCGCTGCCGCTCCAGGCTATCTGCGGCTATATCGTTATCACCTTTGTCTACTATTGGTGGCATCGCATTCGGCACGAAAACATGTTTTTGTGGAACACCTGTCACCAGCTCCATCACAGCCCGAGCAGGATTGAGACCATCACCTCGTTCTACAAGCACCCCCTGGAGCTGATCGTGAACGGCATCTTGATCTCGTCTATCATCTATGGACTGCTCGGGGTCACCACAGAAGCGGGTGCATGGATAACGTTCATTACCGCTGCTGCCGAATACTTCTACCACATGAACATAAAGACCCCCCATTGGATCGGCTATGTACTCCAACGCCCCGAGATGCATCGTATTCATCATGAGCGTGGCAAGCATTACAGCAACTTCTCCGATCTACCGGTTTGGGATATGCTCTTTGGAACGTATCAAAATCCGCCGACGGTAAATACGCCGTGCGGATTCGTCACAGAGCGGGAGTTACTGCTAACCGACATGCTCCTGTGTAAGAATGTAAACAAGCGACCCCGTGACCATGCACCTCGCTAAACACCTCTCACGGCTCTTCGCGTATTGCGTCGTCGGTGTCGGTGCATTGCAGAGCGTTGCCTATCTGCTCGACATACCGGTGTTGCGAGGCTTCGCTCAAGCTACCGCCGCTTCACCCCTACCGTTGGTTTTCTCTCATTACCGCGGGCTCGAGACGTTCTCTCCTCGTTTCTCGATCCTCAGAAAAGCGCCGGATGGAATTACCGAGGAGCTGCCTATCTCGCCGCAGCTCTATGCAACCCTGCCGGGGCCCTACAATCGGCGGAATGTATACGGAGCTGCTTTCGCCTACGGCGCGGTTCAACGAACTCCCGAAGAGCGTGCGCTCGTAAACAGAGTGCTGTCCTACGCCATGTGTCCTGGAGGCCCTATACGTTCTTTGATGAAAGGGTCACCCGACGACACGTTGAGTGTGATTGTCGTTCCAAAGGGTGCATCTGATCGTCTGGAGATACCGGTGGAGTGCAGATGACCTATCGTTTATTTCCACGATGTGCTCGCTGGGTCCTCGCAACGTACCTGATCATCCATTTCGGCATGCTCGTTCCGTATGCGACGGAGCTGTTCTCTCGGGAAGGTGTCATAAAAAATATCGAGCTGTTGCCAAGCTACGGAAAGGTTCCAAATCTCCTCTTTTTCAAGGATTCTCCGGGTTTCGTCTTAGCCAGCTTGATTGCGTTGATCGCTCTTTCAGCAGCGCTCTATGCAGACCGCTTGGTCCGGCCCGCGGCTTTTCTTGTGTGGATCGGCTGGGCCTCGCTGCTCGGAAGGAATCCATTCATAAGTAATCCGAGCATACCCTATATCGGATTCATCCTCTTGGCACTTGCAGCTACGCCCCGAGGTGATCGCTCCATCCAGAGCCTGATGCATCGCACGTTGTGGATACTTCTAGCCGTTGGTTACTCCGTCAGCGGCCTTCACAAGCTCGGCAGCCCGAGCTGGGTTGACGGAAGCGCCTTGAACGAGTTGCTCCACAATCCGCTCTCGAGGGTCTCGCCCTTAACCGATATCCTTCGCGAGTCGCCTCAGGTGCTCCTTAAGGCCGCCACTTGGTTGGCCCTGTGTGTCGAGATTCTCTTCGCGCCCTTTGCGCTGTTTGCAAAGAGTCGTCCGTGGATATGGCTTACCGCCGTAGCTATGCATCTCGGCATCCTGCTTGTCGTGGATTTCGCGGATCTCACCGCCGCGATGCTTATCACGCATCTCTTCGTATTTAATCCGAGCTGGCTACAGGTTCGCGCTGCTCGTGCAGGCGAGAGCGTGGAGAAGTCACTAACACCAGCCGGTCCTGTGGTGTTCTACGACGGCGCGTGCGGACTGTGTAACCGCTTCGTGCAGTGGCTGCTTGCCCAAGACACCCAGCAGCAGTTCTCTTTCGCCGCTCTGCAGGGGGAGTATGCAGCAAAGATACTACCACCTGAACTATCCCAATCTCTCTCGACCGTAGTGGTGCGCACCTACGAGGGCAAGCTCCTGAGCCGCTCGTCCGCCGTAATTTACATCTGCCGAGTATTAGGAGACGTGTGGGCGCTTGCAGCGCTTGGCCTCCTGATTCCCCGCTTCTTGCGAGACCGCGCGTATGCGCTCGTTGCTCGTTATCGCCACCGCCTCTTTCCACCGCCCGAGGCGTGTCAGCTACCGAGCGCGCAGGAGAGAGCAAGGTTCCTTTAGTACGCTCTAAGGAGGCGAGCCCGCTTGAGTCGAAAGCGGATCTTGGATTGTTCGTCTTGACCCATATCGCACAGCCTTCTAGCCTCAGACTATGAAATTCAGTCAACTCCTTGCGATTCTCGTACTGTCGTTACCGCTGGACGCTCGCTCAGACGGAGAGTGCATCCCCGCCGAGCAAGCGCAGATGCAAGCCGTTGATGACTTATACGTTCCGAACAGCGCCTTCTCACTCGGTATCTGTTATCTTGCAGAACCGCCCGCAAAAGACGGAATCTTCGCACAGTACCACCGCGACCTCGTCGTTTTGAAGGAAGGCGCCCATCGCGTTGCAAGTCACGCAACTGAAATGCCTATTACCGTAGGACGGATATCCGACCTCGTTCTCGAAAAAAACACCGACAGATTTGTCGCGATCTCCTACGGAGCCGGCGAGTTTTGCAATGGTATCGTTATTTTCGACACAAACAAGAGGATACCTGCAGCGTCTCTGGCGTGCGTGAGCGATTCTGACATCTGTCACGTTACCGAGATCGATGACCGGGCGTGTATAGCTCTAGTGGAGTGCCGCGATATGGGAGCAGAGGGCGAGCCGCCCACTCGAAACGAGCCCGTCACCAAGCGCCTCTCTCTTTGTGAGAAGTGAGATACGACGGGCTCAAAGGAGCGCAAGACGGAAGCTGAGCTTGTCCGCTTACAGGTTGTTGAGTTATCTCCGATTGAATTTTGGCTCATTGTAGAATCGCGTGGGTGGTAACGAGGAAAGGGATAACATAAATACTTGTTTCGGCGCATAAATAGCGCCTTTTCACGTGAACGTGCTCGTGCACGTAAACGTGAACGTACCCGAATGAGCAACATTATTCCCTCCCGCCCCAACTAGAGCAGTATGCTCGACTATGAAAAATTAGACGTCTATCGAGCAGCGCTATTTCTCAACGGCACGAGGATCAGTGATGGAGTGTGGCGCCCTCTTTGATCTGTTAAACGCTCTAAGCTATGTCTCTCCCGACGAGTCTCGCGCGGATAAGCGTTTGCTTACAAGGACTGCAGCCATGCTTTCTAAGCTATGCCCTCAGCCCGCATGAGACCTGTTTCGGGTACGTTTACGTTCACGTTTACGTGCACGTTCACGTCGGCATAACACCTAGTCTTACCCACTCGATTCCGCGAACACCCTTCATATGTAGAAATGAGCACGTGCCTCGATCCAATCACACCTGAATCGGCTTCCCATCCATCTCCGCCGGAATCTCCAGACCGAAGCTCTTCAAGATACTCGGAGCCATGTCCCAGATCGCTGGAGTTCCGCGCCCCCAGTCCGTCTTGTTCGAGAGGATGATACCTGGGACCAGTCCAGGATCGAAGCAGTGATCAGCCGACCACTTGTTGGTTCGATCGCCTACCATCTCACGCGGGAACTTACCCAGCACCGCTTCATCTGATACGCGATATCCCGAGTGGTAGCCCACCAAAACATCCGGAGCTAGGAAGAGGTGCGGCCCGGAGTAGATCTTGTGAGAATCGTAGGCGGCTCTTACGATCGGCTTGTTACGAAGTGGATCCACCGCAAGCACCAACCGAGCGATGATCTCGTCCTTGATGCGCTGCGCTTCCTGAGGGTCGACGATACCGTTTGGCTCACGATCCTTCAGATTCACGTACACACCGTTGATTCCAAGCGCGTAGGCCCTCGTCTTTGACCAGTCGACACGGTCATACATATCGCCCGGCTCGTGCGACTCTGGATCCTTGAGCACCGTATACCCCTGCTCCACCAGCCACCGACTGATATGGAACTCACGCTCGAACGTGCCGAATCCGTGATCGGATATGACGAAGAAGGTTGTCGAGTCGTCGACCTTGCTCAGTACGAGCTTCAAGGCATCGTCCATACGCTGATACAACCTTCGAACAGAGGTCTTCAGCTCGGGACTGGCGTTTGGTCGATAGAGCGGATGACTCGGATCGCACAACCGCCACAACATGTGGCAATTCTGATCGATGCACGAGAAATAGTAAAAGAAGAATCCGTCGTCGTAACGTGACAGCTGATAGTCGAGGATTTTTAAGTTTTCGTCGATGACGATGTTGGCCTGATGGAAATACTCATCATCGGAGATCGCACCAAGGGCGACAGCCTTCTGATCCGCAGGAAACCCCTGCGTATAGAAACGCCCGACCGCCTGCGCGATCTCGCGTGAATAGCCGCTCGGAGATCCGATCGGAAGGGTCGGCTCCATTGGATCGATGTTGATCGGCGACACGTACACCTTGAGCGTCGGATGCACCTGCTTTACGAAGAGCCGAACCATACCGCCGACGGTGGCGAACAGCGGGATGAACTCGAACGAGAGCGGTACCCACTCCGACCACTCCCCTTGCTTCAGAACGAGCGTCTCGCCACCTATGTCGATCTTTACTATCGGGTCCCACGGATCTCGCGAGATGACCACCGGTACAGATGCAGCCGTGCCGTCGTTTCGAAAGGAGTTGGTTGGCCCCTCAAGCACTGCACTGTAGACGTTATTTACAGGGCGCACCCGCACCACCCGACCACCGCTCCAGTCGTTTGAATCCGGTACGTCAACTTCAGAGAAGAGCGTGAAGGTGCCGTACGTTCCGAGCAGATCGGGTGTTCCCATGCCCGATAGCGCCTGAACGGAGCCCTCTTCTACGACCGGGAAGTTTGCGGGGAGTGCAAATATCGTCGAGGGGATGCCGCGCTCCTCGAGGAGGGACCAGAATGGACGTCCCTTACGCATCAGATCCACGCGTCCCGATCCGAGAGGTAGGCACCACTCGCCGATCGACAGCTTTGAATCAGAAGAGTAGGAACGGGTAGTGGAAAGATACGGCAAGAGCGCATTCGGATCGCGGTGAACGAAATCGAAGATTCCGTGTCCGCCTGGATTCGTTCCGGTAATAAAGCTCGACCACGCCACCGGACTCTGCGGAGGCATCGTTGTCCCGAGTTCACCGAATCGCGACCGCTCCATGAAGGCCTTGAAGGTCGGCATGTAGCCTTGATCAACGAACTGCCTGAGAAGCTTCGGATCCATACCATCAATGCCCAGCACGATCGTCTTGGAGCCGACACGCTTATTCTTGAGGTACGGCGCCTTGCCACTCGCGAGAATATCGCCCATCGAGAGGCCAACCGCACTGGCGGCCGCGCCCTTCAAGAAATCTCGCCTGCTGACCCGTGCGCCTTTCGTCACTTGATCCGTCCCTCGACAAAGAAAACCTCGAAACACTTCTCGTGCATGATCGGACCGTGGCCGAAATACCCATCCTCTCCGAACAGCTCGCCGTGATCTGACATAACCATAATGTGGGTGTTGCGTGGCACGACTTCGTAGAGCTTCTCGAAAAGAGCATCGAGGTACTCGACGTTTTTGCGCTGCTTGTCGTGCAACATCTTCATCTGGTCCATGTCGAAGAAGCGCTCCTCTTTCGGCGCACCTGACGGGTTGCCCCCTTGCAGCACCAAGTCGTCCATGTGCTTGAAGACACCGTGTACACCAGAGATACGCGGCAGGTCATCGGCCGACTCACCCGGAACGATGTACGGGTAGTGCGTCTCGCCGATGTTGAGAAGATAAAACGAAGGCTTGTCCGGCTCGAAGATCAAATTATCGATGATCGCATTGAAGTCGTGGTGGCACTTCATGAGCTGATAGCGGTCGAAGTGTGTGTTGAGAATGGTAGTCTGATTGAGGACCGGCATACTCACGAGGGCGTTGGTCTTGTATCCCTGCTCCTTCAAGAAGGCTGGCAGCGAAAGTCGTGGAACGAACCCTTTGAAGGAGATGTCTGGAATGTTCAGACGATCGCCCCAATTAACGAAGTCCTTCTTGTAAACCTCGGACGCGAACACCCCCTTGGGGCTCTTATGAGGACTGCATCCCAACAGGTACACGGTGTGAGAAGGAACCGTCCAACTCGCATACGAGTAGCGCCGCTCGACCTCTCCCAGTTTGCTGATGAAGGGGGTCTTCGCCGCAGCGAACGAGTCGAACCGGCAACTATCGAAGACGATCATCAGAAGGTTGTTCTTCATGGCACTACCCTACCGTAATTCCGCTACTACACAGATATTCCAAACAAGCGGCTTCCGACAAAGCCCGCAAGGATGGATACGACGAGAAATATCGATACCCACGAGAGCTCTATCCCCCCAAAGAGATAGAACCGCTCGGGATACGAGAGCTCGACCCGCTCGATCGGCCCAGACGGCAACGAGAAGCCCCCTCCTCCGTTCGGAAAAAGAAGCGGCTCCAGAACGTCGTGACGGGAAAGATAAACCCCAAGCGGTCGAGAGGCTTCAGGACCACTCTCTACGAACTGCTGGAGCACTTCCCCCTGGCCGGGGACGGAGATCTTGACGGAGTGCTGTCCGTCGCTACTCGGACGCACTCGCCAGTAGACTGAACGGGTCTTGGGAACCCGCACGGGTCCGACTACTTCGAGGCCGGAGTCCGTTTGCAGCGCGACGCTACGTACGTCTGTGTCCTTGGCTACATTAACAGAGAGAACGGTCGTCTCGTTATGCGTTAGCGGACGCGCTCCAAAGCGCAGATTGAGGTGTCCGAGCACGAGCGCGAACGGCACGGCCAAAATAAGCACCGGACCCATGGCGAGAAAAAAGTACCGACAGCCTGCCAGAAAGAGCGCCCCCTGCGCCTTCAGAGTCTGCAGCATGTCGCGACGAAAGAGGAACACCTCCATCAAGGATGCCGAGATATCGGTCTTGACGCGCTTTATCGCTCCCTGATTGGAGACCTTTCCGAAAACGACGACCATCACCAGACCGAACACCACAGCAACAATCAAGAGCTGCACACTAGGGGTCGCCCACGAAAGCGTGGACCACGCAACCCCTACGAGCCATGCCAGACCCTGGTGAAGGTAGGCAACGATACTATTCAAGGTATCCGAGCCCTTTGAGCTGATTGGCGATCTCCTCGACCTCCGCAGCCGAAGGCTCTTTGTTTGACGTGGACGCCATCACCTTCTCGGCCTCGCTCTCCAGAGCACGCTCGATGAACTCGTCCACTGAGCACCCGATAATACCGGCTGCTACCTTGACCTTCTGCAGAACAGAATCGCTGACCTTGACCTTGTTGCCACCACCGAACATAAAGAAATCCCCAGGGGTTATAACCCTCCTGAAACCCACGGCCCAAAAGGGGGTTAATCGGCCACCAGTATATACCTAACTCTAGCTTTTCAGAAGGGTTACAGTGCATTTTGCAGCATCAGCGCGCGCTCCTTCTGGAGCACTTACCGCAGCGGCGTAAAATACGAAATATACGCCCAATCAGCGCTTTACGACCCTTATGCTATCCTCCAGCGCGCTTACTGCGAATCCCTCGCTTGGAGAGGGCCCCGATCACCGTATCGCAGTGGTCTCCCTGAATCTCTAAAATCCCTTCCTTCTCCGTACCCCCAGTACCGCAGACCCGTTTGAGGTCCTTCAACAACGTACCGAGCTCGTCCTTCGTAAGGGCCAATCCCGAGATCGTCGTGACCGTCTTACCACCACGGCCCTTGGTTTCTCGACGCACCTTCACATTGCCGTCACCGGCAATCGCACGTCGTTTCTCCTCCGCACACGAGCACGACTTGCGGGGCTTCGCACATGCGGGACAGATCTCGCCCTGGTCGGTCGAATACACCAATCGGAACTCGGAATCCTTACCTCGTGTCATCGTTACTCCACACAGTGACAGACTTACCAACGAACCCCTTTCAGGTTCACCCCCACTAGCTGAGATTCAAAGAGACGTCGATCTACCCTACGGAGAGTGCGCTCTTGTGCCACGCCCACAATGTCATAGTGTCGAGTCTCTCCCAAACGCTCCACAAGCAGGTCCCCTACCGCATCGTCGCACTCCCAATCGAGTCGCCGAGGATCGGGTAGCCGCAGTGGGCGCGAGAAGCTGCGCAGGGACTTCTCTCCCTTCATGTTGAAATAGAACTCGAAGTAAGAGACGACCAGCTCTCGTACATTCCGAAAGATAGGCTCGCGCAAGCGGAGCCCTGGAAAGTTCGACTTGGCAACCGCCCCCCAACGCCCTCGGTGTTGGTAGGCGCAGATCATGTGGTCGTCGTCACGCACGGCACACAGGTCGACCAAAAACGGAGTGAATCCGTGCCTTCGCAGCGCTGCGGCCGCCAGTAGCGAGCCGTCGAAACAGTGCGCGCGACCGTCCCTCAACGCCGCCCGGGCGGAGAGGTGCCCGTCTTCACAACGGTAGGGCAGTTTGTCCAGATAATCCTGCACAGCTGCGGGTGTCCGCATCTTGGCCAGCACACCGAGCTCTCGCTTTGTCCATGCAACTTCGAATGATCTCATATCCCACTTCAACTCTTCTCGTGAAATGTCACACTAATAGCGCTCCATAACAAGAACCCCTATGTTCACGTGCTTCAACGGTGATTACAATCTTCACGTGAGGTCTCTATTCCTTCTTTTAGTTCTTTCTATAACCGTATCCCGACCGGCGTCGGCAAATCCCGTGAGCTTCAAGGGCGGCTACGGAGTCATGCCCGCGTACAACGACGACTGGTCGGACCTGCAAGTGAATTATTCTGTTACTAATCGCTACTCACTTGGAATCTCAAGTTTTTATCGAGAGGGCAAAGACAGTACCGCTACCTTCGGGCTAGGGCAGTTCAATTATCTCTTGAAACGCTGGAATGAATTAGATTCTCAAGCCAACGTCAATCTATCACTGGGGCTCGGAGGTAGACACGATTCACGCGACGATGGAGCCCTGGCTGGCTACGGTGCGCTCGAGGCAGACTATGAGACACGGCGATTGTATACTCAGCTATCGGCGGAGACGCTCCAATCGGAGGGGTCGGTGCAGTTCAACCGTATCAGAGGGCGTATCGGATTCACTCCGTACGTTGCGCCCTTCGATGCCCTCCAAACGTGGGTAGTATTGCAGGTGGACGAGATGCCCGAGATGGACGAGAGTTCTCGCGTGACACCCCTTTTACGCTTCTTCTACAACAACTTCGTACTCGAAGTCGGCGCGAGTTTAGAAGGTACGCCGTTTTTAGCTGGAGCTGCTCATTTTTAGAGGTGACTGTATGAAACAAATGCTCGTTCTCGCGACTACTGCGCTGTCGCTATTAACAACCTTCCCCTTACCGGTACAGGCGGAACGCATATCGGTCTCCGTAAAAGGGATGGTGTGCTCCTTTTGCGCCCAGGGGATCAAAAAAACCTTTGGACGCAAGGAGAGCGTCAAAGATGTTGCTGTAGATCTCGACACCAAGGTGGTGACGATCACCACCAAAGATGATGCCTCACTTCCCGACACTGAGATTCGAGAAAGTATAGTCGACGCCGGCTACGAGGTCGTGAAGATAGAGCGTACATCTGAACATGTGACGCACGTAGCTCAATGATCCTCGTGTGCGCCTCCCTACATACTCAACAGTCCTCGCTTTCGGAAGGCACCGTACTGAAGATATAGACGATGCGGATCAAGCAGATACTCCCTTTCACAGCTCTCTTTTTCTCGTTGAGCACCCTCGTGTGCTGCGCCCTCCCCGCACTTTTCGTTACCCTCGGCGCCGGGGCAACCTTCGTATCGCTGCTGGGCGTTTTTCCGCAATTGATCTGGTTCTCGGAACACAAAATAGCGGTCTTCTCCGTAGCTGCGATCCTCCTTGCGCTCAATTTCCTGCATCGGCGCCTGACTCCTCAGGAATGCCCAACCGATCCACTGCTCGCTCTTCAGTGCACCCGAGCGCGCAGAATCTCAGGAGTCGTTTCCGGGCTCTCGGTCTTCTTTCTCGTCGTGGGTGCTTTCTTCGCCTTCGTCGCGCCGTTGCTATGGTAGAGGGCTAGGGAAGCGAGGCAAAACCCTACACTCTACCACGTGAACGTGCTCGTGCACCTGAACGTAAACGTACCCGGAACAAAAACATCAAGATGTTCGAGCACGTGCACGTTTACGAGCACGAGCACGTTCACGTGGTATGTTCGAAAGTGGGACCACAGGTAAGTTTTGCCTCGCTTCCCTAGGGGAGGAGAGGCGAAACCACGCGAACGCGTGGTTTCGTTGAGCAGTTGGGCGCAACTATTGAGTATGAACCTTCGGTAGGAAAAACTTGAACGAGGTTCCCGCGCCCGCCTTCGACTCGATGTGCAACCAACCTCCGTGAGCTTGCGTAACGCCGTGGGCCACGGCTAGTGCGAGTCCCAAGGCGTGCGTGTCACCATCCGTGAGATCGGCCGGTCGGTGCGCGTCCCGGATCTCTTCGTCCGTCATTTCACGACCACTCCCATGAATATCTATTACTACGAACGAGTCCGGGACAGCGCGGGGGTTCTGCAGATTCGATGCCTTGATGTATTCACTCTCCGCATCTATCGTGATGGTGCCCTGACCATCGATCAGTCGCTGCGCATACAGAAGAACTCCCACAACGGCATTCCGGAGAGCTTCTTCGTCGACGAATACGGCCATATCCTCCCTGATTGAGCGAACATCGAAGGAAACACCGGGCTTCTTGAGCTTCGAAAGGCCCTCCACTGCTCGAGCGATGACATCGGAGATTCGTTCCACCCCCAACTCCCGTGGCCCCTGTTGCGATGCCCACAACAGCTTCTGAACGAACAGCTTCTGCTCGTAACACCCCTCTAGTGCGAGTTTGACGTAACGATCTTCCAACGCTTGAAGAGTACCGCAATGCGCCAGCCAATCGAGATAACCCATAACTCCAGCAAGTGAGTTGTTGATGTGGTGCGCGATGCTACCGATAACGCCGCTGAGATCCTCCATCCCTGCCGTCGGCGATGGTGGGTGCTCCGACGGCGGACGCGGTTGTTCCTCCTCACCTCCCACACCCAAACGTGTGAGCATGGACGAGTACGCATCGAGCTCCTCGCGCAGATCTTCTTCGACCTGGTGCTGCGCCATCCCAAATTCGATGGCGAGTTCGAGCTCCTGATCGTCGATCGGCTTCACCAGATATGCCAGGGGATGCGCAAGTCGCGCTTGATTAATCGTCTCGTGATCGGCAAATGCCGTCAGAAAGATCGAAGGTATGTGGAAGCTTCTCTGTAGTACGTCAGCGACTCGCGTACCCGGTACGCCCCCGGAAAGCTTGATGTCCATGAGCACCAGATCGGGCGCGAGGTTCTTCGCCATCGCTACGGCCTCGCCGCCCGAGCCAGCAGTCCCCACTACGCGATGTCCCATGCGCTCCAAGCGTTCCTTCAACTCGAGAGCAAAGAGCCGCTCGTCCTCACATACTAATATCTTCAAAGGCTCCATAGCACGCCTATGCTATCGCTTCAGTCGGATCTACAGTATGTTCTCGCGTTGCCCCCGGCTTCTCGAATGGGAATTCGAACCGGAATACCGCTCCCCCTTCATTTACTACGGTGAGTTTAGCGTTCAACTGCTTACAGAGGGTCGCAACCACTCGCAGACCAAGGGTTGTAGGATTCTCGACATCGACCTCTTTCGGTATACCAGAGCCTTTATCAGACACCGTCAGCTCGGCCGTGTTTGCTTTCTTACGAAGCGTCAGAGAGAGAGAGAGAGCTCCGTCTGCTCCGAGTCCGTACTCGATCGAATTGGCAATGAGCTCATTGAGTATGAGACCACTCGGAACCGCCTTGTCGATAGAGAGATCCATTGCATCGAGATTCATCTCCAGTTTGACCTTTCGCGGATCCGATATGTGAGAGCGCACCAACTGCTTCGTAAGCTCGGAGACATAACCGTCGAAGCTGATACGAGAGAGGCTCTCCGAGCGGTACAGCTTTTCGTGTACCAGCGCCATGCATTTTACGCGATCCTCACTGCTTCTAAACATAGCCCGAGCGGGCCCCTCAGGCACATAACCGGACTGGAGACGTAAAAGGCTACAGATAATCTGTAGATTATTTTTTACTCGATGATGGACCTCTTTGAGCAACAGCTCCTTGTCTGCAAGAGATTGCGTGAGCCTCTCCTGAGCCTGTTTCTTTTCGCTCATATCACGCGCGATTATCGACAGACCTGGCTTACCATCCGAGAGCTCCGTGACTGGCGAGATGAACAACCACACCGGCACCTCAGTCCCGTTCTTGCGTGTGCACTGCACCTCGAACTGAGCACACTCGTAGGGCGAAGCCATAGATTGCGAGATTCGGTCGACCACATCTGAGCCGTTCGTGGAGAGTAGCGAGCCTATCGAGTGGCCGAGCGCTTC
This sequence comes from Bdellovibrionota bacterium, assembly GCA_044351885.1. Classification (GTDB taxonomy): domain Bacteria; phylum Bdellovibrionota_C; class UBA2361; order UBA2361; family OMII01; genus OMII01. The sequence goes on from JBILEW010000011.1 coordinate 39,960, forward strand.
TGCCTCTGTAAAACCGAAGAGTCTCTCGGCAGAAGGATTCCACTCCCAAACCTCACCACTCGACTCGATACCGATGATAGCATCCTGGGAGTTGTCTACGATCGATGCCAGTCGCGAAACCTTGAGCTTCGCCTCCGATATCTCCGATGCATGACGTGTCACCGTCTCTTGGAACAAAGCACGGCTCTTGCTGACCTCCTCCTCGGACACTCTCCGTTTTTCGATCTCCTCTTGGAGCGAACGCCTGGATGGCAACTTTACCAGCGTAGCAACAAGACCCCATGCCAGATACGCAGCGGTGATCGAGCCAACTAGTGTAACTGATGTCAACCAGCCGATCTGGCTGTATGCCCCCTGCCACATCGACCATATCTCAACGAGATGTGAAGCGCCCGTCAACAGGAGAGCACATGCAGCGGCAGGTACTCGCCAATCACCGCGGAGCTCGGTACGTCGGCGTGCCAGGGTCAGCAACCCCAGCGCCAACGCGAAAAATGTACCGGTCGTGAGGATATCACCCACGACCGAAAACACCATCAAGGTCGGGTGCTCAGAAGCACAACTGCTCGCTGTTAAGGCACTTTCAGTTACCATGAGGGAGCAGTATAACGAAGGCTCGGGATATCCCATACCCCAAACTCTTTCAAAAGCGCGAAAGAGCGTATCCGTTCAATCGAGAAATGACCAGGATCATACCTGCACCCGAAGATCCGCTATCGCCGCGGATCTGTATCGCTTTGAGTGCGCCGGTGTTGTATTTTTGGCTCATCACGTTTTCGAGTGGGTCATAGCGAGCACAGAGATAGCGCAAGCTCTTGTTTTGACCTATAAATCGCGCCTTTCCACGTGAACGTGCTCGTGAACGTAAACGTGAACGTACCCGAACGAGCAACCTTACCTCTGCGCTCCGGAAATAGAGCAGCATTCTCGACTATAAAAAACTGGACGTCTATCGTACAGCGCCATTTTCTCAATAGCTTGGGGATCCGTCATGGAGTGTGGTGCCCTCTTTGATCTGTTAGACGCTCTAACCTATGTCTCTGACGGCCAGTATTGCGCTGGGAAGCGGTTGCTTACAAGGATTGCAGCCATGCTTTCCAATCTATGCCGTCAGCCCGCATGACGCCTGTTTCGGGTACGTTCACGTTTACGTGCACGAGCACGTTCACGTGGACTACCCACTCGATTCCGCGATGACCCGTATTTTTCACGGGGCGTTCGCTCGCCCAACGGAGGTCTAGAGCGCCCTAGGAATCTGCCCCTGAATGACAAGCTGGGCCCCCTCGCTGACACCGACTTTTCTCATCGTTCCGCCGGCGAATTCAAGCACGTAAAGACTTGGAGAATCCACATAACGAGAATCTTCGGTAAGGGGCGGAACGTTCTCGAGGATCCCAACGACCTTCATCTCTTTCGAGACAAACACCATATCGAGCGGAATGAGAGTATTCTTCATCCAAAACGATTGGAGCTTTTCCTCCGGAAAGATGAACAGCATTCCGCTTCGTGCGCCCATTTCACGTCGAAACATCAAGCCTCGCGCGCGCGTTGATGGTGTAGAGACCACTTCGACCTCGAACGAACGGATGCTCTGCCCGTCAGGTGCTACAAACTCTATCTCCACTGTCGGATGTTCGGGCTTCGGAGTACATCCTGCTACCGCGTACGCAACCGAGAAAAGGCAGAGCAGGAGACCGAGAAAGTCCCTCGAAACACGCATCACGCGCCCTTCACCCGCTCCAGAGATCACGACGCTGCCTTGGCACTCTTACATGCATCGATCAGCTCGGGCACCGCCTGGAAGAGATCGGCAACCAATCCGTAATCGGCGACCTCGAAGATCGGTGCATCGGGATCCTTGTTGATAGCGACTATCACCTTCGAATCCTTCATACCAGCGAGATGCTGTATGGCTCCCGAGATCCCTACCGCTATGTAGAGCTTAGGAGCCACCACCTTACCGGTTTGGCCGACCTGCCAATCGTTGGGAGCGTAGCCCGAATCTACAGCGGCTCGAGAAGCGCCAACCGCTGCTCCGAGAGCGTCTGCTAGGGGGAAAACGACCTTCTCGAAGTTTTCGGCCGACCCCAGAGCACGACCACCACTCACTACGATCTCGGCATCTGAAAGCTCGGGGCGGTCAGCCTTGGACTGTTCATAGCCCACGACCTCACCGAAGCGCGGTTGCTCCTTCAGCTCCGGATCTCCCGATAGCGCCTGCTCAGACACCTGTCCTGCCGCCCCGTCCTTGATGGCTGGTCCGAAGGCCGTTCCCCGGACGGAAACGACTCGCGCCGTCGACAAGAGCTCCACGTCCGCAATGATGTTCCCAGCATACATCGGTCGCTTCAGAGACCCATCGCTGTTGACAGCTATGATATCTGATGCCTGCCCTGCATCGAGCAGAACCGCCACACGAGGCAGCATATCCTTGCCCGAGCTACTAGCCAGCCCAACGACGACGTCACAGTTAAGCTCCTTGGCCGCAAGGGCTACCGCCCGAGCATACGGCTCGGCTCGAAACTTATCGAAGAGGGCATCTTCCGAGTAGCGCACACTCTCCACTCCGTACTGGGCCGCTTCCTGTGCTGCTGCTGCGGCACCTCGACCCAACACAACCGCGCATACCCCATCCTTGCCCCAACACTGTCGCAACTCCTTGGCTGCGGTCAGAGCACACAGCGACCCTTTGGCTATCTTACCACCGTCATGTTGCACGAATACGAGAACCTTACTCATATGCTGGAACTCCTACAGAACCTTGGCTTCTTGCTGCAAAGCGGCTACCAACTCAGTAACACTCGCCACCTTCTTGCCTGCCTTCCTACCGGTCGGCAGCGACATTCCTCGGACCCGTACCTTCACGTCCGCAGAAACACCGAGGGCCTCGAGCGAAAGCTCCTCGAACGGTTTCTTTTTAGCCTTCATCAGATTCGGCAATGCCGCATAGCGGGGCTCATTGAGGCGCAAATCTGTAGAGACGACACAGGGGAGCGGGACCTTGAGAGTCTCTAACCCTCCATCTATCTCGCGAGTAACGACTGCCGCGCCACCTTCCACGAGCACCTTCGAGGCGAAGCACGCCTGCGGGAGATTGAGGCGCCCGGCCAAGAGCTGTGCAGTCTGATTGGAATCCGAGTCGATGGCCTGCTTCCCCATGAGCACCATCGAATACTCTCCGCGCTTGAACACCTCTGCAACGACCCGCGAGGCGAGGTCAGAATCGACGGGACCATCGTGTTTGACGAGTATCGCCGAGTCAGCGCCCATCGCCAGAGCGTATTCGAGCCTAGCGCGCACATCTGCCGGGCCGATGCTTACTAACACGATCTCCGAAGCGACCCCCTTCTCCTTCAATCGGATCGCCTCTTCGACCGCTATCTCATCGAAGGTGTTTAGGATCCACTTGATACCGTCGGTTTGGATACCGGATCCATCGGCCTGAAGTTTAAGCTTAATCTGCCAATCGGGAACTTTCTTTACTGGTACTAGAATCTTCATGGCTAAATGTTACTCCAAGCCGAGGAGACTCTGCCAGGGCAATATTCCAACCGCTAGTTTTACTTAACGGCACCCGGGGACACTAGAAAACGGTTGTTGGATAAGCAGCACGATCAATCCAGCGGGACCAAAGACTCCGAGAATGGCGGCCTGAGCAAGCGACTCCTTCCCACCTTAGCCGATTGAGCCAAGATCGGATGGGTCTTCTCTAGACGTGTGAGCTGATTGAGGTGATCAGCCGTCTGACTTACGAGGCGGGCGACGTCTCCGTCTGCTACACCAGAGAGCCTCAACAATCCCGAGAACTCCGCCCACGTCTCCGAATCCATCCATGTGATGACGGTGAGCGCCGCATCTGGAAGAACCTCGACCTCCGCCTTTCCCGGCCCATTGTACGAGTCCTTGATGCGCTGGACTACCTCACGCATAGCATCGAAGAGCGCCGGCTTAATCGGATTCTGCTTGAGTTTGAAGTACGGTCGATGTGGGTCGCCTGCGATACTCGCAACGAGTCCGACGAGTTCGAAGAGCGCGCAATCGTCAAAGAGCTTTGAGTCGATGCATTCCCCCAGTTCGAGCACTAAACTCGTGCACAGTTCGGCGGCCCAAGAGCCCTTCTCCGTGAGCCCACCCCCTTCGACGTACCCGAGTGTCCTCAATCCATCGAGGGAGAGGTGCAAAGAGGTCTCCTGCTTCCGGTCCAATTCGTCCGCCTCTTTGAGAGTACGCCGCACTCTCTTCTCAGCCTTCTTTCGCTTCTCCCCCTTGAGCGACCCATCGGCTTCGATGCGCTGCTGTTCCTCTATCGCCTGCTCACGCAAACCGCTCGCGTTCTTGCGGTCGAGAAACGCCGCCAAACTGCGCTCGACCGTGTATTCGAGGTCGTCTACGTTGCGATACTTGAGGAGATTCAGCACAGTCGAGGGAGCTGCAAAGTATGCAGAACGGAGCGGCTCCGGCGGTCGCTTGGAGACCTCCAGCAGTACGCGTGCGTCCGAGAACTTGCTTGGCGTGATGACACACACCCCGACGGCATCCTTTCCTCGTCGTCCCGCACGTCCTGCCATCTGCTGGAACTCGGCTGCCGAGAGCACACTGAAACCTTCCGAACCTCGCTTGCTGTGCGCAGTTATCACCACGGTACGCGCGGGAAAATCCACTCCTGCTGCGACCGTTCCTGTCGCTATCATCATCCGCAACATGCCGCGGGACATGAGTTCCTCGAGCAGCAACCTCCAGATCAGAAGTTGCCCTGCATGGTGAGCTCCCACCCCAGTCGAGATCAACGCCTGGTATTGCGGATAGGTGGTGATGAACTCAGGCTCAAATTTGTACTTGTCTATGATCGCTTGAATCTCGCTCTGCAACCGCTGCTGTTGTGCTGCGGAGAGTATAGCGTTCTTGTTGCGCGCCACGCTCTCGACATCGGCATCGCACTGTTTACGCGCAGTGCGAAAGAGGATCGCCGGAAGGAGCTCGTCACGCTCAAGCTCTCGAAGAATGACGGAAACGGGGAATTCGACCTGCATCTTATCGCCTCCTCCGACCACCACCTGAGCGCGAGCGACGACCACCGCCAGATCTTCCGCCACGCTCGCGACGCTCACCTCGCTCCTCGCGGCCCGCGCGGTAATTCTTTACTCGCGTTCCAGATTCGTCGAGAGGCATACTCCCGTAGTAGTGCGCGACCTCGGGAGAGAGATGGCCCTTCTCGTCACTCAACGGAATGACACCAAATCGTGGATGCATGAAACCGAACCGAAGCTCCACAGGACGCTCCGTCTTCATGACCACTCGGCACTCCTTGTTGCGAACCTCCTCTATCCATGCGGCTATCTCCTGCGCATTCGAGATCGAGGCCGACAACATGAGCAGTGTCGAAGAGCTCGGAGTCAGGATGATGCTCTCCTCCCAGACGGCGCCGCGTTGAGGATCCGCGATATAGTGCACCTCATCGAGAATGACCAAGGAGTAACGCCCGGACCCCCGGTAGAGGTCGTTGCGGTATATCTCAGTCGTAGCTATCACAACATCAGAATCCCCCTCGATCTTCCGGTCTCCGGTCAGCAAGCCCACCGAGTGCTTGGGGCCGAAGGTATGTTGGAATTCGGTATATTTGGTGTTGGAGAGGGCTTTGAGCGGGGTGGTGTAAATAGAATGGTGCCCCCCCTCGAGCAGATTCCGTATCGCCTGAACCGCGATATAGGTCTTGCCCGATCCGGTAGGCGCCACCACCAGCGTATCGATACCGGCCTTTAGGTTTGAGATCGCCTCTTGCTGGAAGTCGTCAGCAACGAAGTCCGTTTTCTCTGGAACTCCGAGCCCCGATAGGAACTTCTCTCGCGATTCGTGGATCGCCTTGAATTTCATCATATATATTAAACCTTCAAACCGGCACGTTCGAAACTGACGTGTCGGGATTCATCTCGTATCGGCAGGCGAGGAAACTGCGAACGAATGCCGGAGAACCGTGCAGCAATTGATCAACCGTTCCGTCGAACGCTATGATCCCGTCAAAGAGAGCCAGCACCCGATCTACCACCGGGATGAGCCGTCTCAGGTCGTGACTCACCATCACGGTGGTAGGGTTGTACTCCTTGTGCAGCTCGACTATCAACTCCATGATTACACTACTTGCAACCGGATCGAGACCACTGGTCGGATCGTCCAACAAAAGGATACGAGGCCTCCCGACGAGCGCGCGCGCTAGAGACACACGACGTCGCATGCCTCCACTGAGCTGCCCCGGCATCTTGAAAGCCGCCTTCGAAAGCCCGACTCGTGCCAAGATATCGCTGACTTTTTCACACACCTCGCGCCGTTGGGCCCGGGGGAGAGACGCTGTCGGAACCTTGCCTCCCACAAGAGGAAAGGCGACGTTCTCGTAAACCGACATCGAATCGAACAACGCCCCTTCCTGAAACATCAATCCCACATCGCGGTGGGAGCATCCGCCCTCGAAACAGATCTCCCCGGACTCTTCCTTGCAGGTGTGTGCGATGAGTTTGAGGAGAACGCTCTTACCACCACCGCTAGGACCGATAAGGCCATTGATCGAGGCTGGAGCAAGGGCGAAATTGACACCTCGAAGCACGTGTTTGTCTCCGAAGTGTCTGTGTAAATTCTTGACCGTCAGCACTCGTTCCCCTGTAGGTAGTTGTTCATGACCTTGCGGCGACCTGCTTCTGATATCGCCGCAAGTCGAGCGGTAATAGCAAGCTCGCTTCCTCTCATTATACCGACGAGAAGGAATTGCACGAGAGTTCACTAGGCGAAATCTCTTCCGGGTCGGGCTCTAAGCGCGTGACAACAGGCGGAGCCCACTCCCCAGCACGTACCCGCTCGAGGAACTGTACCTGTTCCTGCAAGGAGTTGATAGTCAAGAGTGTCTTGCGCCACAATGCTCCACGGCACATCTGCGAAGCGAGCTGTTTGACCTTGCCAACACAGGTCGAGTCCGAAAAGTCCTCCTTGAGGAGCTCGATGTAGCGAAAAAGAAGCCCCAACATTAATCCGGGGTTCTCACGCAACCTCGAAGGCTCGCCAGTCATGATCTCCGAGAACACATAGGGATTCCACATACTCGCACGCCCTATGAAGAGCCCTGCGACCTTACCCTTCAGACGTTGTTCTGCAGAATGCCTGTCGACTACATCTCCGCTACCGAGCACTGGAATCGAGAGTCTGTCGGCGACCCGCTCTACGACGTCCCAGTCCGCCTCGCCTCGGTACAATTGAGACCTCGTCCGACCATGAATGGCGATCGCCTCGACCCCCTCACCTTCGGCCATGAGGGCGACATCCATCGCGTTACGAGAGCCTTCATCCCAACCACTGCGAATCTTGATCGTCAGAGGGATACGGACTGCTCGACGCACCTCGCGGACGATCTGCCGAAGATGTTCGGGTTGGCGCATGAGCTCGCACCCTCCCCCACGTTTGACGACCTTGGGAGCTGGACAACCACAGTTGATATCCACAATATCAGCACCGATATCCTGCACCATCATCGCCGCATCACGCATACGATCGATATCATAGCCGAAGATCTGCACGCAGTAGGGACGCTCGTCGGCTGAGTAGCGCATCATCTCCATCGTGCGCCGAGAGCCGCGAGTCATACCCTCGACCGAGACGAATTCACTAACGACCAAGCCGACTCCTTTAGGATTGGACTCCTTGATCAATCTACGAAACGCACGGGTGGTAACGCCGCTCATTGGCGAAAGCACCAACCCGGGACTGATGACGATATCACGGACCTTGTACTGCTTAATCACGGAAACATCCTCGTACCTTCCTGGAGAGCACCTCTATCGAGAAAGGCTTCTGAATGAAGTCTCGCCCTCCGTTTGCCAGTATCCGAGTTACCACCAGCTCCGAACTAAATCCACTGACGATGAGCACCCGCAGGTCCGGACGTAGCCGTCTGAGTCGGTTAAAGACCTCTTCTCCCGAGAGTCCCGGCATCAAGAGATCCAGAATCACGAGGTCATAGCGCCCCTCCGCCTCCGCGAACTTGTCAAGCGCGTCGAGTCCCGAGGCAGCTGTCTCGACCTTGTACCCCAGGTGGGTCAGGCTGAGCCCGAGAACGTTTCTTACCGCATACTCGTCATCGACCACCAGAATCCGCTCGCCCCGTCCGGGCACCGGCCCCTCCTCCGATTCGACCTCGGGCGCATCCTTTGCCGTGCTCTCCTCGACGACAGGTAGAACGATTCGAAACTCCGTTCCCACACCCTTCTCGGAGTTAACCTCGATGGCACCTCCCAAACTCTTCACGATCGAGAAAACCGTCGTGAGTCCGAGTCCTGTTCCCCCCTGTTTTTTGGTGGTGAAGTATGGCTCGAACAAACGGGTCTTCACCTCATCGTCCATCCCCTCTCCCGAGTCACGCACCACGAGCGCTCCGTACGCGGGAGCCGCCGGCTCCGTCCCAAAGAGGCGCGACACCTCCTCAGATGAGCAGGCGCGTTCGATCTCGACCTCTATCCTTCCACCCTTCTTGATCGCATCTCGCGCGTTGACGATCAGGTTGATGATGACCTGCAAGATGTAGGCCTCCGATGCCAGCACCGAAACCGATCGAGCTGGCGGAGAGAACTGCAACGAGACCTCCGATGGTATCGTGCCCTTCACCAGCAAGCAGACCCTCGACACCATCTCACCCAAATCTACCCGCGCGGATGGCTCGCTCTGCTCGAGACGAGAGAATTTCAGGATCTGCTGTGTGATCCCCGAGCCCCGTAAAGCTCCCTCCTCGATCGCAGAGAGCGACTCTACGTGAGGGCCTTCGGCCGGAAGCACGTTCTGAAGATACGCCAGATGCCCCAAAATGCCGGTGAGGATGTTGTTGAAGTCATGTGCGACCCCTCCAGCCAACAAACCGAGCGTCTCCATGCGCTGCGCATGAAAAACCTTGGTAGTTTGATCCTGAGAGAAGCTTGCAAGAACTCGTACCAGGAGAGCGTCTCCGGCAAACAAGGCAACCTTCACCACGAGGGGATCGCCATGTGCACTTCGTAGCTCTGCCGGACATTCACGAGTTTCCCATCGCTGCCGCTCGACCTCCGGCCAAAAGCGCACTGCCGGCGCGCCCCTAAGCTGCTCCACCTGAAAGCCAACAAGGCGTGCGAACGCGGCGTTGAGCGCAATACAGGTGCAATCCCTGGACAAGACGCAGAGCGGTTCGGGCAAGCTTTCCAGAATTGAGGTCGCCAGATCGGCTGGATTCATGAGTACCTATCAAGAAGAACTACGTCTTTATAGGCGCGCTGTCCCCCCACACTTCGAGAGCCAAGTTCTCACTGCGCAACGCCTTTTTGGAGGCCTCGAGGCCCCTTACGGGGAACTATACCTGCTAGATCAGTGACTTATCAATGTACTGTCTTTAGCCTGCTAAAACGGTCGGTTCCTGGAGTTTCGGCATGTCTCCTATCCTGACGATACCGCATGGGACCCCCGAAAAATGTGGATCCCTTCACTCTCCGTCTGAATCTCAACTCCTAGGAACGAGATGATGTCAGCTCGTATCCAGTATTGTAACGTAAAGTAGATGTGGTAGGTTTTATTTACCGTGAGTGTTTTTAACGGGGAGTCCGTAGTTATGTCAGAGTCTGATTCCAGTACACTGAAGGGAGTCGTAAAGTGGTTCAATGATGCCAAAGGATTTGGGTTCATCGAACACTCCAGTGGACGAGATGTTTTCGTTCATTACTCGGTTATCGCCGCCGATGGGTTCAAGACCCTCAAGGATGGTGAGACAGTCGAGTACGAACTCAAGGAAGGACCAAAGGGTCTTCAAGCTGCGAAGGTAACTCGCACCAAGAAGGACGACGAAGGCTCGGACGCTATGGCGTCAGATGATTCGTCTTCTTCCGACGACGTTTCCTCAGCAGAGGGCGCCGAGATCAGCGAGTAACGGTTCGCGTTTCGCTTCCTCGAACCTCAGTGAGCAAGGATGTCTCACTGGGGTTCGAGCAGATTCCTTCTCCTTACCGTAGCGCGCAGTCTGCGCTATCCTTTCGATTCTCTCCGTCAAACTCACGTCAGTCTCCTCGTCGCCGGCCTGCTCTCGCCGTTCTGTCTGTTACCGCATAACGCTTACTAGTGCAGCTCGGCATTCGGCACGCTCGCTCAGAACAATGCATCGAACTGCCGCCCAACGGAATCCCTGATCCACTCGCCGAACTGCTCTACTGACGAAATATCTTCCATAGCTATGCAGCATCGGGCCAACTCTTCGAAGGCCACCTCGGTCAACTCGAGAGCAGTCGCAGAGTGCGGACGGATACAGCCTCCTTCCACGAACGATACTCCCGGGTTGGTCAGAGGAAACCGCGCAAGATCCCAACCGGCTGGGAGCTGGCTTACCACCTCGAAGTACCGCGACATGCGTGCCTGCAACAAGCTACGCGGCGTAAAGACACCTGCGCTCCCTAAGCCGTGATCGAGCGCTGCTCGCACCTTCGTCGCATCACGAAGGTATGCGAGGTAGTCCTTCACGAAGCTGAGTACGCTTATCGAGAAGAGGCTGTCAGCGTCGAAGTGGTGTCGAGCCTGGAGCGACATCTCCTGATAGCGCCCTACGAAAGGATAATCGTGGGTCTCGACTACCTGTAAGAAAACTTCCGGAGCGTCGATCGGATTGGCAGCTTCTAGAGCAGAGATATCGACCATCTTCTCGAGCTCCGTGTCTACGATTCCAAACAGCACCCCCCCCGCATAGCGTCGAGAGAGTCGAGCATGGGCGATACGAGTATCTCCACCTTCCCAATGAGCACCCTCACGCATGAGGTACTCCGCTCCCGCCAACTCTGGGAATCTTCCCAGAAGGGCGTACCCACGATCGTGAATCAGCGCTGCGGTCGTGAGCCACTGCGGTAGCAGATCGCTACGCCCAGCAGCCGTGCGCGCTTTATTTTCGCGTTCGAGTATCAAGGCCATGCAGCGTGTCACGTAGATGTCGTGAGGGTCCCTCCACCAGTCCCTCTCGTTGTAAGGGATCTCGCGCTGGCGCTCGAATACAGCTCGGTCGAAATCCGAGAGACTTTCGCAAAAGTCCCGACGTACGCGCTGCTCCTGAAGAGCCGCAACCGCAGCGATGACCGACAATACCTCCTCTGCCATCGCGGGACTGACTGCACACGAGACGGCTAGCGAATGAGGCGAAGGATCTCCAGACACGCCCTACGTTCTCCCTACGGAATCGTTAAACGACAGTGTACCACACATACGCCCACCTTGGGCCCATAACAAGGGAGTACCCGAGACGATACGAAGGGGTAGTTTCAACTTTCTGGTGTTCGAGCTGTGTCGTACCGACGAGCGACAAAATTTCATCGATCTTATTCCGAAGACATTAGCACGTCGGACTCCTACGAGAACTTCCTAGATACCCTGTACGGACTTCCTCTGGGTAGCTCCGATGCCGCAACTTTTCGAGCGCGTCCCTTTGTAGTACGCCGCAACAGAGACGGAACGCTGGAGGTCTGCAGCACCGATGTCCAAGCACTGAGCTTCGAAAGCATGTGCAGCCTCCGCAACGACCCCGCCAATCGAGAGCTACGACACGACGACATTATGCGGGCGCTGCGTTCCCCATCAGGGTTCGCCGTGAGCAATGTCGGTGTCTCAGTGGCCTTGGAGATCACGATCCACAATCGTCGATTTGCAGTGCTTGTCGAGAGCACACCCGGCTCCGCGTACAAGCTCATCTCTGGGTACTGCGATATCGGAGGGGCGGCGAGCTACAACCCCCACCCCGCCGCAGAGTTCCTAGTCACCGCATGTCGGGAGCTCCTGGAAGAGCTGCTTGTATGCCGACCCTCGAGGTCGCAGATCAGCGTAATCCCCCTACAGGTCCGTTCGACACATCCGCTCGATGAAATGCTCCCCTTGCCAGCCGGGATACCACCTCACTACGTGCAGAATATCTCGATTGATTCGACGCACCCACCGATTCAAGTCACACGCGGCGCACGCCCGGCGTATCTTGCGGGCACCTTCGAACCCTCCAAGATTATCGTAGATGGCCAGTCATTGGAGGCCGCGTTCTACCTGGACCGTCGTTACCGTTCCAGCCAAGTAGTGTTCTCGTTCACGCTCGACCTATCCGGGTCTGAATACACCCTCTTACACGCCGAGGATTCATATTGCGCCGAAAATCGGCGACTCGAGACCGTCCTCCATCCGCATGGGTTGATATTGGCGGAATTGGCACCCAACGGCAGACTCCTCGGCGATTTTTTCCGGATGCACGAAGGCAAGCTTGTACAGAGAACGTGCCCCACGAAGATACAACTCTCCGAGATCTTCACGACCTGCTCAGGCACCCCGGGGATCATCGAGCATGGTGCGGTCTCGATCTCCGAATATTTACTAAATCAGGGCAGGCTCGGCGGGTCACGCTGATTAAGTCGTTAATGTTCACCTTATGAGAGCATGACTAATCACCGGCACCGTGGAGATGCCAAGTAACCGCGAATTGCTGCCGTTCGTCAAACGAGGTGCAAGGCGCTCGTTCGTCGGCGTAGTTCACGAGCCAACAAAACAGCCGCTTTTCCGTACGAGAGAAAGAGATCCGGGCTACTCAGGAGTACCGCGTTCATCTTGGATTGCAACTGGCCGATCAATGATTCGATCGCAACTGGGGACACCGATCTATTATTTGCTACGAACTTTGAGAGGAATACTTCACTCACCACCGTGCCACTGTCGATATCGATTCGGATAGCGTCTACGATATCGTGCTCCGATAGCTGCTCGCCTCGAACACTACGCTCTTGAAGCGCTGCCAAAGCCGAGGGGATCTGAGGGGGAGTAACCAGGATGTGAGAAACAGCCATACGAACCTCTATCTACGAACGACAACCATCAATCAAAGTCCTCATCGAACTTTCCATGGTTATGCATCGATTCAACGTCGATGCAACATGATTGGGGGGTCTAAGACCCCAATATTTCATCCCTCTCCGCTCTCGCCGATCTCTTTAATTCCAGACTACTTGCACCTACTCCACCCCCGGCGACCCGGTGTTTTTACGAAAGCCCCAAAGCAACCGATTAGAACCGATTCAACCAGGAGTATACCGAGGTCAGTCAGCCTTCCAGACTCTTCATCTGAACTCCTTGAGCCCATTCTTGAGAGGGGTATAGTACGCCTCCACGAGCACTTTGCCACCGAAGGGGAATACACACGACATGACACCCGATCAGAACCCTCACGATGATAGTTGTCGGGATTCGGAACGAGCGCTGCGCACTCCACCCAAAAATCACCAGTTCAACGACGTTCGGACCAAATGGGAGAGAGACCTGGCCAAGGCCTACCTTCCACCGAAGCCTCGAACCAGCGACGCCGAATCCGCGCCCGTCTCGAGCGAGCCCTCCTCGCCCCTGCCTCTCAAGTTCTCAGACCTCCCAGCTCGCAAGCGTAATCGAATCCTGGAATTACTCGACACACGCGCAGAGATCGAGGATCTCGCAACTACCCAGTCGCAGCGCACCCAGTACTACGAGTGGCTACTAGCAGAGGCCCAGCGAAGACCTCATCAAACGATCTCGGGCCGTGTCGATGATCCCCGTAGCCTTCCGCTCGTAGTGCCGGTTACTGTGGCCAGGAGAACCGCTCTCTACGAATTCAACGTTCCATCAGGGGTCGGATTACAACGCGGAGCCTCTGTCCGAGTCGCGATCGATGGGAACGTGTACCCGGCGATGGTTCATTCGACCACTGACGAGCGTGCAACCCTCGCTCTTGCCGACGTCAATCGTCGTTCGATCACCGATGCCGCGCTCATGCACGATAACTCCATACAGCTCGGCGAGGGTGCGCGCATAACTAATCGATATCGGTATGTGTTCGCGATGCGAGACCCCGTCACGTTAGCACCGGACACAGTTGTCGAGTTTCGAGAGAAGGGCGCGGGAGTGCGCGGCCAGGTGGTAGGACTCTGGGGCAAGGCAGTCATTGTAGAAACGCACGACAAGCTCCCACTTCGCACCGAATCCGGCATATTGCTCGAGGTTCGGTGTTGGGAAGACTACTACACTCGGATCCGAGAACTCCGCCATACGCGATTCGGACTCAAGTTCTCTCACACAACGATCGCCGAGCTGTGGGAGAGCTTCCCCGATTCTAAGGCAGGCAAGTTCATGCGCGCGGTCAGCCGACCGATGGACTACTCCTTTCCGCACCTCGATCCACAAGGGAAGCTGCCCGCTTTCTTTACCCGTACCTTTTTTGATCGCTGCTCGCTCCTGCCCTACCTCGTGAGCCCAGATCATCTCCCTAGTAAATTGCTGAGCGACCTCAAGCTCGTCGTGTGGCCACCAGAACGGTTGAGTGCACAACGAGTCCTCGAGATCAAAGCCGATCCTCAGGTGATCGATGGGTTCAAGATGATATTCGAGGCGGCGCGGTGGCTGCGCCCAGGAGAACGACGCATACTCGTTGTCGAACCTCCTCTTGAAGGCACACGCAGAAACTATCCTCGGGCCGCAGACATCGATCCCGCGATTATGGGCTCTATCCTGTACCTGCGCGAAAAGGTACCCGGTGGTTTGCCAGAGGGGAAAAGAACCGAGTTCGAGCCTGAGCCGATCTCCATTCAGTTCTTTCCTACCGTCTACGAAGCCTATCGGCGTAATCCGCATGCCAACGAACAGTACGAGAAAGAGCTGTCGCAACAGATGGAGTTTCGCACCGAGGTTCAGGACCTCAATCAGCGTATCACCCTCTACTGGAAAAGCGATCCAGAGACCAAGGACATGCTGACCGAGGAGCTCAGCAGCTTTGCGGAGCGTTGGGCCAACACATTCGCGAGCGCAGAGCACCGCCTCAAACAAGAGCTGTGCGAACTCCTGCAGGACATAACTGAGCGTATACCGAACATCAAGCAGAGGATCGGGGCGATACAGACCAAACTAGTTGCCTCGGGCAATCGCGCGACCCATCGTAGCGAGGAGCTCCCCGATATCGTCGGAACCATGGCAACCGACGAGGAGCTCTTGAAAGGGGTTATCAAACACGGCGAGAACCAGATAGCTTTGATTCGGAAACGAGTAGTAGATGCAGCTCCGATCTTCGAGCAATCTGAAGCGCTACTCTTCACTCCAGGACGATCCGAGTCCGCCCAGAAGGCAGTCGTGGAGAGCTTTCTAGCAAAAGCGCGCCTTAACCTCTCTGCTCTGAGCGGGATCCGTTGTCGCCCTTTTACTGTGTTCGCCGACAAGCTCCGTGAGACCTTCGCTGACTTCCATCGCGCCCTCCTCGACGGCGACAAGGAATCTGCCAAGGATCATCTGATAAAGCTTCTCGTCATTACAAAAATGGCGCACACGAACTCGGTGTTCGAGGACCTCAAGTTTCGTGTCTCATTCGACGCAACCGTAACCTTCGCTCAATTGGTCGAAACCACCACGAGCCTCGAGAGACTGCTCGCAGAGCGCACAGTCCTACCTATGCGCATGGTCGAATCGTTACGCATGGCATACGAGCAAACTGAGCGCGAGGTATCTACGCTGACGAATGACCTAAGGCAGCACCTTGCAAGCGGTCTAGACTTGGAAGCCAGAAGGTTGAGGTACAGGAACACCGGAAGATTCTTGGACGAGATCGATCTCGAGTCACGTATTCGCGAGCTTTAACAGTATGAGGATGCCGCAGGGGAGTTACGTGAGAACGTCGTCCTGCGGCATTTTTTCATGACTAGACATCGAAGTGCCCTCGCATCAGGTGATACAAGAATCCTTCGAGTTCTATGCCATGATGAACCCGAGAACGAAACCTACGGTGCAGAAAGCTGCCCCGAGCATGAATGCGATTGCAGCTGCGTAACGATCCCTCGTCAAAAAGAGAGTAGCGTAACACAGAGCACCGCAATCAATCGCCATGCAGAGCGCCACCTGCACACAGCCCCATACGAAACTGACATCGCCCGACGCATTGAATCGTCCCCCGATGTCGTAAGGCCACAGAGCGAATCCCCCGATAAGGGAAACCACCATGTTGGTTATCGCCTCAGGTATGACCCATCGAACGAGTAGGCCGATGACCACACCGACAGCTACCAGGAGCGCAAACCCCCGTGCGAGTCCCATACTGTGACGGGCTAGCATTCGTACGACGACTGCCACAACCACCAACGCAATTACCACGACACACAGTGTTGCCCCTACTCCAGCGTGAAGATGGGACGGCAGGACCTGCGTAGTCTCCGACATACAAACCTCCTTCCGAGCTCGAAAGCTCTTCTATGAAAACCAAACGACTCCCCTAAACGGCCGACAGCGCGTACGGATTGTCCACACTCTCGGTCGTCTACGAGAATCGATCGTGGCCACAACAAACGAGTGTGTGGCCACTTCCGACCCCTCTTGCGACTGTTACTGTGCGGTTAGACGGAGCCGAGATCCCTTGCATGCTGCCATTCAGCGGCGTTGATCTGTTGAGGTTTGAAGCTGGCTATCCTGGCATTCATGGCGGCTACCTGCTCCGGTGTAAGAGGAGTCCCAAGATACGGACGTAGCTCAGTCGGCATGAGCTGACCTTCGTAAATCATGGTCTTCATGCGCTCGCGCAAGTTCGATGTCGATATATGTCCGTTCCGAAAGTCAGCGGCGAGATAGCCACTGTCGAACACGCATTTTTCATCCATCACCGTTTCCCCAAGTTGCCCCATCAAGGCCGTTTTATCGCCGGACATTAGAACATTGCTCCACGTTCCTCCGCCAACCGCGAACGTCAGGTGACAGTTGGAGATGTTGACGTCGGTGAGATAGAGTGTGTCGCACTGCAGGGTGAGCGCCGCGTTCAGATCTACCTTCTCCAGCGTCGTGCACGAAGCAAGCTTGAGCGAGAGCTTTGCATCCGATACGCTCGCATTCGAAATACTGCTTATCGTGTAGCCCTTCTCGACGAGCGACTGGAGGAATTCGGTACTGAGCGGTTCCCGGGCACTGCCCGCTTTCGTGGACATGAAGTTCGTGAGAAGTTCAGCCTTGAAATCCCACGCGGAGCGATTCACAACTTCCGACGGTGGCACAAGGAGGCGAATACTGGTCGGTGCCGTTTTGTCGGGACGTACGCCGCCTTCGGAGGTCCATTCGACCTCAACCGCGTTTATGTTCGCTGCATTTATCAACAGTTGCCCATCGGCAAACCTCTCTCCGCTTACGACCTTCCAGGACCTCGCCCTGTCGAAGAGGCACCCTGAAAGAGACTCCATCTCTTGTGCAACTTTTCCCGCGCTTTCTCGTGCAGCTCTTACCGCGCTCATCTCCATAGCGTATCAGGCTCCCTTTCCTTTAGACCTACAAACGTGACCTCTTCATCCACAGTCACGTTCAACACCATAGCAGCAGTCTCACCGCATCGACTCCTGCCGAGGATTCAGCTTTCCGTCTAGTCGACTCGGTACAGCTCAGACGTGGTTATCGGACCGCGACTGACAGGGGTGCCAACAACTGCCGGCAACCGCACGGCTCCTTCGTAATAGAAATCGAGCGCCCTCAACAACACAGCCCTATCGTCCAGAGCATGTGCCTCCATGTTACCGAGATCGGCCGAAAACCGGGTCGGCTGCGACTCGCTCTGTACGATCGTGTCCAACAAAACGCGGGGAGGGAGTCCCCTCACTCGATCCCCAAAGAGGATACATAGAGCATGCAGGGGACTACCGGACGGCACAGAGATCCGATCTCTAGACCGCCGAAGCGCCAGACCTCTATCGACATGCTGCCCTTCGCTCGCGGGCATTCCTCTGTAGAACGAGACCCTGGGGTCCAATGTCATCATGATGGAGACGATCTGTTTTCGGGAAAAGGCGTCGGCACGCTGCTGTTCGAATGCTTGCATGTCTGCAAGCGACAAGCGGCTGAGGGAGAGCTGACCCCGAGACGATGCTGGCAGCATTTCTGGGTTTACAACTAGACCAGAGAGACGACCCTGAAGATCATTCCCAACAAAGTCTGCTAATCGCATGTCGAGTTCAGAGGCCTCCCAAGGAACAACACATGCGGAATCGAAGCTGCTTTCCCCCAAACTGCCGCTCATCTTTGTATGCGCACTAGCGTGACAATTTCTCCATGACGCACGCGAAAGCCTCAGATCGACCGACAACTCCCCGAAGCGCACATTTTCGAAGTGTGCTGAGTTACCCCGAATTCGAACAAGCGTGGCGGGACCATCGAGATGCACATCGCGCACGACCGCACCTTCTGCCAGATTAAAGTTCAGAAACGCAGCCCCAGCAGCGCGAGCTGGCTGAAATCGGATATTGTCGATCGTGATGACTCGGCCAGAGGTGAGCAGACTACGTATCAACTCCGAGTGCAGGGGATCGTCTGCTATCTGATCTTGTTGCGCCTGGTATGCGTTCAGTAGCTTGGCTGCATACTCAGCGAAGGCCTCGTCCCTGCTGATTTGACGAGATAGCTCGATTTCGAGGACGCTCAGTCGAGACCGATCAAGGCAGGCTGCGGAGCTCACCTGTCGAGCAATTCGCAGCACGTGGTTACCATCGGACTGTGCGACTATGGTCGCCCCCTCCGACGGCGCTAGCATCTCGCTCCGATCGAATACAGCAACATTGCGACCTGGGCCTGCCCCGGACACTATCTCCTCATCTGAGGACGGAGCGCTGTGGGACATCTTCCCTAGAGGTTCCGGCCTCTTTCGAATCAGGTGATGCTGCACGCCATCAGCTCTACCGATATCGCGAATCAGCTCGAAGCCGGAAAAGCTGCGGAGGTAGCCACTCAACGAAGCCAGCGCGTCGATAGCAGTTTGAATCTCTGGATTCCCTACCTCTATTGTTGGCGTGTAGCGTTTCGGTAGAGGCACAGCTCGCTCCTCTGCGACCCACACCTTGACGGGAGCTAGCCGCATGGTGCTCTCGTCCTCGAGCTCCTGCCACCCCATCTTCACGGAGGGCGCCTCAAGCTCTCCGAAATCGGCGGGATTCAAACCTCTCGGTGCTTCTTGCTCGAGAGAAGCAGTCTGAGAAATCTCCAACGGTTCGTAGGCTCCCTGCGATGCTGTATCCAGGTCGAGAGGTTTAAGCTCAGCTAGGGCAACACCATACTTCGACATGAGAGCAGCCATACGCTCCTTACGCGCTGATATCGGCTCGTCGGAGATGCGCTTCTCGTATCGCATCTTCCACCAGCGTTCGGTGTAGGCTGCCTGCTCCTCGGGCTTCACCCGCGCCAGTGCCTTCTCGGAGGCACGCTCGAGACGGAATGCGTGATTGACCCGCGCCACCTTATTCAGGTTGAATGACTGCGGATTGTCTACCTGGTTGCGATAGTCGACGCCGCTGCACGGCTCGAGCGGCTTGTACGGCTCTATCCCTCGCAGGCGGAAGCGAGCTTCGTATGCACCTGGGGAGAGCGCCATCAGTGCGCAACGGGCCATCTCTCTCCGACTCGCCGAAAAACGGGGATTTCGGAGGTAGCTCTTCCAAACGAACACCTTTCGCTCGAGCATCTCGATATGCTCACTCAGGACGGGAGCGATTCCAAGAATCGGATCTGGCGAATATCTCGATTGCTGGGGTATCCGAGTGAGCCATCCATCGTCCGCATACTCACCCTTCTTCAACAGCCCTATTTTTTGCGCGAATTGAAGCAGCTCCTTGAGGTATCCAGCCTCCTTCAGGACCCTTTGACGTGTCTCACGCTCCTCGAGCTGCAATTCTACTGCGACCCGTCCGTACGCTGCGCCCTTCGAGGGGCTCAAACCCTCCGCCAGTAGCAAGGGCATTGCAAGCGCCGGGGTATCCAGAGCCAACGTAGTTGCCCGATGTAATATTTCACTGCGCATTGTGCGGCTCCACGAGAGACGGTGAAAGATGCTGTGAGGATGGCGATTTAAAGACAAACCTCACAGCGTAAAACGACGAACCGGGAACGATTCGGTCACTTCAAAAGTCCACGAAGGGAGCTTCGAGAGTGATCATCAAAGGCTTTCAGCAGTGCGCTGCGGTCGAGCCCAGACTTGATGATGCACGTATCCTCTAGTCCCAACGAACGAAAGAATGAAGCTACCTTCTTCCCCCCGTCAGCTCCCATGGCGAGCGCATTCATCTGGAACCCGCGCGCGGTGAAATCCGCGATGCGGGGCCGGATATGCTCGGCTCGGGAACAACTGACCGGGTAGGCAGTCGAGTCGATCTCAACTCCATCCAGACCATCGGTTGCGATCATGACCGCGCACCGAATACGCACTCCTTCCTCTGTGGCATCAGCCACGAGCTCCTTGAAGGCATCGAACACCCCCCCCAGCATGTCGAGAACTGGAGAACTAGCACTCTGCGCGATGGCAGAGGGCTCGATCTCTGGCACGTCCTCGAGTGGCTGCCAACCTGGAGAGAGCACTCCATTGAAGCTGACCAAGAGCACCCAGGTTTTTTCCCCGAGCTTTCCGGCCTTCAATGCTTTCAAAGTGCGATTCGCCTCGCTGACTTGCAACGAGAAGAGCGATTCACCACCGATCTTGGTTTGCACCGTGCTCGGCGAATTGTCCAGAAATACGACCAAATACCGATAATCGGCACTCAGTTCGGGCTTTCGGACTAACTGACCATTTACTGAACTAGACATGCTTGACCATCCTTCCTCACGAAATCGTGAAAAGAACTAGGAACCCAGAGCTCTACCCAAACACGGGCAGAGCTGCGCTGACACTTCATTCTTGCACTTTGGACAACGAGTCCAATGTGCCTCTGCTAGCAAACCCGCAGGAAAAGCTCCTCGACGCCCGCCTTTGAACACCTCGTAGAGGTAGTTGTAGAGCGGCTCGCTAAGGGCCTCCAACGGACGTCGCATACTCGACGATTTGACGTTGATATTCCGGTCAAAGATGCTGATACCAGACAACGCCCGGACTCTCAGCCGATCAAGTTCCGGTCTCTTCAGAGCCTCGCGATGAGCTCCGTCCCACGGCGCGCGCCCGACAAGAACATCGAGCACTACGCACGCGAATCCGAACCAGTCCGACTCCTTTGAATAGTCACGCCGACGTAACCAGGCACGATGATCGTTCTCACGCATAGATAGTTCCTGCACGAGAAGCTTCGGATCGATGGTCTTTTCGCATATCGTCTCGCACGGATATCCTGGGATATCGTATGCGAGGGTATCGAATGCTACGAACCCCGATGGTCCGAATCCTACGTTGGATGGATTGACCTCTCCCATCAGGACCTTGCGCCTATGGCACTCGGTGATAAATGCGTGCAATTCGAGCAGAGCAGCAGTCGCCTGCTGAGCTGTCCAATTTTTCGCATCATCCTTGAAAGAGCGAAGATCTTCCACGTAGTCCATCGTATGACCGACGACGTAGCTGGACCCATCAAGATAGATCGGAAGTTTTGGAGCGATCGCCTTGGCGGGCAAAAGCTTTTTAACGACCTTCACTTTCTTGACGAACCGCCTACGTGTAAACCACGACGCCTGCGTATCAATCAACTTACGCTCGAACCGGAGCACCGTGTCTCCTACTATTCGAACCCACGCCTCTCCGCCGTTCTTGATCAGTCGGGCATCAAAAGACGGAGACGGATTAGCACCCATCTCCTCATCCTGCAGAAGCTGCGCCAAATCAGCGCGAGACAGCGGCAGATTGTCGGACCGACGCAGGAGAGCTCCCTTGTCGTTCCGTTCGAGACGAATCTCCATGATTATTCTCCTGTGGAAAATGCGCGATCGGCACCGCCGTCGCTAGGAATGCGCCACACCCCCACGAGTGTGGCATCGTCTTTCGGCAGAACTGAGTTGGACGACACTGCGAGCGAGCGGCTCATCAGCGATTCGATCCAATCCGTAGCAAGCGGACTACCAGGAACTCCTCGCCTCGCCAGCGCTGGGAGCAGCTCCAGAACACCATCGGTCCCTACCATGAAGGAATCGATGTCAGCGGTTCGCCCGACGTAAATCAGGCGAATCTTTCCGAGCGGAAAACGCTCATCCGACTCGGGCGATGTATCTACGCCGTAGATCGGAAGATCAGGACAGTTGTCTTTCGGAGATACGATCGAAAAGACCTCTCCGTTGACAGCCATGGTCCCGTCTCCGCAGGCATAGCCTACGACCACATCCTCGGTGATTAGAGCGCCCACCAACGTCGCCGATAACGACGATGCTGCCGGTTCCCCTCCACCGAGATACGATTTTGCCTTGGTCAATTCTTTAGACACCTCACCATTGAGCCATGCCACGAACTGACCTGCGAACTGAGTCGGGCTCATCTTCCGTGCGAACTCGAGGAGCTGCTGCTCCACGTCCACTACGAGCCGATGAACAGCGCGCGTGAGAACTATAGAACCGAGCCTCGAGTCTTTTGCACTACTCACACCATCTGAGACATTCAACAGCATCGAGTGCTGTCGAACCTCACACAGCCCTGAGTCCTGACTTTCAAGGCCAGCAAGCCGATGGGCTTGTCCAGTCATCGAAAAGCGCCCAGATTTGAATTGAGCGAACATAAAAACCTCCCGGGTATGCACCCTTGAGAACCTTAAAATCACCATCTCTCACAACGATGCAGAGCCGCGACTGGCGCATCGTCCGTCCGACTTACCATCGTTGCGAGAGCAGTATTCCCTCTACCCACTATTCCTAATGTACGTTCGGGTATAGCTTGCTCTCCGGCTACCAGCCTTCCTCCTAGAATTCGGAAGACAACTCCGCAGATGCGCTGAATCCTTCTCGGAACTCTCCGAGGGAGGAGAAGGACGCCAACTGCGCTACAAATGGCGCATGACACGGCCTGACACTTCTGTGAATCGAACCTGTAAGGAGGCGCATGACTAGCCCATCGCTTGGTGAGCGCATGTCGCGTCGACACGACGAGCTGCGGCAGGAGCGCCTAGAATCGTCAATTCGACGAATCGGATCTCTGCCGCCCCCTGCCGAGTCGACTCTGGCGCACCTATCCGTGAACCCTCGACTCCGTGAAGCGGTTTTGTCGGACGATGCCGCCCTCTGGCCACTCAGAGTGCTTGCCCTTCCGAAGGTTCCGGAGTTCGACAAACTCGAAGCGCAGACCCTCGTCCTCCTGGATAGGATAAATGCAGGCGCAGAGAATGCCCCCGACGGTCCTCGAAAAGAAGCGGCGCAGACTGCGCGAGACCGACTTCGACTAGCCTATCTCTTCCTGCGTTGGCCGCAGAACCGAGAGCTTGCGGCAGAGGCTCTTGCGCGATTTTCCGGAGAGCGCCCCTCTTTCGAGACGATTCCACTACCCAGTGTGAAAGAGAGTCTTTTCGGATTGCTAGGGGCTGTCTTGAAGGACTCGGGCACTAAGCAAGATTGAATCACTCCCCGTGGAAAAGATGAATGATTATCAGACTCGATAAACAAGCATTACCCCCTCTCCCCTCCAGGGCAGAGATGCTCGCGCTCGCTAACGATTCCACCCTGGTTTTGGACTTCGCGCGCGAAATCTGTCGTTCTTCCCAGTTTCTCCTGACATCCGAATTCACGCAACGAGCCCTTCTCTATCTGGCGCCGCATTCAAAGACACTCCAAAAGTGTTGCGATACGCAGTCACAGCTCGAGGCCACCAACAGGAAAGTCAGAGAGATCCAAGTCGGATTGAGTGAAAAGATGCTCGCGAGTAAGGACGCTACTGGCGAGGCTGCCTTGAGAGCCTATCGGGAGGAGACTCATAGAGCACTAAACTCGCTGAAGAATGGCAATGGTCTGAATTTGGGTTCCAACCCCACCGACATCCCAGACCTGAATGCACTGTGGCATGAGGCGGAGACCCTGCTCACTCGAAATCAAAATATCCTCGAGAAATTCTCCAAAGAGATAGAATCAGCGGTGGCGCTCTTCACGCAAAACGCCGAGAACATGTTGGATCACGTTGCGGCAACCGACGCCATGGCCCTAGCAGCGGCGCAACTCTGCACGCTTTCTTCCTATTATCCTCGAGGTTTGTCTCCCGAGGCTGAGGCCGCCCGAGCTGGTTTGCTTCAGGTCTCTGGGGACAGCGAGACCATGCAGCACGTACTCAGCCTCTACGAACTGGCCGAGATGGCAGCAGCCGGCCAGAGCGCCCCCCAATTACCGACACAGGGCTACTTCGCTCAACTAGCAAAACTCAAGAAACAGCTTTCGACATCTTCTCCGTCAGCAGACCTTCGAGTACTGACAGAATTGAGGGACCTGTACGTCAGTAGTGGGAGCACCGCTCTTGCGTTTTACGCTGCTCTAAACTGTATTGCGGCGGGAGACACCTCTCACCAGACACTCTTTCTCGCCTTCGAGAGCGCCGACCAGCTCGGAATCCTGTGCACGCTGGCCGAAAGTCTGCGAAAGGTGCCGGATCACGCCAACAAACGAGCTATTCTACTACAGCTGTACCGGATCGCCCTGCGCACCGGGGATTCGAGCGGACAACAGCCGCTTGCTGCACTCAAAACTAATCACCTCATGTCCGCCGAGAAGAGCTTCGCGGAGTCCCTAGAATGCGAGAGAGCTCAGCAATATGACAAAGCCAAAGAGAAGGCAGTCTCTGCATGGTCGCATGCAAAGAAGGACCTCGCAAACTTGTCTCATCTGGCGCTGCAGTCCATGAAGCTTGCACATCAAATCCATTTCAAGATGAATCATACTGCGGAAGAGAATGTGAACTTTTCCGACACCGTAGTGATACAACTCCTCAAGCTCGATTCGGAGGATAGCCTGGCTTGGGAGATACTCTGTGGAGGCGTTCTCGATGAAAGCGCCCCTGGCAAGCAGCCCTGGGAAGCGCTCGACCAACTTCTTGCAACAGTACGGAGCTCCACAGGAGCCTATATTGCAGGAGCATACGCTCACCAGAGAGGCGACATCCCACGTATGGTCCATTATCTCTCGAAAACGGGCGATCATTCGCAGTCAGCGCTACTAGCAAAGATTGCATTAGCGGATCTTGCTCACACGCAAGGAGACCACAAGAAAGCTGACCAACTGATCGGGTACGTGAGCACGTGGGCACCTCATCATTCCCTGCTTCCGCGACTTGCTCTACCAGGTGCGTCGGTTCGCATACGCAAGCCGGGGATTATTCCGCCACAAGGGCTACCAGTCGGGGAATGGGAAAGTACTACTCGGCTCGCGATAGCGAATGCCCTGGTCGCTGCACAAAGAGGAATGCCGCCTGCAGAGGCGCTATCCACAATACCGGAATACGCCAAGTTACGGAATCTTCTCGAACCTCACTCCCCTCTCTTCCAGAAGTGTCGCGACACTGCTCGCGAGCTGAAAGAGTACGTAGACACGTTAACCCCGTTCGTCGACCAGTCGAACCCGCTTACATGGGGCCATCTGCTGTGGTCCTCGAATCAGATTCACTGGAGCAGCGCGGTACACATCCACGAGGCGCTCAATCCAGGAGGCCACACGTACACGCTGGGCCAGATGGTGAACCTATTGGATGACCTCGAACGAGCTGTCGTGGTCCTCGATCCATGGATGCAACACTTTGCTCCTCTGCGCTTGCGCGACCGCATCTCACAGGCAGCGCAAAGTGCCAGGCGAGCCCATGGAAGATGTACCGAGCTTTTCACGACGTCGAAGGATGAGGCTGCCAAGGCCCAGAGCGTGGTTGAATTAATCTCCCAAATCACGCAGGTGCGGGACCTACTTGTTTCCGAAGTCAGCAACAACCTCTTGAGAGGCAAAGACGCGCTCGCTGAATGGACCGACAAGCTGCTCTCGCTCCCTGCGGAAGGCCTGCTCGAAACCAGCTTCCATAAGAGGTCCCAGATACAATCCAATCGGAAAGTCCGACTCAAAGAGGGACCGTAAGCACTCGTGGAGCGGTGAGGACCTCCGAGAATTATCCTGAGGCTCGAGACCGGCGTCCTCTCTATGCAACTAATCGAGCGATACGCCGGTAGGCATCCCCCCGAGTTCGATCTTTACGAGGCGCCCCGTAGGTTTTTCTGGGACTACAATCAATAAAGCAGTACCTGGAGGAAATAGCCAGGGAATCACTATAGCTCCCCACTCCAGGTTCCCACCGACAGCGCCCGTCAACCTACGCTCTCGTCGATCAATAAGTCTATAGTCGCCTCCGCCAATCGCGGGCGCAGCCCGCTGTAGTATGGAGGAAGCCCGGCAAGATACGTGGAACTTAGTGACTCTACTCAGTGAATCGGCGACGGTTACACAGACCCTGCAAGCAATTTACATCGGCAGGCGCCTCGCTCGCCGTTTCACCGCGACAAGCGCCAACCCTCTCAGATATCTCTAATGCCGATGTTTTTGCTTGCTGGAACCACGTATTCCCAATTTCTGCACCCGCTCAGCA
>JBILEW010000053.1:0-24392 GCA_044351885.1 Bdellovibrionota bacterium
TTTCCTCAACACCGTGGCTAAGCGAACCGATACTACGAACGGTTCGATAGTCGAATCGCTATACGATTCACGTATGGCAAGCGATCTCAACGTTGCAGGGATATCCCGCTCTGGTCAGGGCACCGCCGGCGATCCCTACGTGTACACCACGATCGGCGACCCTCAGAAGCCTATTACCTACGTGACCTGGTTCAACGCTGCGCGCTTCGCCAACTGGATGCACAACGGCTCGAACGAGTCTGCAGATACGGAGACCGGTGCGTACACCCTCTCGCTTGCAACCTCGGGTACCTTTACGAAGAATCCTGGCGCAACGTGGTGGATACCGTCCGAAAATGAGTGGTTCAAGAGTGCCTACTACAAGGCAGGAGGGACCGACGCCGGGTACTGGAGATACCCCACCCAGAGTGACGATTTCCCGAACAACAACGATAGCTCAGGAAGCAATCAGGCTAACTTTCGACGCCTCAGTGTCTACAGCATCACTCAGTCATCGACCCTCGACAGCAGCGAAAACTACCTAACTGCCGTCGGAACATTCACAAACTGCCCGAGCGCCTACGGAACCTTCGACCAGGGAGGAAATGTCGACGAGTGGACCGACACGGTGGTATCGACCTCCTTCGGCGAGGCTCGCGTGACGCGCGGTGGTGGATGGAATTCGGGAGGACTCAACAACGACGTCTCTCCAGTGTCGACTGCGCTCCCCGGATCTCGGCGAGAGAAACTGGGTTTTCGCCTCGCACGTGCGAGCGTGGCCCCAAACCCGAGTTCTTCGCTCACGGGAGACTTCGACGTCGCCATCGGGCCCAACTCGACCACACTCAAGCGCGCAAATATCGGTCAGATCATTCAATTCAGTGTGAGGTCTGGAACGTTCACCGTCATCGCTCAGGATTCAGCCGGCCCGACTGCGCGGGTCAGTAAAGAATTCTCGACCGGAAGGAATCGTACTACGTTTCTGACTATTACGAACATCGGCGGGCAGATCACGATCAGTCAGGCGCCCACAGGGGCGACATTCTAGCTACCTCGCACAACGAGCACTCCATATGTCTCGAACGTCCCAACGCGTTGTTCTGATCCTAGGCAGCCTACTTGCATCGCTCGGTATCATCGTACCTTTCGTGTGGTTCCTGGCGCCCTGCGGTCTCGCTCTCTTTCTCTATCTGCTCCGAGCATCCGAATACGGTCTTCTTCGCACAACGTGGTGCGGCTTAGCGTTCGGCACCATCACCGGCGGGGCGAGCATCGTCTGGTTTTGGGAGACCCTCCCCCTCGATTTTCTCGGCATTCAGGATCCTACTGTACAGAGGCTCGCTATCGGCATGACGTGGAGTTATGTAGCACTCAGCCTCGGCACACCGATCGCCTTCCTAGCCCCATTAATCGCCTTGTCTCGTCGCTTCTTCCCCTATCCAGTAATAGTAGGCGCGCTGTGGACCCTCGGAGAGCAGGGGCGCATGTGGGGATTCGCACTTACCACATGGGCACCCGAATCGCTCCTCGGGGCCCATTTTTCGGCCGCTTCGATAGGGTATGTCCTGACTGAGAATTTTTTCGCGAGACAACTCGCATACCCCTTCGGCATCGACGGGCTCAACTTCCTCACGGCCTGCTTGGCGGCGATCCCGGTAGAGATCCTCGCGTACAATCAAGGAGGACGCCGTTTCGGCACAGCTGTCGCTTATGGCATTGCTATCGCCGCTATCAGCGTTGGTACGCTCGCAATCACTCCTGCAGAATCATCGGTACCGTCTGGCGCGCCTCTCCGATTCGCTATCCTCGCGACCAATCGAATGGATGTCAGGGATCTCTCGACCCACTGGCTTCTTCGAGAACAACTCGTTGCGGTGGCACAAGCGCAGCCTCCTGTCGACGTGATCGCTCTCCCCGAGGAGTTCAGCTTGACCTCTATCTTTTGGAGTCAGGAAGAGGCTCGTGCCTTCATCGAGGATCACTTCGGCGGCCGAGAGATCTTGATCCTCAATACGCGCAACGACTCGTATCCCGCCGATGAAACGAACTTCGAGCCCGAAGCGAAGAAATTAGTCTACGAAAGTACGACCAACGGCGAGCTAGGGCGCTACATCAAACGAAACTTGATGCCTTTGGGAGAGTACTCCCCCGCTTTTACCCGCACGTTTTTCTCCGTGATCGACGATCCAGATCTACACCTGTACATCGACGAGGTACGAGAGCTAGCCGTCTCGAGCAGCGATCACCGCATCCCTACCGTGTCGTTCAAAGGAACCACAATCGGTGGGCTGCTGTGCTCAGACCTGCTCTCTCCATCTTTATATCGAACTCTCTCACGGGACGAGAATGCGCAGGTCTTGGTGAACCTCGCAAATCAGTTCTGGTTTCACGGTGCCAAGGCTCTGTACTGGAAGACCGTTCAGATGGCGCGCCTGCACGCAGTTCAAAACCGATCCCCATTTGTCCTCGCCAACAACGCAGCGCCGTCCTTCGTCCTCGATCGCTGGGGAAACTTCGTAGCTGAATCGAAGTGGGGACAGAGCGCCGTCCTGTACGCCTCGCTTCCCTGAGAGCGAGGCGCACGGGTATGAGATGCAGTACGTCAATCGTCTGCACCGCTCTGAAGCCGCCGAGCAAGTGCCTCCACGACTTCAAGTGAGAGCTCGCTCCCTCCGATCTCGCGGCCGTTGCCAGACCTTTGAGAATCGAGCGCCAGAGACATCTGTCCCAAGATCTGACCCAGAGCTACGCATTGCCGCAGAAAGCCACTGGTGTCGCTGCGATTGAGCGTTCCATCACTCGCAATATCAGAGAGGGAGATCAGAAACTCTCGAAGCAATGTATTGGCTTGTAAGATGATGTCGCGATGGGTATGACTCAATTGCATACCATCTCCACCTGACTCAAAGAGACCTTCGAGTCGTGTGAGTGACCTATGCATCTGGTCGCGCATCTCGGATATGTCGAGGGGCTCGGCTGGGCGCATTCCGAATCCGAAGCTTTTCTGGTCTCCAGTATATGCGTCTACCAACGAAAGAAGACCGCGCCTCAACGTGTTAAGGGTCTCGCCGACCGGGTCCGGAGGCTGATATGCCGGATCTCGCAAAAGGTTCAAGAGAGCGCTTGGATCTATCCGCATACGCGGGGCTGCCAGAGCCTCGAGGTCAAAGGGTACCGTCTGACGTGGTGTCCCCCCTTCTACGCCTCGTCGGCTCGGTGTCTCTGATGGGTTGCCTGAGTGATCTGCTCGCATAGAACCTCCCCTATGGGCCACCCCCTATGCTTCAAGGCAAGCGGATGTGCCGTGTTCGCAAGTAATGTTTGATTCGATGCCGCACACTCTCGAGTGGTGCTCATCTGGCTTAGTGGTCAGAATTACTGCGTAATACTGCGGTATGAGGATGAACTGAGGTGAAATAGGGAGTTCTTTATTGTTCCTCCTCGACCTCCTTTGAAGGCAAAAGGCCTCGAGGCTTCCTCACCTTCCGTGATGATGAGAGTGGTCGTATAACTGGTCATTCAGTGACACCCTTTAGCTTTAACGGTAGCAATCTGACGGGGAAACCGAGCGTGCTGGTAAAGATACTTTCGCTGAGCGGAACCAAAGTGCTCTACGACGGCAAGACCGTCCTCGATTTCAATCTCACCATAGAGGACAGTCGCTAGAGTGTAGGGAGAACAGGAAGGAGAATGGTGCGCGCCCGAGCGTTGGTCTCGCTCGGGCGCTTTCGAATTAGCGCTTAATCAGCCTGCTTGCGGAGGAAGGTCGGGATCTCGTACTTCTCCTCGTCCTCTGCCGTCGAGAGAACCGAGAGCTTCTTGAGTTTGATGACCTCGGATGCACCGGTCTCCTTCTGCTTGCGCGCGAAGGCCGGGATATCCAATCCACCTGCTTGGATCGCCGAACCAACCTGAGCAGCGACTGGCGTCACCGTCACGGAGGAATCGTCGAACGCGTGCTCGCTTCCGAATCCGGTGGCGATTACGGTTACACGAACCTTGTCCTCGAGGTTCGGGTCGATGACCATACCCCAGATGATGTTCGCATCCTCGTGAGCTTCCGAATGGATGAGCTCTGCAGCCTCGTTGACCTCTTGGAGTGTAACGTCCGGCGAAGCGGTAACGTTGATGAGAACGCCGCGAGCGCCGTGAATCGAGATATCCTCGAGAAGCGGGCTCGAGATCGCTTTCTCGGCGGCTTCGATGGCACGGTTGTCACCACTGGACTCGCCGGTACCCATCATCGCCATGCCCATCTCGGACATTACTGCGCGAACGTCCGCGAAATCGACGTTCACTAAACCTTCGCATATGATCAGATCGCTGATACCCTTGACGGCTTGGAAAAGCACGTCGTCCGCTTTGCGGAAGGTGTCCAACAGCGAGGTGTTACGTCCAGCGATGGAAAGCAGGCGCTGATTAGGGATAGTAATAAGGGTATCTGCATGCTTGCGAAGCTCCTCGATACCCTTGTCGGCGTTGCGCATACGGCGCTTGCCTTCGAACATGAACGGCTTGGTCACGACACCTACGGTGAGGCATCCGAGGCTCTTAGCCACTTCGGCCACTACAGCAGCACCGAATGTTCCGGTTCCACCACCCATACCTGCGGTGATGAACACCATGTCGGCACCACTCAAGGCCTGCCGAATCAACTCGACGCTCTCGCGAGCAGCGGCACGACCAACCTCAGGGTCTGCACCAGCACCGAGCCCCTTGGTGATATCGTCACCGAGGCGCAGCTTGTGCTCTGGAAGCGCCGAGGCGAGAGCCTGCGCGTCCGTATTGGCCGCATAGAACTCCACTCCCGTGAGTCCACTTCGGATCATGTTGTTGACGGCGTTGAGTCCGCCACCACCGATTCCGAATACCTTGATGTTAGCGTTGTTCAACGCCGAGTTCTTGATCTGATTCTTACCAGTTGTATCGTCCATGCACGCCGCCTCCGCACTGCCTTGAAAATCGAAATCCAGTTGCTGCCAATCTGACACAGTTCTCACTCGCTTCATCGACTCGCTGCAGAGCCTTGGCTCCACACAGTCCACTCATCGAGCGCTTCCTGTCCCGCCCTCCTGCCGGCACACTGGACCCCGGACCGGCCCATTATTCCGCTTTGAGGCGAAAAGTAAAGACTTACAAAAGGTGTTTTCATTTTTAGAGGGTCAATCCCCCCTCGACTCGCCAATCCTTCGACAGCTTAGCGAGTAACCCCTTGTGGTTCGTATGGTACCCTCAGGTCAGTGAGAGGACCAGCAGAACCCACTCGACTTTTTTTCCTAAAAATGCTCCGTAAACCAGCCAACCATACGCTGCACTGCACGCCCTACGGACCCCTTGGCCGAGGCAGACCGCCCACTTGCCACGTGCGAGGCACCGTGTAGCACCAGTCCCACCGCAGCTGCGTGCTCCGGTCCCTTCGCCAGATCGACCAGCCCACCTACTCCAATCGGCGCACCCACTCGAACGGGAAGGTTGAAGATCGGCTCTGCCACCGGGATAAGACCCGGGAGATCTGCGGTTCCACCGGTGATGACGATTCCACTCGTGAGACCATCCTCGCATCCAGCCTTCACGAGTTCATGCTGCACGAACGCACAGATCTCCGATACCCGCGGCTCGATGATCTCGGCCAAAATCAATTTCGAGAGCACTCGCGGCGGGCGTCCTCCCACGGAGGGCACTTCGATCGTATCGTCCTTGTTTACCCCCAACGCAACGGCTGTCCCGTAGTCGCACTTAATCTTCTCGGCGGCAGCGAGCGGAGTTCGCAGACCGGCCGCGATATCGTTGGTAATGTGATTCCCTCCCACTGCCAGAACCGAGGTAAACTTCACCGCACCGTTCTGAAAGACCGAGATGCTGCACGTGCCACCACCGATATCTACAAGACACACGCCAAGCTCTTGCTCCTCCTGAGAGAGCACCGCCTTGGCCGCAGCAAGCGGCGCGGCGACGATGTCTTGAACGGCGAGCCCCGAACGATTGGCACACTTGACGATGTTTTGCGCACTGGCGATGGCACCGGTTATGATATGAGCCCGCGCTTCGAGCCGCACCCCCGAAATCCCGAGAGGGTCGCGCACCCCATCCTGCTCGTCGATGACAAATTCTTGCGGCAATACGTGCAAAATCTCACGATCGAGAGGGACTGCTACTGCCTTCGCCGCCTCGATCACCCTCTCGATGTCGTGCGTCGACACCTCTTTGTTCTTGATACCAACGATCCCGTGGCTGTTTTGAGATTTGATGTGGCTCCCCGAGATTGTGGCGAACACGTTGCTGACCTCGCACCCCGCCATCGTCTCTGCCTGAGCAACGGCCTTACCGATCGCACTGACAGTTCCCTCGATGTTAACCACGACCCCCTTGCGTAAACCTCGCGACGGAGCCGTCCCCACACCGATGATGTCGACCTTCCCCTCGGACGTGCGCTCGCCGACCACGACCTTGATGCTCGATGTTCCGATGTCCAGACCGGCGATGAGCGATGTTGGCGTAGGCATGTGAACTCTCGACTAGAAAAACGGTTTTACCGCAAAAGGTTAAACGCAGTTTGAGACTCTCGCAAGTAGCTTTTTCCAGATTTTGAAGGGGCTAGTCGCCGCTGCGCGACTAGGAGTCTGCGCCTACGGCTGCTGCCCTTTGAACTTCACCACCCCCACTTGGGAAAACGCAAGGTCGATCCTGTCGACTTCCGTCAATCTTCCGTTAAGCTGCCCGAGTAGCTTTGCGCACCGCTCCCCCTGCTCCTGGAGCGAGACTGCGGCATCGCGCGAGGCAGAGAAGATTATCGGGAACGAGAGCCGCTCGAACGACACAGCTATATCGCCCCTGCCGACGAAGTCCACACCTTTGACCTTTAATTTAACCGCCTTTTCAAGGGTCGCGATCGTAGTCGAAGCGAGCGCTACCTGAGAGCGCACCAGATCTGGAGACTGATGCCGAGACGCAAGCCCCTCGATCGTCACCAGCCCGCGATAACGTTCCTCGGAATTCTCCTTCATGGCGCTCGCAGCAGGCAGGACAAAGGTACCGTCATCAGATATCACCCACGCCTCGTCATCGACCACCGCCAGAAAGCGCGGTGCACGCTCCTTCACCGAGACTACGAAGCACCCCCACTCGGAGAGCACGCTCTCCCCGCAACGCTCTACAGAGGCCCCACCAACCCACGGACTCTCGGCAACCTTGGATTGAACGGCCGGGGCATTAAACATCCACCACAGCACCGACCTCTCCAATGGCAACACACGTTCGATCTCCGTGCGTGACAACCACTTGAGGCCTTCGAGGCGTACCTCCTTCTCCTGGAAGGTCTTGTGCCACCAGTCCTTTGACACATGAGCACTCGTGACGAAAAGAGCCGGATTGTCGAGATACTGGACGACGAGAAAAACAGAGGTCATTAGAGCCGTGAAGAGCACCCGCATGACGGGACTATAACCGGATTTCAGCACTAAGCCGAGATGCAAAGTGTCGCGATCGCCAGCAGTCCAACAGAAGCTATGCAAGAGGAGCGTTCACAGCCGCAAAAGATGAAGAGATCCTTCGAATGTGATACGCTCGACGTCCCATGGTAACCGTTCCCCTCACAAGCGCAACCCGACTCACAAAAGAACTGGGCGGCCGGACCCTCTTCTCGGACCTTTCTCTGGTCGTTCACGAACGAGAGCGTCTGGTGTTAATAGGCCCCAACGGCTCGGGAAAATCCACCCTGCTCAAGATCTTGGCAGGCATCACAGAGGCTGACGGAGGAGAGGTCCGATCACGCCGCGATCTGCGCGTAGCGTACGTTGCTCAACAGGACACCTTCGACACCGACCTCACCGTTACCGCGACGCTCGAGCAAGCCCTCACCGAAGCCGCCGTTGATCCGCTCGAGATTCCTAGACGTGTGAGCGTGACCCTTGGAAACTGCGAATTCGTCGACACAGATGCGCCAGTTTCTAGCCTCTCGGGGGGTTGGCGAAAGCGCCTAGCCCTCGCTCGGGCCTTCGCCATCGAGCCCGACCTTTTATTGCTGGACGAGCCTACAAACCACCTCGACATCGATGGCATCAGATGGCTCGAAGACTATCTCCTACGGATCAAGTGCGCCGTAGCGCTAATCAGCCACGACCGCTGGTTCATCGAACGGCTGGCAGATCGCATCATCGAGCTCGACAAGCGCTATCCGACAGGCACCTTCGAGAGCACCGGCGGGTACGCGGACTTCATAGAGAACCGCGCCGCGTTCTTAGAAGGGCTCAAACAGGTCCAGAGCTCGCTCGCCAACAAGGTCCGACGGGAGGTCGAGTGGCTCCGACAGGGTGTCAAGGCCCGCACCACGAAATCACGCGCGCGCATCGACGCCGCCCATCGCATGATACAAGACCTGCAAGGCATGAAACTCGAGTCCGACCGCGCCTCTCTCGAGTTCTCCGCTAGCAAACGTAAAACCAAAGAGCTCATAAAGCTCGAAAATGTCGGTACGTCGATGGCCGGCCGAAAACTCTTCGACAAAGTCTCTCTCACCCTCTCACCGGGAACGCGGCTGGGCGTGGTCGGCCCGAACGGAAGCGGCAAGAGCACCTTCGTCAAGGTACTTCTTGGACAGCTTGAGCCGGACTCTGGCCGCGTGATCAGCGCTCCACTTCTCAAGACGGCCCTCTTCGACCAGGCCCGCCGAGAGCTTCCGGACGGAGTAACGCTAAAAGAGGCGCTCTGTCCTCACGGAGATTCGGTCGTATTCCAAGGCCAGTCGCTCCATGTAGCGTCGTGGGCAGCCCGCTTCATGTTCACTCCCCATCAGCTCTCGCTCCCTGTAGCGAGCCTCTCGGGCGGAGAACATGCTCGAGCGCTCTTGGCGCGCCTCATGCTGAACGATGCCGACGTACTCCTCTTCGACGAGCCCACCAACGATCTAGATATCCCGACCCTTGAGGTACTCGAAGACGCGTTCGTTTCCTTTCCAGGCGCCATCGTGCTCGTGAGCCATGATCGGTACTTTCTCGACCGAACATCAACCATAGTTCTCGGTATCTCGGATCGAGCCAGCGGGGTCTTCGCAGAATACGCGCAATGGGACGAGGCGTATGTGACAGCGGCGAACTCTTCTCCTTCGGTAGGCTCAGAGAGAACCGCGACAAACCGCGCCTCTGCGCCGGCAAAATCGAAAACCAAGCTGACCTATCAAGAGCAGCGCGAATTGGGAGGGATCGAGAGCTCCATTCTGAAGGCCGAAGCGCAAGTCGAGGCGCTCGAGGCCCAGATCGCTGCCCCTGAAAATGCCTCTGACAGCACCAAGCTCACTCGTCTCTGCACCGATTTGGCGCAGCGCAAATCCGAGGTGGAGCAGCTCTACGAGAGATGGCAGGAACTTGAGGAGAAGAAGCGTCTCCTGGGCGCGAGCTGAGGCCTGCTCCGAATCGAACGTTGAAACGTCATCAGAACCTGCAGGCACCTCGTGTGGTAGGGCCTCCTCCGTTCCAGCGATTCAGAAGCGCGTGGCTCGCTCGCAGGACGCAAACTCATAAAACACCCGGCAGAGACAACGCTAACCCTTGCTTTAACCTATAAGTCGCGCCTTTTCACGTGAACGTGCTCGTGCACGTAAACGTGAACGTACTCGAATTAGCTGTGTCATCTCCGCCCGCCCAAAATAGAGCAGTATGATCGAATATGAAAGACTAGACGTCTACCGAACAGCACTCGATTTCGTCATCACTACGATTGAGAACTGTTTAACGCTCTAAGTTATGTCTTTCCCGACCGGTATCGCGCTGGGAAGCGTTTCCTTACAAGGATTGCAGCCATGCTTTCCAAGCTATGCCTTCAGCCAGCACGCCGCCTGTTTCGGGTACGTTCACGTTTACGTGCACGAGCACGTTCACGTCCGGATAACACTGAGTGTTACCCACTCGATCTCACGAAGAGCCGATCTTCAACAAAGAGCACATTCAGCAGATTCACCCCTCGCCGGAGACGCGAGGCACATCTGCGTCCGTACCACCCCATCGGCAAGCACAACATCGCGTATGTTCCTCTCGACAGCGGCGGTATATCCTTCGAGGAAACCAGCCCCTCGAGAACACCATGTTGAAAGCACCGCCCATACGCGACGTGATGACTCGCAATCCCATTACGGTCGACATCCTCGACACAGCCAGTGCCGCCGAAAAGCTCATGGCTTCCAAAGGTATTCACCATTTGCCGGTAGTAGATGGTCGAAAGGTGTATGGACTCATCTCCGACCGCGACATCGTCGTTGCTAGAAACGCGTACAGGAATCGCACCTTCGACGGCAAGGTCCTCGTTAAGGATCTCTGCTTCACAGAGCCATGCACGGCCAAAGAGGACGAGCCTCTCGACAAGGTAGCGCGCCGTATGAGCCAGAAGAAACTCGATGCCGTCATCGTCGTTCGAGACAAGACCCCTGTCGGCATCTTTACGACCACGGACGCGTGCCGTTTCATCTCACAGATCTTCAAAGAGGAGGAAAAAAGTGGCTTCTGGGCAAAGCTACTCAGCGATTGAGGATATCGTACCGCCTGTGACTTTTCAGTCGGCTACGAAACGGCTCGCTCATCTCCGCACGTACTGCTAGTCGAGCGCAGAGAACCCCCACATCTTGACCTCGGGCTCCAATACAACCCCACACACCTCGCGAGCTCGATCCCGACACCGTTGCATCAAGGTACGAATATCGAGGGCACTCGCCTCTCTGTTCGGATTCACGATCCAATTAGCGTGCAGCTCCGACACCATGGCCCCTCCACACCACTCACCCTTGAGGCCAGATCTCTCGAGCACATGCCCCGCCGGGTTCTCGGCGCTGGGGTTCCTGAATACAGAGCCTGCCGATGGTTGCGAAAGTGGCTGAGTTGCTTTGCGGTGCTCGAGGTTCTTTCTGCACAACCCCGCTATCGCCGCTTTGTCCCCCGGAGTGAGTCGAACCCGAGCACTCGTGATTACCACCCCGACAGGCAGACC
Source organism: Bdellovibrionota bacterium (assembly GCA_044351885.1). Lineage (GTDB taxonomy): Bacteria > Bdellovibrionota_C > UBA2361 > UBA2361 > OMII01 > OMII01. Next base: position 10,951 of record JBILEW010000053.1, read on the forward strand.
TGAGGAGCGGTAGCGCCAGGCTAGCTCGTCGTGCTGCCATGTCCGCACAGAGCCATCCGACAAGACTCCACTGACGGAGACGATCCGTTCGCCGATCTCACTTCCATGCGCTCCGGCGTTCATGAACACGGCACCCCCGAACGAAGCCGGTATACCGGCCGCGAACTCTAAACCCGAGTAGCCCTCGTCCGAGAGCTTTCGGGCGAGGCTCATAAGACCGGTAGAGCCACCGATCTCGAATTCGTTTCCTGTTATCTTTTCGAAACTCCTAAAGGCACTCCCCAGGCGCACCACCCATTCGGAGAGCCCTGCATCGCACACGAGCACGTTACTGCCGTTACCTATAACTCTCAGTGACTGCCGCTCGCGATAGAGCTGCGCCACTACTTGCCGTAACTCCTCAACGCTCTCCACCGTCGCGACCGCCCGAATCGCCCCCCCGACTGCAAAGGTCGTGAGGGTCGCGGCCGGGACCATTTCGCGCACCCGACCCGAGAGGCGCTCAGAAGCCCACGCAATTAACTCCGAGTTCAAAGGCTCAGAGGCGCTCGAGTCGGAGACCGCACACATCGTCACTGAGTTATTCCTGCAAGGATGCCTGGAGCGCCGTCGATAGACTGGCCTCCTGCCTCCGCAGCACTGCCACGCGCCAGTGCTTGGAGGATTCGCTCTGGAACTGCCCCTACGGACCCTGCACCGAGACACAGCACGAGATCCTTCGGTCTAGCCATCTTGGCGACCTCCTCCCACGCGCTTTCGATCTCACCGTAGAAATGTTTTCTTTCGTGCCGGATCGCCGCACACAGCGACTCTCCACTCACACCCTCTAGGGGCTGCTCGCTCGCTGCGTAGATCTCGGACACAACCAGGAGATCGGCATCATCGAAACACCCCAGAAACTCGTCCCAACAGGTTTTGGTTCTCGTATAACGATGCGGCTGAAAGAGAACTACCAATCTCTCGATTGAGTCGCCGAAACACTCCTTGATAGCTCGCAGACTCGCTCGGATCTCGGTTGGATGGTGTCCGTAATCGTTCATCACGGTTACACCTCCCGCTACTCCCATCACCTCCAATCTGCGTTTGACACCACCGAAACACCGCAACGCCTCTCTAATGACGTCGACCGGGATTCCGAACTCGAGCGCTACACCGATTGCCGCCAGAGAATTCTGAACGAGATGACGCCCGAACATCGGGAGATGGAAGACTCCCAGATTCGCGCCGCGGTAACTCACTGTGAAATCCATACCGTGTCGGCTAGGAACCAGGTGCGTTGCCCGCAACTCCGCCTCGGCAGCAAACCCGTAGCGCAGCACCCGTCTCTTGCAATCATCTGCGATCTGACGCACTACCGGATCGTCGGTGCACAGGATAGCCAAGCCGTAAAACGGAACCGAGTCGACGAAACGCCGGAAGGAATCCTCCAGGTCACGACGCGAGCGATAGGCATTCATGTGCTCGTCGTCGATGTTCGTCACGATCGCCACCGTCGGCTTCAGCAGCAAAAAACTACGGTCGCTTTCGTCGGTCTCGGCCACGAGGAACTCTCCCTTACCGAGCCGACCTCCAGTGCCTAAATTTTTGACCTGTCCACCAATGACGACCGTCGGGTCCAATTTGGCTGCATCGAGGATCGTTCCGCACATGCTGGTGGTAGTGGTCTTGCCATGAGACCCTGCTACCCCAACGCCGTACTTAAGACGCATCAACTCCGCCAACACCTCGGCCCTTCGTACGACCGGAAGCTTCCGTCGTTTCGCCTCCCGCATCTCGGGATTGGTGGTACCAACGGCTGAAGAATACACTACCAGCGACGCACTCGCAGGGATGTTGGTTGCTGCATGACCTATGGAGACCTGAGCTCCGAGCGACTGAAGTCGGCGCGACACGTCGCTCTCCTTGATGTCAGAGCCCGAAACCTTGAACCCCGAAGTAAGAAGGATCTCCGCCAACCCAGACATCCCCGAGCCGCCGATACCGATGAAATGGAAGTGAAGAGCTGGATTGTACATGTACCGGTTCCGCTAAACTACCGAGCCTGGAGCCATCCCTGGCAGTAGCCCGAATACTACCGCCCGCATTGCGTAAGCACGGTATCATGTGGCAAAAGATCAAGAAAGAATGTGTAGCCTAAAGAGCCCTAGGAGCATACACCGCAATGTTGTCTGCAATGGTCCTGCCAGCTGAGGCATCCCCTCAAGAACGTTACGTTTTCAAGCCCTCCTTTGGGTCTAGTCACCACTGGGCACTAGGACAGCTCGCGGGCCGCATGGCTGGCAAGCGAGTGCTCGACATCGGAGCCGGAGGGGGAAATATCGGTCGTATAATTCGTCCGGAGGGTCCAGCGGACCTGGTCGCAGTAGAGATCGATACACGGGCACATCCGCTTCTTGTTCATACGTACACCGAGGTACACACCTCGATAGAAACACTCTTAGGACGACAGTTCGACTACGTTTTGCTCCTCGACCTACTCGAGCACCTCTCTGAACCCTTCGATTTTTTAGAAAAGCTTAGACCTCTCTTGGCGCCCGGAGCACGCTTGGTCATCTCGGTTCCGAACGTAGCGCACTGGAGCGTGCGCTTTCCCCTCTTTTTCCTCGGGCGCTTCGAATACCGTTCACGAGGGATCCTCGACGAAACGCACCTCTTCTTCTTCACGCGCAGGAGGCTCCGCGATCTATGCGCTTCCCTTCCCGGTGCGACGCAGGAGACCGTATCAGCCAGCATCGAACCGGTGGAGCTCGCTCTCCCAAGTTGGGTGTGGGACAATTTCGTTTTTAGGGGCTTATCCAGGGTCCGGAAGTGCATCGCAGAGCTCTTTCCGGGCTTAATGGCCTACCAACTCCTCACAGTGGTCAAGGTGAAGTAATCTATCGCAGAAACCGCTGCATGAGCTGTACCACGATTGTGAGCACTATGCTCAACACAATCATGGACGCGAGCGGCACGTATACGAAGGTGCGCTCGCCCTCGTAACGAAAATCCCCAGGGAGATGACCGAACCAGGAGTACACCCAGGGGACGCGCTGGAAGAAGAGCGCAGCGAACCCAAAGAGAATCAGCACGGCACCGAAAATAAAGAGAACCTTGGCTATATTCATGACCATATTCCTATCAAGAATCCCCGTGCTAATCACCTTATTGTGGGCTGCACCTCCACAAGCCGTATATGCCTGGGAACATTGAGCGCACCACCGTTGCACCCCTTCTTCGATACTGTCATTATCCCCTCGACAACACGAAGACCCCTACCGTAGGCCATGGGCATTAGCATCACCGAGCTAATCATCATATTCGTCGTCCTTCTGATACTTTTCGGGCCAGAACAGCTCCCTGTAATGGCGCGGCAATTCGGAAAGATCATGGGCGAGCTCAAGAAGGGCTCAGACGCCGTACGACGTGAATTCTACAACTCGGTCTACACACCGGCCGACGAGGTCACGCGAGATCTGATTGCCGACACCCGCAGCCTCAAAGCTCTCAAAGCGGAGATCTTAGCACCTCCGGCGGGGACCAGCCCGTCAATCGATCCCCGAAGAGGTGCAGCATCAACGGGCGAGCCCGCACCGCCAGAGGCCGATACGTCATCGACGGATTCGCCGCCCCCACCCACAAACCAGGGGGGCTCTCAGTGAGTACACAAGGCGATCCAGCTTCATTCCAGATGGGCCTAATGGACCATCTTCGGGAGCTTCGCAAGCGCCTGATCATCTCCTTGCTGTTAATTGGAGTAGGCGCCATCGCAGCATACACGTATGCCTCGCCCCTGTTCGCGTGGTTGAGTGCCCCGTACTTCAATGCCTTCGGGGACAGCCCACTCATCGGAACATCCCCTGCCGAGGCGTGGGTTCTCAAGTTGAAGGTTTCGGTGTTTGCCGGCGCAATCCTGATGTCTCCCGCACTCTTCTATCAGCTCTGGGCGTTCGTCAGTCCGGGGTTGTATTCTCACGAACGGAGACTCCTCGTTCCATTCGTCGTGTGCAGCACCGCTCTTTTCGTAGGAGGTGCGCTGTTTTGCTATCGCGTCGTCCTACCCTACAGCTTTTCTTTCTTCTACGACGAGTTCAAATCAATCGGCGTAACTCCGACGATCAAAGTTGGAGACAACCTCTCGATGACGATCACGACGCTCGTGGGATTTGGAGTGGTATTCGAGCTCCCGCTGTTGACCTTCTTTCTCGCGCGAGCCGGCGTGATTGATCACCGATTCCTGCTCGACTGGTTCCGTCACGCCGTCGTGCTCATATTCATCGTAGCAGCGGTACTCACTCCGCCAGACGTCTTCACTCAGATTCTGATGGCCGGACCGCTCTTGGCCCTGTATGGCCTCAGTATCGCTATCGCCTGGTGGGTAGCACCACGCCAGCCTGACGAGAGTACCGAAACCAGCCTGGTGGATTCTCCTAAATCGGCGGCTCCAAGCGAGTAAGTGTTCGGTTTCCTCAAGAAGTCGCCTGCTTCTGCCGCTCTTTTACGGTGTGAAGATGAAGGGGCTAGCACGCGCCATGACTCAGCAGGAGCTACACATCATTCCCCAGGAGAGCGACCCTTCGTGGAGGTGCGCTCTCGAGCTGGTCAGAACGACTCTCGATATCCCTACCGTGCTGCCCGCGCTCGTGAAGAACAGTTGGTCTGGACTCTACGAGACTAAGGACTTCATGCACGGAATAGGCTTTCCAGGCTCGTGCCCTCGTTCCCTGATACGAGCCGCACAGATGACGGCTCAGGGTGAACAGGAAACTCCAGCAGACGTAGAGCGCGCCGTGTCGGTCTTGGGAGTACAGTTTTCATCGGTCATAGTGGCGGTTAACTTCGTATGCAGAGCGGCACTCATGCAGCGACCGCCCCAGGCTCTCTGGACCCCGCTATTTCGAGAGATGATGACGGCTATCGAGGTGGGATATCATTTCGGATGCATCGCTCCGGATATCGGTGCTGCAGGGGGTGCCTTGATGGGCTTCTCGCACAATGCAGGACTCGCAGTGCTGCTCGCCCACGACGTGCAGCGGTTCGCGGACTGGCGGTCGGAAGAATCTGATGAAAATTCACGCCAGAAAGCGCTCCAGTTTTACGGATGCGAGCCGTATCAGGTCGGGGCTATGACCCTTCAGCAGCTCGGATTCGGCCCGCAGATAGCGCTGGCTGCAGCACTCGCGAGCGGCAAATTACGTCACGAACTAATAGAGGTCATCCCGGAGGTCTCTCTTTGGAGAGCCTCTTCCTACTGGATCGATGCTCTGCGCAGAGGCGCCGACTTCCCAACCGACGCCGAGGCGCGTGCAACTTTCGACCACCTTCCCCCGGCTGGAGTGGATGGCAGAACTACGGAGTCGAACGCAGAGTTTTACGGGCAGTTCGAACAGCTCACTCTGAACAACTCCACTTGGATGTGGCATCTGCCCAAAGGAAGCTACGAAGAAACCGAAGCCCTCCTCGCAAAACCGCGGCAGTCTACAGTGAAGGGCAAAGTTTGGAAGACCAGCAAGCGCGAGATCATCTTCGAGGGGCGCAACTCGTAAGTCGTTCCTTGAGCAGGGCGCGCACTCCGAAGAGATTCCGCTCCGAGATTTCCGTATACGAAAGTCTACCGACGCAGCATTGTTTTATTGACCCAAACAACATTCTCGCGCATTATAGGATGTAAGACGTCACTGTCTGGGGGCTAGCCATCAAATCCCTCCCCATGTACTTAGCTTCCCGAATGGCTAGCTGTCACGAGAGTGGAGTCCACCGAAACTGGGGGCACTTACTCCGAAATGAGTAAGTGCCATTTTTTTTAATACGAAGTCGCGCTCGGTCGCCACGACACCACCACGACGGACGCGGTGAGCACTTGAGCAGAGCTCCATCTGCTCCTCTTCGACGCCACGCAAACGCGACATTACACATCAAAGAGACTTTCCGTTTCCTCGCCGTGCGGTACAATCAAGGGATGCGTGTGCGTGCATCGACATATCCTCTAACAACTATCTGCGAGCGTGCCGGAGGTCGTATCATTGGCAACTCCGATCGCGTAGTGCGCGGTCTGTGCACCCTCGATGATCCTCGCGAAGATCACCTGACCTTCATCCGAGCACAGAGCTCACGAGCGCTCGTTGGCTTCATCTCGAACCTCAAGGGGGCGATAGCATTCGTTCAGGAGGGCGGACTTCCCCCCGATCTCTCAGTTGAAGCGGCCTCCCTTATCGTAGTCAAAGAGCCCCATACCGCTTTTCTCGACGCAATCCCACTCTTCTTCGAAGAGCAGACAGTCCCTGTAGGCATCGCTCCGAGTGCGATCATTGATCCGACGGCTACGATCGATTCCACCGCCTCGATAGGCGCCTTCTGTGTCATTGGACCACACGTCGTCATCGGCCCACGGTGCGTGCTGCATTCGAACGTCCACGTCGCGGAAGGTTCGACAATCGGGGAATCTACCGTCTTGCATATCGGCGTCGTCGTCAGAGAGGGCTCAATCCTCGGCTCGCACTGCACCGTGCACAACAACACTGTAATCGGTGCTGACGGCTTCGGCTACGTCCCGGACAAGACGCTCGGACTTCGAAAGGTTCCGCAAGTCGGAAGGGTGGAGATAGGAGAGTATGTCGAGATTGGGGCCAACTCATGCATTGATCGCGGCGCCGTCGGCTCTACCGTGATCGGGCGTGGCACCAAGATCGACAACTTGGTGCAGATCGGTCACAACGCGAGGATCGGATCCTTCTGCATCATCTGTGGACAGGTTGGAATCGCTGGAAGCACCACTATCGCAGATGGTGTAGTCTTGGGAGGCCAAGTGGGCGTGGCCGATCACATATCGATCTGTAAGGGAGTGCGACTTGGTGGCGGCTCCGTAATTACTGAAAACATCTCCGACCCCGGGGACTACATCGGATTTCCCTTGATGAAGGCGCGCGACTGGCAACGGCGCACCATAGAGCTACTCAGGAGCGCCGGGCGCAGAAGCCGTGGTGGCAGTTCAGGAGGGACTGCCCCATGACCATCCGAAACGTGTGGCAACGGGTTGGAACGATCTCGTTGTGTACGCTCGTCCTGGCGATCGGATGCTCGGATGGTGAACAATCGCCGCCTTCCCCTGCCCCAACGGCCGGCCCAGTCGCGGAGATTTCGGTACCATTGCTCTTCACCCCGGAAACCAAAGATTTTGCCGATAGCGCTAGCGATGCCTTCAACAAGGTGCGAAACACCTTAGGAGATGGCGCAGTCATCAAACTCACTCCCGTGAGTGCGACCACTATGGGCATGCACACGTTCCTCGGGCAGCATCCCAAGGAATCATTTCTCTGGATCGCTCCATCGACGCTAGAGCTCAAGAGAGCCAAAGTCCAGCTCGAACATGAGGGCGGAGAACAGAGCTCATGCGAGTCACTCTTCTTTACGGCTCCTGCGTTTGTCTATCGCCCACTGGACTCCTTCGCCTTCGGTTCGGAAGACCGGGCGACAAACCTTTCCCTCTTTCTGGAACAAGACCAGAGGTCGAACATCCCGGAGGCTACCCTCGCGACGGGACACCCGGTCCTCTCCCCTTCTGGGCTGGCAGCCCTGATCATGCTGGGATCGGCGGCCACTGGCGTTAGCTATCCAGAACTGGGTACCGATGCGCTCGCAGCGCACTCAGCGAGGTTGCAAGGGCTCGCTAGGCGGACAATTCACCAGTTCGCCGACGATCAGGTGATGCTGGATTGGTTGACGAGTCGTGAGGGGGGCGTACCGATCCTCGCCTTGACTACTCGACAGCAGCTTCGCAGATTCGCCAAGCGGTTTCCGGGAGCCCAGATATCGGAGTCCGTGGTCCCCGTATCGCCTTTCGATCTCGACTTTCCTCTGTGTATCATCGAATCTCCCCACTCTCTTCCCCGAAGCCAGCAGGCAGCGAGGCTCGCGCGGGGTTTTCTCATGAGCGCGCACGTAACCCCGCTCATCGAAGCTGCCGGCTTTTCGGAACGGCGCCCAGGCCGCCCCGCCAGTGAACAGATCTCGCCCTCGTCCCTTGAGGGACTTTTGAATTCTCGCAACAACCTACAACGCGAGAGCTGGACCTCCTTAATCCTCGACACCTCGATGACTGTCGAGCGCAGCCTTCTTGATTCCGCTCGAAAACTCCTCTCACAAAAACTTCGGGAGACCACTACGCTACCCTTTTCGACCTCCGTCATGTCGTGTTCGACTACTCCCGAACTTTTGGTGAGATCCACGAACAACCCCAAAACTGCCGTCGAGGCTCTGGACAAGCTGCGAGTCTCCGGAGGATTTGCCTTTGGCGATTGCGTCCTCCAAGCCCTCGAATTCGCGAGCGAGCCCGATATTCGGGACAAAGGTAAAACGATCATCGTGCTGACCCGTGGACGGGAGACCTCGACCGTGACGGCGCTCAACGAGCTCAAGCAGAGGATCCCACGACATTTGAATCGGACTCAGACGGTGCTCTACGTAGTCTCAATAGCGGACAGCCCCGGCGAAAACGCCGCCTTTGAGGCTCATGCTCGAGCCCTAGGCGCAGTGGTCGTACCGACCACCCCTCGCACTTTTTCCGATACCATCACGGCACTTCTGGCTGAGCTTTCCTAAAACAACAACATCACGTCACGCGTGGGAGGCAAAGCTTACGCCGGTTTCGCTTTTGTACTTAGCACGTGAACGTGCACGTGCTCGAACATCTTGATGTTTTTGTTCCGGGTACGTTTACGTTTACGTTTACGTTCACGTGCACGAGCACGTGGTGGAGCGCTAGGTTTTACCTCGCCTCCTTAGGCATCAGCGCTTGATCTCTTATGCCGGACTCTTTACAGCCGCATCTCCAACACATGCCCCGAATGGACGACTCGCGGACCGTGCTCAGACGCAAGAAGGAGTGCGCCACTCGCATCGACACCCTGAAAGGTCCCCGCGACAACTTCGCGCCCGAGATCAATCTTCAGCCGACTCCGATCCACTGCGAAGCACGAGCGTCCGAGCCAACTCTGACGGAATGCGGCGAAGCCTCCTTCGATACTAAACCTCGTGTGCGCATCGAGCAGCGATGCTGCGAGCGGAGATATTAGATCCTGTACGGAGGTCTGCATATCGAAGGCTTCCCGCAGGGAGCTAGCGTTGGAGATATCCTGCGGAGACTCATCAACATTGAGTCCGAGCCCTATAAGCACGGCCCGGAACGTCGAACGCTCTTCGACCTCGATCAAGATCCCTCCCATCTTGCACAGCTCCCCGTCACGCACGACCACGAGATCGTTTGGCCATTTGAGCTGGAGACGTCCTCCCAACCGAGCAATCGCCTCGGCAATCGCCACACCGACGGCAAGGGAGTATCCGGACAACGCAGACGTCGGCAGATCGGTACACAGGACGAAGGTTCCCATGAAAGCCGATTGAGACGAGCGCCAACTTCGCCCCTGACGCCCGCGCCCTGCGCTCTGGCGCCGAGCCACGACCAGCGAACTACCGCGAGCCTCGGACAACGTACGTGCGATATCCATCGTCGAAGATACCTCTTCGTACACACGCACCGTGTCATATCCAGGAATGGTGAGCTCTTCGAACATGCGACGTCAGGAGATCCGCATCGATATATCTACATTTGGAGCCCGTGTCGTCAGCGCCCCTATCGACACCGCGTCGATACCCAGCGTTGCCAAGGTCGCCAAGCGCTCTTTGGTCACCCCGCCCGAAACCTCCAGCAGCGGGCGCGGCGTTCGCGCCTTTACTATCTCTACCGCCTGCCGAATGAGATCGTCCGAGAAATTGTCGAGCATGATGATGTCGGGAGAGAACTCCTGCGCTATACGAAGCTCCTCGAGGTTACGCACCTCAACCTCCCACGTCATGTACGGCGGCTTACCCGCTACGACGTCACCGAGAGCACCCTTCATTCCTCGCGGATGCGCATCTATGTGGTTGTTCTTCACCAAGATCATGTCACTGAGCGAGAAGCGGTGATTCTTAGCACCCCCTGTTCGCACTGCGTATTTGTCGAGATAGCGCCAGCCAGGCATCGTCTTGCGCGTATCGAGAATGGTCAATCCCGCCGCTGCACCACAAACTTCCCGAGCAAAAGTAGCCACGCCACACAGGCGCTGCAGAAAGTTGAGGATCGTCCGCTCTGCAGCGAGCAACGCACGCGTGGAGCCCTCAAGTTCGAGGAGCGGTGTCTCATTCTCGACGACCGTCCCATCGCGATGACGGATATCGACCTTTATGGGCCATCCCCCCGCTTCAACCACAGCGTGTACGACCGGAAGACCGCAGACGACTAGCCTCTGGCGCGCTACTACAGTGGCCCTCGAGACACGCTCTTCAGGAACGGCGAGATTGGCGGTAATATCACCGAAGGCGAGATCCTCCTCGAGTGCGAGAGAGACAAGTTTCTTCACTGCTGGGGTAATATCCATCACAGGTCCTTTACCTATCGAGCACCCATTCGTACGAGTGTCGCGTCAAAACTCGCAGCGTGGCCGCCGCGGGAACAGCCAGAAAGATCCCCAGAAGACCGAAGAGCTGACCACCAGCAAAGAGTGCAAGGATTATGACGAGGGGCGATAGTCCGACCGAATCTCCAAGTACCCGCGGCGTTATCACAGTGCCTTCGAGCGCCTGAACCGTCGCGAATACTCCCCACACATACAGCACGTGCGTCATATCCCCAAACGTCACCAGCGCCATCAGCGAACTGAGGCAGATACCACTTACAAATCCTACGTACGGTATCAGGTTACCGAACCCCGATATGAAGGCCAACAAGAGCCACAGATCTACGCCCACGAAGCCGAGCCCGATCGCATAAAGCACGAACAGGATGCTGCACACGATCACCTGGCCGCGCACGAACGACGAAACGTACGTGTTAATCTCACCGAAGATCTCAGAGACCTTCTTTCGGCGCGTAATTGGGAAGACGGTGAGAAAAAAACGGTGGATCTGCGGGAGATCGATCGCCAGATAGTACACGATGAACGGCAGGAGCGCGATGTTCACCAGGGTCAGGGTGATCGAATACCCTTGCAAAACGGTGCCCAGGACCGCCCGACCTATCCCCTTGATCGTTTCACCACTGATGTTCGACAGCAGAGAAGGGAGCGAGGATATCACTTCGTTGACGTCATGACTGTCGCGAATGCCCTCAGGCAGATAGCCCCGAACGCTGTCGAGGAGCGGCCCAAGACGCTGCTTACCTACTTCGACGTAGTGATTGAGGTTTTCGCTGAGACGCTTCGACTCGTCGACCACGGTCGGTATCGCAGTCACGCCCAACAGCACCAAACCTCCGAGCACCACCGCAAACACCAGAAAGATCCCCAGCATGCGCTGTACCCCGCGCTTCTCGAGATACGAGAGGATCGGATCAATGGCGTACGCTAGGAAGTATCCCAGCACCAGCAGCACCACCAACTCCTTGAGTTGGAAAACGATCCATCCCAACAGGAGGATCGTGACACAGGTCAAAACCCACAGCGGAGGAAGGAAACTTTCTCGGGTACGCATGGCGTTCACCCACCTCACAAAAAGGTCAGCACAGGACGTCCAAACACCTGTTCAACCTCTTCACATAGCGCTTCTGACGGCACCACACAAACCGGAGAATTCGACCCGTCCCGCAAAACCATCGCCACCTCGCCCGTATCGAGTTGTAGCCGGACACGAACCGGACAGGTTCCCAAGTGCTTCTGGAAGATCGACTGCACCTTGGGAAGATCGCGCTCGATGTCGTCCCGCCCGGTCAACATGAGCACCCCCTGCGTGGCACTCCTGTCACGCAAGGCGATCAGGGACTCCATCTTGTCGATTATCAGCGCGCAGCGCTCTTCGGTCACATCAGCTCTGCCGGTCACCAGCACGGGGTCGTCTGCCACGAGCAGATTCTGCACGAGTCGATAGGTGTCGGGCCAGACGATCGAGTCTATCGTGCCGAGCCAGTCCTCCAGCGCAAAGGTCGCGTACCGGTCTCCCTTCTTGGTATTCTTGAGCTTGAGGGCGGTTATGACACCGCCCAAGCGCACCTCTTTGACCTTTTGAGCCTTCACATCGCTCGTGGTCAACGCGCCTAAGCGCTTGAGGTCCCCTCGGAACTTCTCGAGCGGATGTCCCGATATGTAGAAACCGAGCGCCTCACGCTCGAAAGCCAGCTTCTGATTGACCGGCCACTCAGGAAGCGTCGTGAAGCGTTTGGGAACGACCGGCTTGGTCGTTGCAGCTCCGAAGAGCGACATCTGATTCGGGTCTACGTTCTTCGCAGAGGAGAAGGCCTTCAAGAGATCTTCGAGCCTCTCGAGCATTTCACGCCGACTCGTACCGGAGAAATCCAAACCACCGCTCTTGATCAGATTTTCGAAAACGCGTTTGTTCACACTGTGCAGATCGACGCGTGAGATGAGATCTTCGAGATCGGCAAATGGACCCTCCTTGCGGGCTGATGCAATGGCATCGACAGCCTTCTCACCTGTACCCTTCACCGCTTCGAGCCCGAAGAGTATCTTGTCTCCCCTGACCGTGAATCCCGCGGAGCTTTCGTTTACGTTCGGCGGAAGAACCTGAATCTTTCCTCGACGGCACTCGTTGAAGTTCTTGAAGGTCTTGTCGCTGTCCTCCATGTCGTGCGTCATGAGCGCCGCCATGAACTCCACACCGTAGTGCGCCTTGAGGTACGCCGTCTGGAACGACACGAGAGCGTACGCTGCAGTGTGGCTTCGGTTGAAGCCGTATCGAGCAAAGGTCTCCATCTGCTGGAAGATCTCGTCCGCCAAACGCTTGTCGATACCTCGCTCGACCGCACCTCCGACGAAGCGCCCCTTCTGCTTCGCCATCTCCTCGGGATCTTTTTTACCCATCGCCTTACGGAGCAGGTCCGCTTCACCGAGCGAGTACCCTGCCAACGCACGGGCGAGCTGCATGATCTGCTCTTGGTACAGGATGACGCCGTACGTATCGGCAAGGATATCCTTCATCACCGGGTGTAGATAGACGATCTGCTCACGACCGTGCTTGCGCTCGATGTACCTGTCCACCATGCCGGCATCAAGTGGTCCTGGTCGGTAGAGGGCCAAGATAGCCACGATATCGTCGAAGCAGCTCGGCTTGAGCCTGACCACCATCTCGGTGATACCACTCGACTCGAGCTGGAAGACGCCCGTTGTGTTACCGGCACAGAGCAATGAATAAGGTTTTGGATCATCCAACGGCAGGGTATTGAGATCGATCGAGACCCCTCGGCTCTCCTGAATGATCTTAACCGCAGTGTGCAGCACCGTGAGGGTTTTCAGTCCAAGGAAGTCGAACTTCACCAGGCCGACCTTCTCCACGTAGGTCATCGAGTACTGCGTAAGGTCGTTGCCGTCCTTGTCGACCATCATCGGCAGGAGATCGCTCAACGGACGATCCCCAATCACGACCCCTGCCGCATGCATCGAGGTGTGCCGTGTGAGCCCCTCGAGCTTCATCGCAAG
>JBILEW010000132.1:0-8366 GCA_044351885.1 Bdellovibrionota bacterium
CAAAACAGGTAGTTGCGGCTCAGCTAGCGGCCTGTGTGAATATCCTCCCAGGGGTTCAGTCTGTGTATCACTGGGAGGATTCGCTGTGCATCGACGAGGAGGTGCTGCTGATCATCAAGAGCACAACGGCGCGGGTCGAGCTCCTCGAGAAAACGATACTCGAACATCACCCGTATGATACGCCGGAGTTCGTTGTACTACCGGCGTCGTTCGTTTCGGAGCGATACGCGGCGTGGGTTGGCAAGAGCGTTGAGACTCCTTAAACCCAAGCAACTCGGACCGCGGACTTTCCAGTCCGCCTTATATTCGAGTCGCGATGCTATCGGTTAGCGGAGCGGAAGCTCCGCGTTCCAGGGAGCACCAGCGCCCACAGCCGGACCGCGGACTTTCTAGTCCGCCTTATGCCGGAATCATCGATGCTGCTAGCAAGCGGAGCGGAAGCTCCGCGGTCCAGGGAGCACCAGCGCCCACAGCCGGACCGCGGACTTTCCAGTCCGCCTTATGCCGGAATCATCGATGCTGCTAGCAAGCGGAGCGGAAGCTCCGCGGTCCAAGCTAGCGCTGAAACTGCCCCGGGACATGTGGCTCTCTCCGCCCATCCAGGATCAGCCCAGGCATCCCCCCGTTGTAGGTCTGCGGAGTGGGTCGAGGATTGACCGGCACCGGACCCGAACTAGACCAGACCCTCATCTTTTGTCCCCCTTCGGTCACAACCTCCTCGCCCGGAAGAACGGGGGGAAGCCGCTTGTCGTATTGTTTTGAGGTAGGAGTAAAACTCCCCGGGGCCTCCTGCAGTCCAGCCTCGTCAGCACGTGCGTGCCCTCCGGCTAGAGTTATCAATGCGAAAACGCTCACAAGGATTGGCAAGAAGTAGGGTGATCTCATAGTGTTACCAAGAAGGCGCAAAACCGGAATCTCCGGCAGCGCTCGTATCCCATTTACGATGCGGAAAAACATGACTTCGGATCGCTCAGTAACGGTACTGATATCGGGGCGCGGGAGCAACCTGAAAGCTTTAATCGAGAACGCACGAGGGTACCGTATCACGGCGGTGCTCTCCAATTCCGCAGATGCGGGTGGTTTAGCCATCGCTCGCGAGCACGGCATTCCGACGCGCACTGTGCTAAGGAGCGACTTCCCGACCTTAAGCGATTTCAAGCGCGGTGTTCTCGACGCGGTGCGTGACACAACCCCAGACTTCGTAGCGCTCGCAGGCTTCATGATGGTGCTTCACCCCGCATTCATCGAGGCATTCCCCGAACGGATCATCAACATACACCCCTCTCTGCTACCGCTTTATCCGGGGCTCGATACCCACACGCGAGTCCTCCAAGCTGGCGAGAAGCGCCACGGGTGCACCGTGCACCTGGTCGATGCTGGGATCGACACGGGTCTCATCGTTGCTCAGGGTTCGGTCGAAGTCCTCGCAACGGATGATCCCGATACTTTGAGCGCGCGAGTTCTCTCCGTAGAACACAAGCTTTACCCATGGACGCTTTCCATGATCGCTCGCGGAGAGATAGCGTTCGCAGATGGCGTGGTTAACTACTCGCCCCTAGCGATGGCGGAAGCGCGCGAATGGAGATTTGAACTTACGAAACCAACATAGAGAGGAGAGACAGGATGAAAGAGAAAACTATCACCTACGCGGGCCATTCGGCTGTGTTCGTCGAGTGTGGCGGAAAGAAGATCGCCATCGATCCGTGGCTCAAAGGAAACCCGCTCTGCCCGAAGTCGCTCCTTAATCCCGGAAAGCTCGACCTTATCGTCCTCTCGCACGGCCATTCGGATCACGCTGGCGACGCCGTACGTGTCGCTCGCGAGAGTGGTGCGAAACTCGCAGCCACGTACGAGCTCGCGATGATTATGATCGGCGAGGGAGTTCCCGCGGATTCTGTGATCCCGATGAATAAGGGGGGCAGCGTCAAGCTTGGAGATCTCCACGTGCGCCTCACGCATGCGCTCCATTCGAGCTCGTACGATTCTGAGGAGAAGGGAACGTTGTATGCAGGCGAGGCGTGTGGGGTGCTCCTCTCTTCTGACTCGTGGTGTGTCTACCACGCAGGCGACACGGCGCTGTTCAGCGACATGAAGCTTATAGGAGAGATGTACAAACCGGATGTAGCGCTCCTGCCGATAGGCGACCACTTCACGATGGGCCCGGTCGAAGCGGCGCGAGCTGCATCTCTGATCGGCTGCTCCTACGCGGTACCTATCCATTACAAGACCTTCGGTCTCCTTACGGGTACCTATGAGGAGTTCGCAGGCGAGTGTTCGTCCTTAGGGATCGAAGCTATCGAGCTAGCACCTGGGGAGTCGAAGAGCTTCTGACGAGGGCCGATCCTCAGCGAAGCGGACGGCGAGGACGCCGTCCCTCCTTGAAACACAATCGTCCCTAGGAGGGACGGCGTCCCCGCCGTCCGCAGATATTAGACCCCTCAACGACAACGCGCATTGCGTGGGAGGGCGAACAACATCTCTACCGAGAAACACAATCGTCCCTAGGAGGGACGGCGTCCCCGCCGTCCGCAGATATTAGAACCCTCAACGACAACGCGCCTTGCATGGGAGGGCAAACAATACTCCTACCGATTCGGCGCAGGTACTGCCTCAGGAGCCTGTCCCTCACGCTGAGACTGCTCGGTGGCCGGACGCTCCGGGGTAGTTCCTGGCGCGGGCGCTTTTGCTCCACGCGATATGAAATACACGAGTGCGATGATCGCTATGAGCGCCAAGACCCCAACAACTGTGGTCATCGTCGATGTGTCGGTAGTTGATCCTGTTGGATAGGTTGCTGCCATGAAATCCTCCGTGTCTAGATTCTACTCTGTTGTAGTTGAGCGGCTCGCGGCGTGAGATGATTCCTGTCAGGGCAGCTGCGGATGGGTTTGCTTTCCTACTGAAGAGCATCGAAGATGACAACCCTACCCTCGTCCTCACCCTTGACGTCGGTGATCCGCTCGTACAACAGGAGATCCTCTAAGGCGATGATCGCATGCTCCTGTTCCGGTAGAAGTGTAATCGAGTAACCAGGCGAGATCGCGTCTGCCTGCATCTCCCCACCCGAAACGGGTCGATATACCAGCACACCGACTCCGTCACGTACGAGGAACGTCTCGACCCTTTCCAGATGCTTCTCCAGGGCCGTATATCGTCCCCCCTCAACGACCACGTACTGCTCGACATTCGGAAGTTGTGTAATCGTAACATGCACGCCTCCCCACGGAGTTCGAATCGTGCGCGGGGCGTTGGCTCGGATCGCCTCCCAATGCACGATGAACTGCTCACCGCTCGGCATACCGGGCGAATAGCAGGAGCGCCACAGGTCAAGCAGGTGTCGGCAATAGTGATTGAAGCTCGCCCAGGAATCGAAATGGGGAGGCCCTGCTTGTTCGAGGACATCTCGGACATTTTTTTCGGTGTCGGAGAGCGCAGCCATCGTGTGTCTACTCATTTGAGAATCTCCCTGCAACCCTTTTTTAGGGATCATAGCGCAGGAACGTGCGCGAGGGAGAGAAGCATGGTCATGGCACTCTATCGAATATCTGCGGGCGGGCGAGCTGAAAGCAGGGAAGCTGTTACTGAGTCACCTCAAAAATAACAACCTCCCCGGAATCAGACTCTCGCTCGTATACTTGGCGGAAGATCATACAACGAGGCTCGCACGCAGCACATGGCCGCTCTGAGCGTCGCCTGGTTTTCGACTACCAACTGCGCGACAAGCATCTTGACCTCGCGTCTGCGGTCCCGAAGGAGTTCCATAAAGATCCCCTCCGCGCAGACGAGACCGTCTTTCAGTGTCGAACCAAGAAGCCTTGCGGCAACTTGGCGCACGGCCTCTTCGTTGTGAGCCAGTAAGTACGCGATCTGCTTGATGACGAGAACTCGCTCGGCATCAGAGGGCAGGTTCGCATGCCAATTACGGCTAGGTGGAATCGCCCCAGCAATGTTTGCAATACCGGTCAAAAGAATCTCGACAAGGGCCGGATCGTTAACGCGATCAAACCTCTCGACGATCTCTTTCACACCGGTCCTTTCGGCCTCTGCGAACCGAAGTGCCATCTCCACAACTTTAGCCTGAGCCGAGGGCTCGACTTTCAACATCAGCCGAACTAAATAGTCCGGCTTCATGATGCGCGTGAACTGCCCAAACTCCATGAGGAGCTCGCACAATTCAAGCTTCTTTTCCGTTGAAAGCTCCTCGCTCTCAAGCACTTTTCTAAGGGCGATGCCCTGATCGAGTGTCAAGTTACGTACCCAACCTACGACCGTCGGTTGAGGCACGTGTGGCAATTTTCGCAGAAACCTCCGAAAGCGCCACGACTTTGATTTTCGATACACAACCACTGCTGACGAAGCAGCAAGCGAACCCAGCAGGGCCGCGCCCACGATCACTTTCATTGACGTACTCCTTTACGGGGAACAGAGAAACAACAACCCCTGCATCACCTCATGAGGCAGCTCAGGGGTCGTTGTTCAAAACCTTTTACATAAGACTCAGTAACAGCTTTCACCCACTCGTCAGCGCATACCTCGCCAGCGAGCGCGTGAAAGCTGCATCTCTCAAATTCGATTGTAAAAGAGCACAGGAAAGCCGGGAGCTAACCAGAAGCTAATAGAATACCGTGCTTCGAAGGGTCAATCAAATCGAGGATCTAGAAGCTCTTTCCCTCGCATATGGAACGTGAGAGCATGCGGTCCCGACAGATAACGACATCACAGACGTCGAGAAGGATGTAGGAGCCAGATCTCATGACAGACACATCGATCCTCTTTTCGAGCTTCCAGTTAGGGGGATTATCCCTCAAGAATAGGCTTGTGATGGCCCCTATGACGCGCAACAGGGCCGATCAAGCAGGGGTCCCTCAACCTTTGATGGCAACCTATTACACCCAACGCGCCTCTGCAGGTTTGATCATCACCGAAGCGACACAGGTGATGCAGAGCGGACAGGGATATCCCCTCACCCCGGGTATCTACACCCCCGAGCATGTCCAAGGGTGGAAGAAGATAACGGCAGCGGTGCATGAGGCTGGTGGAGCTATCGTTCTTCAGCTGTGGCACGTAGGACGGATCTCGCACCCATCGTACCAACCTAACGGCGCAGCGCCCGTCGCCCCCTCTGCGATAAAACCCGGCTCAGGTGAGGTATTCACCTACCAGGGGCCAAAGCCGTTCGAGACCCCGCGCGCGCTCACCGAGGGTGAGATCGGAGAGGTAGTCGCTGCGTATCGCCACGCCGCCCGCTGCGCTCGCGAAGCTGGCTTCGACGGTGTGGAGATTCACGGTGCCAACGGCTATCTAATCGACCAATTCTTGCGCGACGGAACGAACAAGCGAACAGATCGATATGGCGGAAGTGTAGAGAATCGCTGTCGGTTCCTCTTCGAGGTAACTGACGCCGTGCTGCAAGAATGGGAGCCCAGCCGAGTCGGCGTTCGCCTCTCACCTAACGGGATCTTCAACGATATGAGTGACTCTAATCCCGCAGTGACCTTCAA
The DNA here is from genome assembly GCA_044351885.1 of Bdellovibrionota bacterium. Classification (GTDB taxonomy): domain Bacteria; phylum Bdellovibrionota_C; class UBA2361; order UBA2361; family OMII01; genus OMII01. The sequence goes on from JBILEW010000132.1 coordinate 5,502, forward strand.
GGCTGCTATCGACGGGCTCTCTGCACGCAAAGTGGGCTACCTACACTACGTCGAGCGCATGGGCACCGATCCCGTGATCCACGTGAGCCTCGCACAGGTGCGCTCGTGGTTCTCCGGTCCACTGATCGTCAACGGAGGATTTACCAAGGAACGCGCCGTAGAGGTCGTAAGCGAAGGACTCGCAGACCTCGTCGCGTTCGGGGTGCCGTTCATCTCGAACCCGGACCTGGTTGAGCGCTTCAAAACTAACGCTCCGCTCAACGAGCCCGATCAAGCAACCTTTTACGGTGGCGATCACCGCGGATACACCGATTATCCTACCCTGTAGAACTAGATGAGTCCGGGCGAATCGGAAGAGATAGCTCTCCTACACCGGAAGGCCTGTCAGAGGCGCGATGAATCGTACATCGATCCCGTGACAGGCCTCGTCGTATTCACCGAGATCCACCACATCGCACGCGGCAGATGCTGCGGCTCAGGGTGCCGCCACTGCCCGTACGAACCGCGTCACCATAAAAATTCAACCACCCTCTCGCAAACCGTCTGCGACTCGAGCCCCTCCGATCTCGTTTCCAAACATCGGTAATCTGTAAGCGCTCTCGGTGGTGTCACGGTATATCCGAAGACGCGCACAGACTTGCTGCCAAACTCGACATTTCGAGCAGCTGCCACTACTGCAATCATTCGAGTGCGTTACGAAACACGGTGTACCGGAGTCTGCAAGATAACGAGCACACCAATTACACGCGGCGGACCCTTCCGCTTACAGCGTGATCTCGATCATGGATTTTTTTTTAGCCGCTTGCCTGTACCGCGCGCGAAAAGCTGTCTTAGCCTGAGCTCACTTCCGGTGCAGATCGTGCGCGGTTCTTGTGTCGATTGCTCCGCGAAGGACTGAAGGCTGACACGTTTTTCGAGAAAGGTTGTTTGAGCATATGAAATTGAGAGCTTTCCTCCTGGGTTCAGTAATATCCGCATCAATAGTATTCGCATCAGTAGTATTCCCATCTGCCGCATCGGCGCAGCCGATGCCGGAGCTGGTGACATTCATAAAGGTGACATCTCTCGCCGATACCGGCCCAGGAACCCTGCGAGATTGCGTGTCACAGGCATATCCGCGGGTGTGTGTCTTCGAAACCTCAGGGCGCATACAGCTATCGAAGGTGATGGAGATCGACCAACCCGACCTGATAGTAGCGGGACAGACCGCACCCTCACCAGGAATCCTTATTACCGGAGCGGGCGTGAAGGTCAAGGCGCGTAATGTTACCCTCGAACACCTTGCGATCCGAGTTGGTGACGCCAAGAGCGGCCCAAAGCCGAGCGAGAGAGATTCGCTGAGCGTACAAACATCCGCTGCGAAGAACGTCACTCTTCGTAATCTCTCCGTCTCGTGGGGCGTGGACGAGAACTTCTCGACCTACGGACCGGTTTCCAACGTACGCATCGAGGACTCAATTATCGCTGAGGCACTCTACGATTCAATTCACCCCAAGGGCCCTCACAGCATGGGTAGCTTGGTCGGCGAAGGATCGCGTGACGTGAGCTTCGTCGGAAACCTCTTCGCAGCGAACAACGATCGCAACGTCAGGTGGAAGTTCGACACGACCGGCGAGATGATCGGAAACGTGGTCTACGGCTGGGGAGGTTCTTCTTCGTGGAACATCACCAACCTGACTGACCTGGACAATTCGAACAAGCCGACCTTCGTGGACATCATCGGAAACGTCTACCTGAGCGGCCCGAGCGGTACCCGTAAGCCAACGGTGGTCTATGCACAGAGGATAGATGACGAGAGCAAGGTCTTCATGCTCGACAACATCGCCCCTGGGCTGACGAACCTGAAGTCCCAGAACGTCGCGACACAACGGGTGGGTGGAGATACACCGCAGGAGCAGCCCGCTGCACAAACCTTGGACGCTGTGCTCCGTAACGCCGGAACGCGCCCGTGGGACCGTAACGCAGAGGACCTGCGGGTACTCGCTGGGGTGCGCGCAAGAACGCTTGAGCTTCGCGACAACGTTGGCCAGTGGCCTGTCGTTGCCGAGAACGTTCGTCGACTCGATACCCCCTCTTCGCGAGTGAGCCTGGCGACGGTTCGTGCGACCCTGTCGAGGTTCGAGAACCCAACCGCAGGGCGAGATCCGCAGCGTCCGACTGTGACGGCTCCAACAGGAGGAACCAAGCGACCATCCGTTAAGCCGGTGGTTCCTACGAGCAGTAAGCGCCCGAGCATATCGGAGCGTAGGCCGGCCCCACCGGCTCCGCCCGTAGCGTCCAGGAATCGTGCCTGGATCCGCTCACGCAGCGCATGGAGACGCGCGGCGCAGCGGCTCTGTTGTAGTGCAGGAGGATGGAGGGAACTACGCTTTGCGAGTCGTTCGTATCCCTCACTTCCTAATCGATGCGAGGAGCTTACCTGTGCCAAGCGAGTTCCTTGGCGCACTCGGGGGCGCTAAGAGATCTACAGTGTTTGTTTACAAAACCTGAATTACGATCAAGGAGGGACGGCGTCCCCGCCGTCCGCGAACGTTCGAACAATCGATCCAATTCGCAAATGTGGAATTGATCTCGTCTGCTAATATTCGAATGATCGTTCCCATTTGTGCATCTCCCGGACGGCGGGGACGCCGTCCCTCCTGCGATGCGATAATCACTACGCCGCGCCACCGAGCCACCGGCACCACATCCAGGAGGGACGGCGTCCTCGCCGTCCGGGAACGTTCGAACAATCGATCCAATGCGCAAATGTTGAATTGATCTCGTCCGCTAATATTCGAATGATCGTTCCCATTTGTGCATCTCCCGGACGGCGGGGACGCCCTCCCGCCGGGGAGCGGAGAAAGACAAAGAGGTGCCACCGGG
>JBILEW010000054.1:0-24371 GCA_044351885.1 Bdellovibrionota bacterium
CTACGAACTCGTTTGGGACGTAACATGTGCTTCAAAGGGTCACCGAAGTAACCCCGTGCCATTAGAATCCGCTCGAGGTAATTCCACCACGCCTATACCCGGTGCAGGATTGAATATAACTCGGCCTCTAAGGCTACGCGCGATGGTCTGCGGGTCTGCGGAGGGGTAAACCTTGCGCTCGAGCTCTCCAATAACGAGGTGTGTGATCCCTCGCTGCTGGAGATAACGGAGCGACTTGCTCACTGCTTGGGGCTCCGGGGCAACAGGCCCACCGCTCTGATAGAGCGCTCTGAGGCTCTCACCAGTTGAGAGGAACGATTGCCAGATAGTCTCATTCGCCACGTTTGCCCGCCGCAGACGCCTCTGAAACATCCAGGTGTGTCGCGCCCATCCGCACAGTGAGGGGCGGCCGGAGAACGCTGAGATACGGCCAGGCATTCCGTAGTGGTACGGCAAGAGTGAGTGAGAACCATCTCCACACGCTTCACCTATAACCACTTTGATCGGAAGTTGGCTCAAGTACGTAATCAGTTCGAAATCGTACGGATGCTCTTCCTTCACAAAGGCGTACCCGTCGATAGAGGGACGCTCCGGCGCACGATCCATGCGTGCCGTGGTGAGGGTAAAGAGCGACAACGCTACGCATGCGAAGGAGGCTACGCAGACGCTGGTGATTGCGATGCGCGAGCGCGGCTTTTCGAGGAGAGCGAATAGCTCTGGAGCGACTACGAGGAGGACCGCTAGCGGGAAAAGGTACGTCGACTCGAGCCACAGCCGCATCGCCGTGTTGAAGCGAATCCAGTCTGTGCGGTTGTCGTAGACCCAATCCGTCACCAGCACCTCAGGGAATAGCCACACTAGAAACGCGCCCCCTAGAGCCAGAACCGGCACACTTCGCATGCCACCGAGACACACGGTCAAGGCGCCTATGTAGGCCAGGGAGAGGGTGATAATCGGGCGCTGGTAGAAGGCTGCTGCAGCAACGAGGATCGCCGCTAAGCTCCACATCGAGGCACGCGTAAATTTTCGAGCTTTGAGCTTGGAGGTAAGGAGAATCGCCGCCAAGCCGAGACAGATGCAGGCGAAGAGGTGCACGGAGACGAACGGAGCGATAGAGCTCACCACGGATGTCGATACGAAAACCCACTTCATCTCTGGCGGCAGGTGTTCGAAGTACATCGGCAGTAGGAACATGACGGCTAGAAAGCCGAGCGCAAAGGAGTGTGCGATGTTCCTCCACGGTTGAGGCTCGCGCTTGACGAAAGGGCGGAGCGTATCCCATGCAAACAGTGGCAAGGAAACCAAAGCGCAGACGATCGCTGTGGCAGGGTGGCTCTGGGTGATCATCGCTCCGAGAGCGGCGAGAACCACGGTGAGAGCGAAGTTCTTTCTGCCCGCGACATGCGCGATCACGAGCGAGAGCCATGTGACACTGAGAAATGGCGCCTGCGCATACGAATGGCTCTCTCCGCTGAGGAGCAGTCCGTAGGGGAAGTAACTCACAGTCCCAGGAACGACTGCATGTTGGAGAAGCCAGAAATCGTTTGAGCCGGTGCCGAAAAGGAAGAATCCGAGTGACTCCCGCAGCGCCTTACCGTTGGGGGTCAGGAATGCAAATAGAGCTACTACGGCCGAGCAGAGAGCCACTCTCGCACGTGCCAGATGCGGGTGTAGCAAGGGCACCACAACGAGCGCAAAAGCTACCACAGCGGTTGGGGCGAGAGCGAGATAGAGGGCGTCAGTGAGAAGGTACACTATGCCACCGGACATGGTGGCTCCACTTACAGCGTGGATGAGCCAGTTCGTGAGGCCGGGGAGTGCTCGCAGGAGTACGTGGTAGTCGAGCGGTTCTCCGTACAGCCACAGATTGTCTACTGGCCACCCTGTGGCGTGAAGGAATGACTGCTGCAGGGAGAGGTTGAACATCCGCTCGACACCGATCCTTTGGACCGAATTCTCCCAATGAATAGCAGGCCAGTATGTTCGAAGGAGATAGATCGTAATGGCGAGAATGCCGAAGAATGAGAGACAAACTCGATCTGACCAACCCAAGCGCTGACTCGAATGCGAAGACCAGCGCGATGCTGACCAGCCAATTACGTGCAGGGTGAGAAATGTCAGCGGGAGAGCCACTTGGTAAGGCGTTACTATACGAGCAATCAGTGAGAACGACAGGAGAAAGAGCGGAATCCCCACAACGAGCGATAGGGTATAGACCGGTAGATCCACACCTCTAATCCTGCCAAGGGCACATCTGATAATTTTATGAGTGCACAGAGAGATCGCAGCGAGCAGTACAAGGAAGGTGACGTAGGAGATGATCATGACACGATGCGCTTAAGCTCCAAGAGTTGGCTAGGATAGGCTAACCGAACTCGCCTCACAACAATAGAGCAGGGGTTCGATTGCCACCTCAACGCACCTCGCGGCGATAATTGACGGTGCTCCAGCGTGCGAAGCGCACGAGTATTACGCCGCTCAGCAGCACACACACGGTAGCCGCTATGAGCGAAATGTGGGGTGTCCAGGCGTTCATCTTTACGGTTATTGAGATGCCCAGATCTGCTTGGAGTGGAACACATCGGAAACAGTTCGTGGAGGAGGTAGCTTGAATAAGCCCCGGCTGCCACGACACCAAGGCCTGTTCCGGTCCGCATTCGGGTACTTGGCCGACGCACTTCCCGATGAAGCGCATCATGCTAAAGCCCGTCGCAAGTACAGCCAGAATAGCAGTCGTCAGCACCGCGACTACCCATCGAGAGATTATCTTTGGGGTGCTGCAGCTCAGTACGACTGCGATGAGCGCCGGACTCAGCGCCACCAGGAGTTCGAGAAGTTCTTTTTTGAAGCTCATAAATGAGGGTGCCCGATTACCGTCTCACTTATAGTTGTACGAGGTTCATTTTTTTCTGGAAAGGGTGGTCTAGTGTTTTGTATATTTAAGAGCGCTCACAGCGCTTGTCCAGTTTGTGTGACAAGGAGTACGACGTATGCCCGAAATGCCGCTTGGTCCCCAGCCCGGTCGCTCTAATGACGAATCCAGCGACCTTAATGGACGATGTATGCCGCAGCGCTCACTGGATCTCGGTGAGATGAGTCTAGTGGGGGATTTCTGTAACTACAGAGCTCACATCGGAGCGGAGCACAAAGTCCGGCGTGATTCGAGGACCTGGAAGGCACTTCAATCGGCTATCGCTCGGGTGGGATCCCTGTTTGACGGGCCAGCCACGGCATCGCCTGGAGTACACGGAGAGGCCGAGCGATTTTCGACGTTCTGTGCAACGGGAGGGATGACCGGTGATGGTCGGCAGGCCGTCGCACTGATAGAGGGAATTACCCCCTCCGCGACTAAGTTCGGCTTGCCGGCGGGATCGCTCAAGTATCCTCCTACATCCTCGGAATCGAGGATCTTTCCGGTCGAGATGCCGCAGATGGAGGTGTTGGACGAGGCTGCTGGTGTGGTTGTATCGGTAGACCGAGACTCCCGGACGGGGTTCTCTCTTGCTTTGATCCTGACCCGCGAGGCTTTCGAGCAGGCGCTGTTTCGTTTAATGAAGGTGTCTGAGTTCCTCGAGTCGAGGCACAAGGATAATCCGCAGGCGTGGACCAGTTTCTTGCCCCTGGCTTCGGCTATTTTTGCACTCTTGTTCAATGAGGCTTGCAACCAAGAGTCTCCGATCCTGGGCGTCAAACGGCTCGTGGGTCCAAGCCGGAATTTTGTGTTTCAATTGTCGGTTTTATCCTTCTCGGAGGAGCGTCGATCGCCATCACTTATCTGTGCCGATGGAGTGGTCGAAACAACCCATTACATTGAGGTGAGACACAACGACTTCGGTATTGTGGAGGCGCACTGGTTGGGTCGAGCTGTTGTCCCCAGTATCTCTTGATTGTACTCAGATATCACCCAACCTCCACGTGCTTCCTACGGGGAGGTCTTGCCTCGCTTCCTTGAGGGGACTCTGCGTGTGCTCTCTCTGTGTGGTTTGCGGCTCGGCTCTAGTACGCTATGCCGAGGAGCCAGGAGTACGTCTTTTATCCCTAGGGTGCCTTGGGCTCGTTGAAAAAATGATGCACCCCTTTGTTGTGTCGTCGCTGGCGGGTTCTTCCAAGCCGTGACGCTGACTGCTCTGAGACGATCAGTGCGCGCTCGACGTATGCAAGCATTAAATCTTCGTCTCCTCCTGCGGCGAATAACCTGCCCATCTGGATTGCACGTTCAAATTGCTGTCTGGTGCGAGAAATCTCTAGCTGAGCAGTCTCGAACTCTCTAGCCTGACGTGTAATAACTGCTAAAGAGTCTAGCGCGGTCAGGGCGAGCGATGCGAGCGCCTGATTTCTATTCGGTGCATGAAGTATTTCATCAGGTATCGGGTCACCCTTAGTACCGAGAACAACAGCCTCCTCAAGTGAATTCTGGTTGAATGGCTTCACGAGAAAGCCGCGCGCGCCGTTTTGAAGAAGCTCGAATACACGATCAACAGTGGGATCGTATGACGTGGGAATCGCTACGACCTCGTCGTCTATCTCGAGCACTTTGTGGAGAAATTCCTGGGCCGGCATCTCGCTGTTGCGGGCATCGAAGAGAACATGTGTGAATCGCCGCTCGAAAAACTTCTTTAGACCTGCATAATGGTCGAGTACACCTGTGACCTCGACGAAACCAAAAGTCCTGAGGCCGCTGCGTAGCAAGTTTCCGATACCGTCTTCGTGTTCAACCACGAGGCAGGAGCAATTTTTCCGCTCGTGAACTGGAAAATCGAACCTGCGCTTGGGCTTCAGATTACCGAACGTGATAGGAGGCGGAGCAATTGGCATAGCGCTGTTTGTGGTCTCCTCGCATCAGAGCTGGCGTACTCCCTCTTCCGCTTCTCAGGGAGTGTCGGTAGGGTTCGGCAGATACTTTAACAACCTTCTGCAAATTTGAAGATTTCGCCCAGTAAGAACCTGGGAAGGTTTCGCGACGGGAATAAACACCGCCTCAAGACACTGATCTTTCTGCCAAAACAGCGAGGATGTCGACTAATCGGTTCGGTTGGAGTGGACGGCTCCAAGAAGACAGCAGCTATTGCTAGCGGTTTCTGGGGAAGGCCTGCACGGTCATCTCTTTCATCAGGAACTTCTTACCCAGACTGAAACTATCCTCGAGCCGCTCTGATGTTCCTCTCCCGCCTCCTCGCCCGAATAGTGTCGATTCGCCAGCAACTAGCCATCCTTCGGCGCTCGTCTAATTCCTATATAGTTTTGGTGGGATGGTGGTAACTATCTCGCCTCAAACCGCCTAGCCGAAGCTACTGGCGTGACACCTGCAACGAAGTACTATGACGATTGACCTTGATGGTTTTACTACGACAAGGCGTCCTCAATCTCATTGGCGTCTTTCGAGGTTCCATTGGGGTCGATTCGACCTTCTGCGATCTCCTTGTCGATGTGAGTTACCAGCGAGTCAAATTGCTCTTCTTCCATTTTCGTCAGAGATTCGACGCTGAAAATCTCCGCCAATTGCGGTGGCACCTCGAGTGCTGCTGATGTGGTTGCGGCCTTAGTGAAGAGCTGCGGGGTTCTATCCGGAGAAATATCTGAACCGCAACGTTCCATCCATGATTGGTCAGGAGTGGTAAGCTGCTTGATGGCGGATTCGATTCCCGCACGTATTCCCTCGAATGGAAAAAAATCCCCCGGAATAACTTCCTTCGGTGTCTGTTGCCCATTGAGCAGGCATTCTAACCACAACAACGCTATGCGCACGTTGCGAGTCTCCAGGTCTAGGATAGACTTCACCGGTCCCGTTGAATCGCTTGCAAATGCAAACGCTTGGGCTGATTGGGTCTGGAAGCCGAGTCTAATTAGAATCATCGCTCCAACCTGCGCCGATGAGCATCCCCAAAACTCCCTCTCGCGTTTCGTGCGTTCGTCAAACGATGCTTCCTTCAGAGATCGTCTCCAGCGCTTGTAGAGAGGCGGATCGCTCGCACTCATGAGAGCATGGCCGATGTGGGGAAGGGTTCCCAGGAGGACGCCCGGAGCGAATCCTAGCTGAGGAACTGCCAACCCGGCCATTAGGCCGATATGAGCTTCTCGCGCTAGATGGGGACGAATTGCGTCGAACAGCTCTGCGGGAATCCTTTTCCTTATCATTCGTCCCAACGAAAAAGCTACGATGATGGCGCTCAGATCCGCTGGTGTGTATAGGTCGATAAGCTGGCCAACGGTGATAGCTGCATTCCTCCGCAAATACTCCGGTTCGACCACTTCAGTACTGTAGTAGAGCATCGCCCTGAAGTTCGATGCACAACAGATCCGACCCACGGTATACTTTGTGACGGCAGATAGCTGCCCTTCATTCCCTCGATCATCTGCTAAGAGGGCCCGGACGAGCGATGGCAGCGCGGTACAGATGGGTCCGAGGTGGCTTGCAATCTCAACTGCACGGGCCCAACCGTTATCTGAATCAGATCCGGTTGATGGGTCTATCGGATTAGTCGGCATTGGCGATACATCAACGGTGTTTAGCGAAAAACTCCCAAGCTAATCAGTAGTATACAGTATTGTGCATCCTCAGTACATGACTTTCGAGCCGGGAGATCAAGGAGTGTCGTCAAAGCAAGGAGAACCCCCTAGATGATGCGCTGTGCTCTGCCGTAGCGCCTCTTGCCGCCATAGTTGCTGGATATCACGAGTATTATATTCCCTAGCATTCCTATCTTACCCGGGCAGCGTGTGCTATTCTCCCCTCGCACCGTTACCTCGTTGCAGTGCTTATGCTTGCTTCAGGGGATGTGACATGTTGGTTACAGGTGCCTCCTCCAGAGGCCGCTCATTCCAAAGACTCACCTTAACGGAGCACTGTACGGCATCGATAGGACCTCGACCAACGCGCCGGGCGTTGGTTCTCCAGGTATTCGAAAAGGTAAGTCCGTACATACAGCTTGAATCTTTGGTTTGCGGGCTTTGTCAGCGAATTACGCATCAGGGGATTAATACTCTAGAGAGTACCCGTCTTGGTGTGTCCTTAGCGTCCTTGGTCTTTGCTCAAATCTTCAAGTCCTCGTAATGAGAAGTATTCGAGAGTGCTGTGCTGATGTGTGGCGTTCCTTGAATCCTCGTTACATGAGTTCGAAGTACAAGTGTACCGGCTGCTCGTACTTTTCTGAGTAATGATCCGTTGAAGGTCAAAAAATATGAATGTTCCTCCTAGCAATGTCGCCGTGGCTGAGAAAGAAGGTTTCGATGCTTTCAATCTCTCCCCCTTTCTCTCCAAAACTATCGAGACGGTCGGTTATGTGACGCCCACTCCGATCCAAGCCCGAGCTATCCCCCTTCTTTTGGAAGGGCACGACCTGATCGGTCTCGCGCAGACCGGTACGGGAAAAACAGCGGCGTTCGTTCTGCCGTTACTCCAGAAGCTCAGCGCCGCAAAGAGTCGCGGTTCCAAGGTGCTCGTGCTCGCTCCAACGCGTGAGTTGGTAGAGCAGATTCGCGATGTCGTTACGCTCCTTGCCCCGCGCACCGGAGTGAAGAGCACCACCGTATACGGCGGTGTCTCTCATCAACGTCAGATTCGCGACCTCTCGCAACATCCCGAGATAATCGTAGCTTGTCCGGGTCGTCTCCTCGATCACATTCGTGGCAGAACCGTAGATCTCTCGACGATTGAGTACCTCGTTCTCGACGAGGCGGATCGCATGTTGGACATGGGATTCCTTCCTGACATCAAGAAAATCATAGCCAAGCTGCCTGAGGATCGTCAGACGATGCTTTTTTCGGCGACCATGCCGAACGAGATCGAGTCGCTTTCACAGGAGGTTTTGCGAGACCCTCAGACGGTTCGAGTAAATCTCGAGGCTCCTGTGGCTGCAGTTACACACGCGCAGCTCCACGTTCAAGCCGCAGACAAGCTGGCTACCCTTACGACCTGGTTGAAGGAGCACCCTGAGGCTCTCGTGGTGGTGTTCACCAAGATGAAGCACACCGCCAAGAAGATAAGTGAGAAGCTCGATAAGCTCGGATTCGATGCGACCTCTCTTCACGGCAATCTCTCCCAGGCCAAGCGTTTGCAGGCGCTCAATGGTTTTCGTCAGGGGGACTATCGCGTGCTCATCGCAACGGATATCGCAGCTCGCGGGATCGATGTCGAAGGTATCACGCACGTAGTGAACTACGATATGCCAGACACGCTCGATGCCTACATCCACCGGACGGGTCGAGCGGGACGAGCATCGCGAACTGGTGATGCGATCGTCTTCGTAACTCGACAAGACCGTGGGATGGTTCGTTCGATCGAGAAGTGGCTCGGTGCTCCGCTAGCAGTCATGAATCCGCTCTCTGTAGAGGCTCTTGCAGCAACTAAGGAAGCTGAGAATCAAGATCAGAGCGAGGGACAGGAGCGCCGAGAGCGTAGAGCTCGAAGCCCGCGGCGGGAGGGAGATAACTCCCGACCACGACGCCCGCGTCCACAGAACCGCCGAGAGCGAGATGCAGAGGGAGGTTCGGCGCGATCGGAGCGTAGCGGGTTCAAAGGCCGCGGTGCTGATTCGCGGGAGCGCGATGGCGGTTTCAGAGGGCGTAATGCTGGCTTCAGGGGACGCGATTCGCAGCCTAGAGGCCGTGATGCTGACCGACCACAAGACAGCAGCGATAATCGCGGCAACAGCCGCGAGTGGAAGGAGTGGGACGAGAAGCGTTTCTCGAACGATTGGAACGAGCGGCGCTATTCGCAGGGCTCCGGACGTTCGTTCGGCAGCCGTGGAGAGAATGGTCGTCGTGATCAGAGAGCAGAGAGACCAGAGAGAGCAGGAGCGGGTCGTGAGGATTCACGACGTCCTCGGTATCCTCGGGCAGGTGAGAGATCGAACGAGCGGGGCGAATCTCAGCAGGGTTCGCGAGGCGGCCAAGGCCGAGGATTTTCGCAAGGCGGTCGTAGCCGTTTTCAGGAGCGAGGTCCTCGAAGTGAAGAAGGCGGCCGCGCTCGTTTCGGAGAGGAGAGGGGTTTTGCTGGTCGCGGCCGAGAAGGCGGCGAGCGGCAGGAGCGTCGTGGGGATCGCCGAGGCGATGGTGCTGCCCTGAGAAATAGCGATCGCGCTCCCCGCGGAAATCGTAACAGAGGTGGATTCAATAGAAGTCGGTAACGGCCGACCTCTTCGAGGAGCTAGCTCCGGAACGTGAGCTGCTTCTTGTAGAGGCTTGTGCAATCATGACGAGCCAGTCAGGTCCTCGCCCGGCGTTCTTGCGCCGTGCGAGGACCTGACTCGTTTCCGCAGGATGGCCTGATTCGGGAGTCTTATCTGATGCGACAGATGTTGTCTCGCGAGATCGCGCATTTTAGCGCTTTGAACCAACGCGCACAGTCGCTACTCGTGTCGTTTGTTTCCTACAATATTGCGGCGCCTTTACTTACCCTGTTTTGTAATGCGTACATTTGGCGACAAAAGCAGGAACTGACCCATGTCGCCCTCTACAATGGGGCTTGGATGATCGGCGTTGCGCTGGTCTTCGTCGCTAACGGATTCGCGCTACGCTACGTCGCCCTCAAATGGTTGTATGCTCTAGGGCTTGTTCTTCAGTCGACAGCATGTGCGGTTCTCTTTGCGGTCCGTGATCTAAACCTGGTCAACCTTACAGCGCTTGGCGTCCTTTCGGGCTCGATGGCGGCGCTCTACTGGGCGAATAGAAATTTGCTCAGCTTACAGATGACGCGTGGTTCTGAGCGTGACTATTTCTGCAGCCTCGAGAGCGCTCTCGGTATGCTTCTCTCTGTGGTCAGCCCGGTGGCTTTTGGGTGGTTTCTGCAGTTGGGAACCAACTTCGAGGAAGATTTGGTTGTCTATCGCTATCAGATCTTGACGGCGTTCACGGTTGTTATCCAGCTCGCGGGAGCTTGGTATATCGTACGCACACCCTTTGATGATTACACTCCACAGAAGATCCTCGTGACGCAGGCGAGCTCGTTTTGGAATCGAGCGCGGCTTTTCACCGCCCTCAAGGGAGTTGCAGAAGGATCCGCCCTCTTTCTCCCTACACTGATCGTTTTGCGCCTGCTAGGGCAGGAGGGAACCCTTGGAACACTGCAGTCGTTGGCGACGCTTGGAACCACCGCGCTACTGTACGGTATCGCTCGTTGGATGAGAGGGGAGCGCAGAACCCTTGTGCTTGCGAGTGGGCTTGGAGTGATGCTCCTAGGAGGGCTCGCGCTCTCGCTGTGGTATTCGCCTTTCGGAGGAGTGATATACCTGCTCCTTCAAACCTTGGGGATCCAGCTCGTATGGGCTGCTGCAAATCCGATTATGCTCGATGCCATAAACGCCGATCAGCGAGGAGATGGCGATTCATATCGCTACGTGGTCGACCGTGAGCTTTTCCTGAATGTCGGGCGGATGGTCGGCGTTTTTCTCGTTCTCGGATCGAACGTATTTTTCGATGACAATATAACGCTCCGTGTTGCCCCGGTCATTCTCGCTCTGGTGACGAGTGCTATGCTGTTGTGTAGTCGTGATCTGACAAGGGCGAAGTATGCTGGCCAGGTCCACTGTGCATTTAGCGATGTGAATTAGGAGTCTAGTTGCCTTCCGAGGATAGGCGATGCTACCGGCGGGAAAGCCTACTGCTGTGGCGCAACCTTCCCCACGAGCCTCATGAATTGAGTGTTTTCGAGCTCCGAGTCAAACACGATCTGCTTCGTATTTGCATCCAGGTGCCAGCGGCCGTCGGTGTCCTGGAGCATCTTGAAGATCTCCTGCCACCAGAGAAGCTCTCTTTCCGACTGTGCCAGATCTTGTCCGAATACGTTCCTGTCGGTATAGCCCATGGCTTGGAGCCTTTGAGTGAAGCTTTCTTCCATGCCCGCCGTGAAGTTTGCTAGGAACTTCTGTTTGCTTTCCTCCGAGGCCGCGCACTTTGCGAGACGGTCTGTGACGTTACGCTGCCACTCTCCTATCGTATTCTTCTTCATCAGGTCGATGTATCGACGTGTTGTTTCGTATCGTGCGCCTACGATCTCCTTAGACGTTACACTCTGCAGGTCGAAAAAGGAGGGGTCCTCCAGTAAGCGAGTCAACTCGCGCTGCTCTGCGAGTAGACGCTCCAGGTCTGACGTCAACGCGTTTTTCACGAGGTCGAGCGCTGCCTCGTCAGTGTCGCTCGAGGTTTGGACTGCGCCGCTCTTGAGCCATTCTATCTCTTGGTCACGTGCGGGGCTGTGCAGGTAGCCGTAGGCCACCTCTGCTGCCTGACCAGGATTCGACTCCTGCGCTGAAACTGGGAGTTGCACAGTGCATACAGCGGCGAGGAGAGGCACAAGATACTTCATAGGAGGCTCCGTAGGATTTCAGTGCGCCGTCGATGGCTCGACAGATCGTGACATGTGAAAGGGCTATTCCGCAAGAACCGATCCCGGTCCTAGTATCCCCTTCAAGACATCCCAAAAGCTCGGGAACGATTTGCCGACTACATGCGGCTCCTCGATAACCATACCGGAGATGCGGGCCCCGAGCACGGCAAACGCCATCGCCATGCGGTGGTCGTCGTAGGTAGCGATACGCGCGCCACGGGGTTCTCCGCCATGCACTACGAGGTAGTCAGGTCCGGCCTCGCTATCGATTCCGAGTTTGGCAAGTTCGGTGTGCAGGGCAGCTAACCGATCGGTCTCCTTGACCCGCAACGTACTCAGCCCGCGGATCGTGGTGCTTCCCTCTGCGCACGCCGCGATGACCGCAAGCGTCTGTGCTGTATCGGGCATGAGCGACATGTCGACCTCGATGGCGCGCAGCTTCGGGGATCCCTTTACCGTGATAGAGCGATCAGTTCGGCTGACTGAACACCCCATGCGAGCGAGAAGTTCGGGAAACTTGATATCTCCCTGGGCAGAGAGGGGATTGACGTTTTCGACCGTAATCTCCCCACCGGAAACTGCGGCTATTCCCCACAAATAGGACGCTCCCGACGCATCGCCCTCTATGGCGTACTGACGAGACCAGTACCCTTGACCTGCCTCGCAGTAATATCGCTGGTAGGAGGAGTTGGTAACCGTGACACCGAAGTCGGCGATGCTCTGCAGCGTCATATCGATATAGGACTTCGAGATCTGCTCCCCTTCGATTTCGACGGTGAGCGGCTCGGCGTGAAGCGGGGCGGTAAGGAGGAGCGCTGATATGAATTGGCTACTGATGGAACCGTTCATCCGCACGACTCCCCCCCTGAGTGGAGATTCCGAGTGTATTCGGAGCGGAGGACACCCCTCTGTTCCGATGTAGTCGATGGTGGCTCCGAGGTGGCGTAATGCAGACACGAGATCGCCTATCGGGCGAGCGTGCATGCGCTCACTACCACGCAGGATGATATCTGCCTCGGGAATAGCAGCACACAATGCACATAGGAATCGCATGGTAGTGCCGGCGGGGCCTACGTCGATCTCTCCGTGATAGGGAACGAAGTTCCCTCGACAGCCCTCGATCTCGAGCGCCGGGCCTTCGTCACTGGATGTCGATTTCTCGGTTATCGAGACCCCCAAAAAGCGCAAAGCAGCGATGAGCGCTTCGCTATCGGTACTAGGGGACGAATAGGTCAGGCGCGAGGTGCCTGTCGCCATCGCCGCAGTGAGGAGTGCGCGGTTGGTATAACTCTTCGAGCCTGGGGCTCTCACAGTTGCGCGGGGTGGCGATGGTGGTGGGACAATTAGGGTGCGTTCCATGAGAGACGATGTTCGAATGTTTTGGATGTTTTACCAACCACAGGTTCGAGATGCTAGTGGTTGATTGTTTTTACGGGGAGGTCAGCGAGGTGATATAATGACCGGTTTGCTCATCCTTCTCCCCCTCGTTGCTCTCGCCGCTCTCTTTGTGAATATCTCCCTCAGGTAGTTCTCGCTCGAGCGCTAAGCCAAACTAACCACTCGATTTCCTGAAGCACCATCCTTACCTTCCCCGTCATGCATGAGCCCTCTGTTGGTGCGGTCGAGGCGGGGTCGGAGGATAGAGATATGACCCGATTGTGGTAGTATGAGATACTAAATGTGACCTCGCTAAAAGAAGTAGCCTGCTATCATTATGTCAACCGGATTAATCGCAGTTTCAGAATACATACCGAAGCGCGAAGCGCTATTCGTGAAGGTAGATATGTCCGACTACCTGATCGATTACTATCTACACCGTAAGGAGCACGCGCCAGACACGCGTGCCGAACACGACGCGAAGCTCAAAGATCTGATCGCCTGCTTTGCTGTTCATCTGGCTGCGCGGACTGCGCGTGAGGTGCATGCATGGACCGTTCACCTTGCAGGACCAACGCCATACTCTCTCTTCGTTACAGGCAGTACTGGAGACATGGATGATACCGGTGTGGCTCGCGGCTTCATCGTCGGGAACGTCCTTACGGACAACATTCGTGAGACCAAGGTCAATGCGATACACGCGCAGTTCACCAATCGTGGTAGGACCTTCAACAGTATGGTTCAGTGTGATTCGGGGGATATCCCTCGGATGGTGGAACAGTTCTACGCACAGAGTGAGCAGTATCCCCTGCGCATAGAGCTCGCCGACGACAGCGACACGGCGCGCGGTATCGTCGCGCTGCCAGAGTATGACGATGAGTGGATTCGGGCGGTCGGGTTTGAGGAGTTGAACACATCGGATGCTATCGAACGCAGCCATATGCGCACGTGTCAGTTCGAATTTCAGTGTGATTGCTCACCGCAGAAACTCATCCCTTTCTTTCAGGCTATGACGCCGCGTGATTTAGAGGAGCTGTACGGTAACGACCAAGAGCTGGATATAACGTGTCCGCGTTGCGGGAAGCATTTCTCCGTCAGCCGCTCTGACTTGAGGACTGAGCACTAAATCCTCGGTCGGTCCTTGATACTAACGGGCGGTCCATGTCGTCCGCCAATCTGCGCATAATCACGACGATGCGCGGATCCATGGGAGGGCGACCGTGTCGGTCGCCGTTCATTGGCACCCCGACATCAGCCCGCATCTCAACGTTCAAAGCGCAGATATCACTTTTGATTTTAGCCCGTAAACGTGCGCGTAAACGTACAACCGCTGAATATGTTGATGTTTTTGTTTGAGGTATGTTTGCGTTTCCTCTGTGCAAAGTGTTGAGTGGAAGCTTCTTGGATGCTTCCCGACCCCAACACCACTTCTGCCTCAAGGTTCAATCGAGAAGGGTCGATTACCGACCACGAGGGGCTAGGTGGTCTCAACTCTCAAGGGCTGGGGAATGGGGGCATTCGATTCAAATCCAAATAAGGGGCGAGGGACATCTCTCATCTGCGCCTTCCTCGCAGCGATATTCGTAGCGCTATTTCTCTCTGAGCCCGAGAGGTCTTCTGCCGTGCCAACAAACAAGCGCAGTGAGGGTGACCAGTCAGATCTTGGAGATGTGCGTGAGCAGCTTCAGAAAGTTCTCGTACCTACCTTTTCGCTGGATGGTAATGACACGATTTTTTTGCCACTGCTATCGCCCGCGTCCAAGAGGACTGTCCACCTTTTGTCGTGTTCCGAGAAGCCGCAGCGTTGGTATCCACTTGGGAGCAAGATAACACTCGCGAGCGAGCCCTCAGGGGATGGCTATAAGCTTGCTTTCCTAGAGCCGAGCGGGAAGCGGCAGCTGGTTACCTGTAGCCAGTTCGAGGAAGGGCAGCTTCTGTTGAACTCGTCAGAGCACGGGACATTTATTGCGCGCGACGACGGCTCCGAAGAAAAGTCATCAGACGCTCCGAGTGACGGAGTTGTGGTCGCTGTAACGGGCAAAGCATCGACAGCGATTGAGAACCTGTTCCTGCTTGACCTATCAGGTGCCAGACCATCAAAAGGAAGGGGAACAAAACTCCCCCTCGAACCAGCAATCATACTGAATGAACCTCCGAAGCCCGAATCGTTTGAGGCGACAGAGCGTTCAAAGTCCGTGATTGTTCTCGATCTGGCTGGGGAGGTGGTTAGCGCGATTGATAGCGTCGCCAGGACAGAGAAACAACGGTCAAAGAATAGACAAGCTGTAGCATCGCTCCAAGGTGCACTTGAGGACTTTGACGCAGCCGTCAAAGTTGCGGGTCTATCGGATTCGGCACATGCGGTGGCAAAGCTGCTATCAAAGATCGCTAGCGAGCCCCCTGGTAATCGGAATAGCTGGAGCCTGAGACGATACGAAGCGGAGCGCGTGTATGCTCTTCTCGCTCAGTGGATCTGGGAAGAATTCACTGAGTCGAAGAGAGGAAAGATAGAGAGGCAGGCGGGGAGTGAGCTAGGATCGTTAATTCCTGCTGTAACTCCTGCTGTTCCCAGGACCCCGATTGGTACCATAAGCGCGACTCCGACGAATTGGGTGACTCCAGCTATAACTGTAACCCGGACGAAAACTCCAACCGCTACGGCAACTCCAGCCGTAACTTCGACGCGGACCAAGACACCCACACCGATTCAGGCAACTCGAACGCCAACACCTGCTTCGCGAACGGCAACAGCGACGGCGACCCCTGTATCACCACCGAGTAAGACGGCGACGCCGACGCCGACTCGGTCACTACCCACTGCTACTCCCACGCGTTCGTGCTCCGATTATGGGCTTACCGTAGAACAGGACGATGACCCGGGTGCGGATGGGTTGTTTAGTGTCCTCTTTAGGTGGCGCTCCGTCTTTGGCACAAATGATTTCAGGCTAGTAGTACGACAAAATGGAGTAACCATTCGTGATGTTAGCCTACCCAACGTGCTGCTCTACCGTGATAGGCTTCCTGCTGGTAGGTACAAGGCTTGGGTATATGAACGCGATGAAACAGGGCGGTATGTCCCTCAATGTGATGGTCTCGAATTCGAGGTGCCCATCGCTGCACAATGTCCCGCATTTGACGATCCCACCGTATCGAAAGTCAGAGATTCCTCGGGCAAAGCGCTCTTCATCTTCGAGAAGCTCAAAAGGGCGGGGGTGCTCTGGTACGAGATAATAGAAATTGCGCCTGACACCCGACTGCCTCAGGTGCCGCCTGAAAAGAGCACAATCTTCCATAGCCCAGAGCAAATGGCTTGCTATGAATGGGCGAATTCATCTACCACGCCCGGTTCGAATGGCAGCATTTTCACAGGCTGGAGCAAAAAAGTCATAGGGTCATTCAGCACAGACGACCCCTTGAGAGATCTGGTATCAAGACCCTTCGCCGCTTCGCATCTTGTGTGCCTGTATGTCTGCCCTAGCTGCCGTGGAGTTGTCACAGCTAAACCGATAGTTGCTCCTACGACTGACGATTTTATCCGTGGGTGGGCGTGGTACGGGTCGAGTCAGAGAAATGCTCAAACCGTAAAGACATTGACTCCAGGTGCTGGAAGTACTGTGACGGACCTTCAACCGGTCTTTGCGTGGCAAGCAGCACCGATCGGAGCAGCTCCCGTGACATACACGCTTCGGGTTCGTAAACCGGGCGTGGGGGGGGCGGTTGTCCTTTCGAGGTCTGGTTTAAAAGCATCCCCCTTTACTCCTGACACTCCCCTGGCTCCAGGTGACTATGTGTACTCGGTTTTACCCAGTACGAGCGGTGCCACATGGAGTACCCCAGTGGCCTTTACGCTCAGCCTCCCACCGCCAATGCTCCGCAACCCTGGCGCAGTGAGTGCGTCGGCCTTACCAACCTTCACATGGCGGAAGGCACGAAATCGATCAGCAAGCTACGAAGTTGTCGTCGATGATCTCACTACCAATCAAAGAGTGATAAGAGCGACAAATGTGAAGTCGGAAAAGTACAAGCTGTCGCAAAAGTTGGCATATGGGCATGCTTTCGAGTGGTCGGTAAGAGTGACGCAGGGTTCCTTCTCCGGTCCCTGGAGTCGTCCGTTCAGGTTTAAAACGCGCCCTCGAAAAACTCAGTTGGAGTCCCCAAGGGGCGAGACATTCTCCACGCGCCCCATCTTTTCGTGGAGCCAGGTGGAGAGCGATGGCGATGACATTCGATACGAGTTGTGGGTGAATTACTCGCAACCCCAGCAGAAGATATTTTCTGTAGTCGTGAACAAGCCGTCCTATCGATACACGGCTCCGTTTATCCCCGGTAAAGAACTTTCGGTGTGGGTACGCTTGATAGTAAACGGAATCCCAGAACCGTGGGGTCCTGCAGTCAGAGTGAGAGGTTCAACGCCATGAGCATGTCTACTAGGCAAGCGCGGAGACAGGATCGCAAACCCTATGCAGCGATAGAGCAGAGCTGCGATAAGCTGCCTCGTCTTTCGTTAGCAACTCTACTCCTGATCTTATTCCTATCGTTACTGGTCGGCGCACCCGCGTCATTCGCTCAGTATCCTACACATCTCGGCATCGGCGGTTTGGCGTGTGACTGCACCACATACGTAAAGATCAATCAGGGCGACAGAGAAGAGCGTTGCCCCTCTGACGCAGACCCCTCGAAGGATACCGGATCCGACTATGAGGTTAGAGAGATAAGCGACCCTGGATTCCCAGACCCGGACGATTCCGCCGTCACGATGATTGCGGAGATCTGGGATCGTGATCCCAACCAGATCCTCGCCGAGCTTTTGAGATCACAACTCAACGATGCTCAGAGGGCTCTCTATGAGATGATCTTGACGAAAAGCCAGTTCTTTCCGAGTCGGCATTGGTGCGGCTTTCCCGCAAACGGCCCTGCCTCGGGTCCGTATTTCAATCCGGGCAATCCCCATGGATGGTTCTGGGCGCTCGATCTCGGATCTAAGACCTGTTTTTTTCAGGATGGGTGGTACAAGCGGAGGTCATCAGGTACATGGACCTCCGAGATCATCCCTTATCCGCTCGGTTGCAACTCAGATCAGCCACCGGACAAATGGCATTCCAAAGTGGTCTTTTGCGTTCCGCGATCGTGGCTGAATGGAGACAAGCGACGACAGCTTGCCGAACACAACGATGAGGATTCCAGCACATTTCTGCTGGACTATGTGGTCGGCTTCGCCCCCTTTTTGAGCACTGCTGATCTGATCTTCAATCAGGGAGTGCTTCGTCAGGCCTTTGTAAATGGAGACTGTTCAGCGGCTGCAAGCTTATTAGGGAGCGCTGCCGGTGATTTGGCTGTGTTTGGAAAGATGCTGGCGAAGATCTCCGCTCTCAGCAAGACCGCAACGATGATTCAGGGGGCGTCATACGTCTCCGGTGGCGGAAGCGTCATCTTTACCGGCGGTTACCTCGCACACAAAGGCGCGACCTCACAATGGGACGGAACCGACTACGGTCAAGCCGCCTTCATGGGGCTCGAGATTGTGGGACTCATCCTCGATAAGCCTGCCCAGCAACTAGTCAAGGGATTTGTCCACAGGAGGTTCTTCAAAGCCAAGGCGCCAGCAGCGAAGCCACTGGCATGCGGACCAAAGTGTTCCGAACCGTCACAGCTTCCGCCCGATCTCGATGTAGTGGAAGACTCGATTCCGACGATTAAAGCGGCCACACAGTGTAATCGCACATGTCCTGTCGGTCTCACCGACGCATATTTGGAAGAGCTCGAGGAGAATCTGCGCCAAAGGGTGCGCGAGATCAAAAACCCGGACTTCCCGGACGAGGGTCCCATGGCCGTAGATATCCAGGTCAGTCAAAAGACTGGCGGGGAACGCATCGAAGTCAACATAGATGGATTTGATGCAGATGGAGACTTGTACCACAAGTTCATCGGACACAGTGAAGGAACATTGGCAAGGCGTGAGGACGGTAGCCCCCTCCTTCAGGTCGACTTTGTCGAGATCCGTAATTACTATCAGAAGCTAAGGGCTTCGGAGATCATGCTCGGACGAATGATCCAGCACTTCGAGCGGGCATGTACCTCTGTCAAGCGCATCAGGTCCCAAATGGACGGCGATAACGGAGAGGTATACTGGGAAGCAATCGAAAGAGGGTTGAGCCCCGTGGAGGCCATAAAAGAAACACCAGCATATAAGGTCAGAACTAAATTCGGATATGCTTTGGATGCTCAGGCTTCGCAGCTTCCCACGGTCAAGGAACAAGGGAAGTACGTAATGCTCGAAGTGGTCAAACCATGATGATGTAAGTTTGAAACACTTACATCCCCATCGCCTTATATGTCTTCCTGAGGGTCTCACGCGCGTTTTCTTTAGCGCTGTTGGCCCCCCGGTCCAAGATCTCGTTTATCAGTTCGGGCTGGCTCGCAAACTCTGCTCTTCTTTCCTGAAATGTTCTGACGAACGTCACGGCCACATCTGTGAGAATCTGCTTGAACTTTCCCATGGCTGGCTCACCAGCTAAATGTCTCTCCACAATCGAATCGATACTAGACAAGACCTCTGGGTCCCGGGTTAAGCCCTTTGCCAGAGTAATGTTACTGCGCAAAGCGTCGGTCATCTCGCTGGTATTGCCCGTCTTCGCACCCTTGATTTTCTTTGCAACGATGTCTGCGGAATCGGAGAGAAATATCGCCTCTTCGGGGTGAGATTTTCCCATCTTGCCTGTGCCCTTCAATCCCAGGATACGCACCGGCGGTGTCTCCTGCGCCTCTGGAAGCGGTAGGACATCTCCATACTGCGCATTGAAACGTCGGGCGATTTTTCGAGTTACCTCAATGTGCGGAAGTTGGTCTTCTCCAACGGGAACAAAGCGAGGTCGCTGAAGCAGGATGTCGGCGGCCATCATGACCGGATAAACTCCAAGTAACGCATTCACTTGCTCGGGCTCATCAACGCCCTTCATCTTGTCTTTCAAGGTCGGTAATCTGAGCAGCTCCGCAATGCTAATGTGCCGCATCATGAGAGCCGTCATCGAGAACACCTCTTCCTTCAGATCCGACTGTAGAAAAATATTGCACTTACGCGGATCCATGCCACAGCCAAGGTAATCGAGGACTATCTCTCTGTTGAACTTCAGAGCGTCGGCTGGCTCCTTGTCGGTCAAGAGGTGTAGGTCTGCAACGAAAACCAACGGGTGGAGGCCTCGCTCCTGCAGGTTGATAAACTGACTGACCGCACCAACATAATTGGCAACCGTTAAGTTTCCGCTCGGCCGAATCCCACTGAAAACCTCGACTGCGTACTCCGATTTGAGCCTACTAGGCTCAAGGAGCGCGCCCTGTATTGGGTTGCTAAAGCCCTGCTGTCTCGTACCGTCATCTCGAGAACTACCTAAACTCACCCGTCGATCTCCCTCTCATTACTACTAGAGTCTCTATACCTTTGAGTTAGTAGTTGGTTATGGCACAAGTTCGCGTAAAGTGACCTATCTAGTCTATCGCGATACGTTAAATGTTACCAAAGAGGGGGCAGGTCTCAAAACTAGTACACAGAACTTCTCGAAACGACAAATCCTGACACCTGATATCTAAGCTAGCTAAGTGTCATTGCTGCGCTGGTCGAATCTAGTTGGTTTTAGAAGTGCCGTGTATCAAAGGGACGTATCCCCGCTGCGGTAAACATTTCTCTGTTAGTCGCTCCGACTTGAGGACGGAGCACTAAATCCGGGGGCGATCCTTGAGATACCAACGGACGGCGTGGACGCCGTCCCTCCTTTATGCGACGGCCCTCAGGAGGGACGGCGTCCACGCCGTCCTTCAATCTGCGCATAATCACGATGATGCACGGATCCATGGGAAGGGCGACCGTATCGGTCGCCGTTCATTGGCCCCCGACACCCGCCCGGATCCTAATGTTCAAAGTGCATATGCCCGAAGGTCTAGCTGTTTTTGTTCCGGGTATGTTTACGTTCAGGTGCATGAGCACGTTCACGTGGTAGAGCCCCCCATGATAGCGGTACCGATCCCCCGGTAGTACCTCCTACCGATTATGCACATACTTCGTACTCCCGGTTGTTGGGGTGTCTGTTCATGACCGAGCTCACGGTAACGTGAAGTGCTCTTACGCTACTTGATCGAACGTTTCGGGTTTCATACTCGGATTTAGCTTTCGATAAGGGGAGGAGCGCCGTGAGCCAATACACAACGAGTCTCGGAGTAAGGATATTCAGAAAACTGCTAATGGCCACGGTGTTCATTGCACCAGCGCTTGCCTCAGCACAGCAGGATTGCGGGACAATCACCAAGAGTGTCCGTTTGCAGAGCGACTGTATAGGGCCGCTCGTAGTTGGTGCGAACAACGTGACGGTCGACTTGAATGGACACACGGTATTTGCGGGGCCTGAATTCGATGACGCGCGTGGTAGTGTCGAGGTGTTCAACAAGCGTAAGGTGACGGTGAAAAATGGTATCGTACGAGGCTCTTCGATCGGTATTTACGTGACGGGGGGACAATATAACAAGTTTAGTAATTTGGTAGTGAGTACAGTTTTCGAAGGGGGTACCTTTGCCTGGTTCGAGAACGTTAAAAACGCGACTCTCTCGCGCCTCTCGATCCGTGCCTACGAGGATACGACCGCGTTTCGATTTCGTGGAGATAAGAGCACTCTATCGCGACTCTCTGTGGCCAGTGTTAATGGCGCTCCACTTGCGCGCATCGGAGGCAAACATGTAACGATCTCCAAAAGCACCTTCAGCGGAGGGTACACAGGTACCTGTTCCCCTACATTCCTCTTCATCTCGGACAGTACCGTCGCAGGCAATATCTTCACGGGTGGAGCAGGGGGGCCTACATCTGGTCTGTGTCTCCAAGGAGATCGAAATCGCGTGAAACACAACTCGATATCATCTCGCTTGGGCTCTGGCCTGACACTAATAGGCGGGAAACACAACACGTTCTTTCACAACACGGTCACTGCTGAGCAGGAGAATCCTCCTGCGATCGTTGACATCGACGGGGGCGCTGATGCGTGCCAAAACAGGTGGTGTAACAATCGGTTCTCCACCGACTCTGAGGGAGATGGCTCACGGCAAGGCTGTATCCGGTGAGTTGTGCTCGATACTAGGGACGTGTTTTGGTCTAGGGATTAGACTTGACGACGGAGCCTGTATGTCGATGCGGAGAGCGACGAAAAGCGATCGCCAGGGGTTCAAGGTTTGTGTAAAACACTCTACTAAAACCTCTGGCGAAAGCATTCCGATCATCTCCGACATGCCGAGGAATTATTAATTCCACTAGCATAGACTGGCGATGAAGAGGCCAATTGCGACGAACCACCAGGCAACTGCTAGCATACCCCCTGGGCCCTCGGTTCCTTCTGCGGCAATCCGCCCAAAGAAGAGGGTGCCGAGACAGAGCCATCCGACCACTGGTACAGGCCAATTCGGCAGAAGGTTGCATATGCCATAGAATGCGAGGGCATTGATAAAAGCATTGATCGCAGTTATCTGGTCCCGCACATCGATGGTCGCTGCCCCAAGGCACATAAACGCACCAACGCCGAACGCAACTCCGCCCGACATCATACCTAGAAGATAAGATGTCAGGAACAGTAGAGCTATTGAGAGGCACACTATCAGGTGGAGTGTGTCCTCGTTTAGCTCCACTTTCGGCAGCGAGAGCCCCTTCTTGGTCGCTTCAGCCTCGGGCTGTGCCGCAGCTGGAGGCGGCGCTTGAGCAGCTGGCTGTGTAGGAGGCGTCCAAGAGTACACTTGAGGCGCTCCTGTCTCTTGACCTCGCCCGACCTTTTTATTCGCGCGATCTTTCGATCGAGGAACTGCCCTCTCAAGGGCAACTCGGTCAGACTCGGTCATAAAATCGTCTTTCGAAAAACTCATCTCTGTTCTCCAGATGAAAATGATGCTGAATGTCGAACAGTAAAACATTTGGTTCAACCTAGAACCCCTGCGCGACGACACAGAGATGGCCTCTCTGTCGTCCAGCAGGTTTTGAATCCTTCTACCCGTATGAGTTTTTTAACGCGGCAAGTGAAGTGCGCGCATGCACGTAGCATCTGAAATGCTGATGACAAGTTAGCACTGGGGCAGCTTACGTTACTCTGAGGAGGATTCAGATGTTATGGAGACCTAGTCAAAAGGAGCTATGAAGATGTGCCTGTTCTGCATGGTTCCGAAAGGAAGGCAGATGGGGATAAACCGTGTGGCGAAGGTGTCGTCATTTCGCCGCTGCTCGGCAGCTTCCAGTCGATTCGGCAAAATAAATACGGACGGCGGGGACGCCGTCCCTCCTGTATGCGACTATGTACACTGAAAAAGTTGAGAGGGAAGAAAGAAAGGAATCGCCAGGGGTTCAAGGTCAGAGTAAAAACACTCTTCTAAAACCTCAGGCGATAGGACTCCATTCACCCCCGGCGCGCCCTGAAATCATCTCACTGCCATAGACCACCGATGAAACGGCAGGCGCCGGCGATGAAAAGACCAATCTGGACGATGACCACGACCAAAATCAGAAACGTTGCCGGCTCACGGTGCTTCTCTTGGATCAGACGACACCACCAGAGTAAAGGTAGTGCGGCGATGCTCGGTAATACCAATACTGGCATGGGCCACCCCGGAAGGAGACTGTAAAGACCGATGAATCCGAGAGTAGTTATGCACTGAGCCCCTCCACCACTCCCGTTGTAGTATTCATTGAACACAAACGAGATATGCAAGCAGCATAGGAAAGTGCACATGCTTATCGCAGCTCCAGCTGATAGTGAGCCTACCAGATAGAGTATGAGGAACAACACCGCGAGCCCAACATACGCGGGGAGGCCGAGTGCGAGGAGCTTTAACAGCAACTCAACACCTTGCGGCTCCTTCGGTTGCGGCGCAGCTCTGGGCTGCTCCGCAGCCGTCGGCTGGGCGGGTGGCGTCCAAGCAGTTGTTCGACTTGCGTCGGCTGCTTGGTAACCGTTGACCTCACGGTCCGTGCGATTGTGAGACCCGGGCGCTCCCCCCGTAGCAGGGATACGATCGGACTCAGTCATAAAGTCGTCATTCAAAAGGCTCATCTCTGTTCTCCAGATGAAAGAAGATATCGAACTGTCGTGCAGTAAAACCGTTGGTTCAACCTCGAACCCCTGCGCGACGACACAGAGAGAGCAGACCTCTTTGTCGTCTAGCAGGCTTTGAATCCCTCTACCCGTATTATCTTTTTAAGCGCGGCTAATGTAGGTCGCGCATGCGTGCAGCATCTTCAATGCAGATGGAACAGTAGCACTGGACCAGCGCGCGTCGCTCTGAGGAGGATTCAGA
This sequence comes from Bdellovibrionota bacterium, assembly GCA_044351885.1. Taxonomy (GTDB): domain Bacteria; phylum Bdellovibrionota_C; class UBA2361; order UBA2361; family OMII01; genus OMII01. Next base: position 24,011 of record JBILEW010000054.1, read on the forward strand.
TTCCATGGAGAGCTAGTCAAAGGAGCTATGAATATCTTCCTATTCTGCATGGTTCCGCAAGGAAGTCAGATGGGGATAAGCCGTGTAGCGAAGGTGTTGTCATTTCGCCGCGCCTCGCCAGCCCCTAATAGAGTCGGCAAAATAAATACGGACGGCGGGGACGCCGTCCCTCCTGTATACGAGGGCGCTTAGGAGGGACGGCGTCCCTGCCGTCCGCATGTGACGTGCGTTAGCAGGGCAGGGTCCCCGACGTCCGTATTCGAGGTGCGGCAGGAGGGACGGCGTCCCCGCCGTCCGTATGCGACGTGCGTGAGCAGGGCAGCGTCCCCGACGTCCGTATTCGAGGTGCGGCAGGAGGGAC
>JBILEW010000055.1:0-23904 GCA_044351885.1 Bdellovibrionota bacterium
ACGCGGAGTGTGCACGTACTTCTCGCTCGTAACGCGACTCACCGTTGATTCGTGCATGCCGATGTCGTCTGCTACCTCCTTGAGGACCAGTGGTTTTAGACGGCTTATGCCATGGTCGAGAAAGTCACGCTGGAACTTCATGATGCTTTCGGCGACGCGATAGATCGTCTGCTGCCGCTGCTGAATACTCTTTATCAGCCAGCTCGCTGCTCTCACCCGTTCGGTGAGGTAAGCTTTATTGATTGCCTCAGACGAACCAGCGTCCTTGATCATCGTGGTGTAGATTGGGTTCATCCTCAGTCGAGGTATCCCTTCCTCGTTCATAGTTACGACGTAGTCGTTGCCGACCTTGTGAACATACACGTCTGGCACGATGTAGCGTGTCGTTTCTCCCGCAAACGGGCGCCCGGGCTTGGGCTCGAGCGTTCGTATCGACGCGATTGCCCGCACGACCTCGTCGATGCTGACACCCTCGGCCTTGGCTATTGCATCCAGGCGTTTTTTCTCGAGCTTGTCCAGGTGGTGAGCTACGATGCGAGCTTCGAGCCTATCTGCGAGCCCTTTCGATTCGAGCTGCGTAAGCAGGCACTCTTGGAGATTTCGGGTGCACACCCCGGGTGGGTCGAAGAACCGGATTGTGTCTGCGACCATGGCCACATCCTCTACGTCAACACCACAAGCGGCCGCGACCTCCTCGTACGCACACACGAGGTATCCGTCATCGTCGAGGCTGCCGATGAGGTACTGTGCGATGTAGCGATCCTGTTCGGAGAAATCGTTAAGGCGAACCTGCTCGAGAAGGTGTTGCTCGAGGCTCTCGTTCACTACCGACACAACCTCTGGTAGTTGCCGATCCTCAAAATCGACGGAGCCTTTTGCAGAAGCAGAGCCTCTGTAGTCAGTGAACGCGTCTACGTAGTCATCCCAGTCCGCTTTGGGTTCCGTTGCATTTACGGTAACGTTCGCATCGTATGCATCGGTTGTTAAAGACCCCGTGAGGATGGTGGGTTCGAGAGGTGTCGGATCCGGCATGGGCATGCCACTACTAAGGAACTCCTCGCGAACCTCTTCGAGGACAGGATTTTCGAGCAGCTCCCGCTCGATAGCATCCTTGTACTCGAGTCGGCCAAGCTGCAGCAGCTTGATTGCCTGCTGGAGTTGGGGAGTCATCAGGAGTGACTGCCCCATTTTTTGTACAAGCTTGGTTTCTAACCCCATAAACCCACACCGCAACGACGTTTCGGAATGCTAGTGTAAAGCACTCCATCGTTTTATAGATGACCAAAGTGGGTGCAATGGTTACAACTGAAAGTCGCCTCCGAGATAATATCGTCGAGCTTTCTCCGATGAGGCGATCTGCGTCGGGGTACCTTGTTCCAGTACCTTACCATCAACCAAAATGTATGCAGTAGAGCAAATCCCTAGCGTTTCTCGGACGTTATGATCGGTTATGAGAACTCCGATGCCCTTCTCTTGAAGTTTTGAGATGATTCCCTGGATATCCTTAATTGCTAAAGGATCAATGCCTGCAAATGGCTCATCTAAAAGGATAAATTTGGGATTACGCGCAAGGCAGCGTGTAATTTCGACCCGTCGTCGCTCTCCTCCAGAGAGAGAGCTGGCGAGACTGTCACTCAATCCTCGAATACCGAGTTCCTCCAGGAGTTCGATGAGACGCTCCTCACGTGCTGCGGCGCTTGGAAAGTCCATTGTCTCGAGTATCGACATCACGTTGTCCCGCACCGAGAGCTTGCGGAACACCGAGGCTTCTTGCGGAAGGTACCCTATACCGAGTCGTGCGCGGGCGTACATTGGCTCGCGAGTGATGTCGCCGTCGTTGAGCGATACCCGTCCCGTATCTGGTGCCGCCAGACCTACGCACATGTAAAATGTCGTCGTCTTCCCAGCGCCGTTTGGGCCCAGCAATCCGACGATCTCACCCGCGCGCACCGATATCGAGACACCGTCGACGACCTTTCTGCCACCATATCTCTTAGTAACGTTGTGAGTCTCGAGAATACTCATGTGATTACCGTCTTCGACGAAATCTTCTTCGAGCACGTGGCTCGTCGTGCTGCTCGTGTTCCTCGGGCTCCTCTTGGGCGAGAAGTAAAGGACGGAGCATGTTGAGTCGCAGCTCGTCCTCGCGTGAGAGCGGAGTTACTTCGAGGAGTGTGAGTAGTTCGCGCAACAAGGAGGAGCGTTTGTACGGGCCAGGCTTGAAATTACGAACGGGAGTCGAGCGCACGCGGGTCCAGAGCGATAGCAACATCTGGATCTTTTCGCGCTCTTTGCGAGGTACGGTGAGTCTCGTGAAGCAGTTATTCAAGCGTTCAGTTAGGTCCGGAGCTTCCGGCAGTGTCTCGGCGAGATCTCTAAGCCATATAGAATCTCCCGCCGTGAACATGGCGATGATCGTGAGTCCTACGGTTGGGGGGATATCCTCACCCTGCATCGCCAGATCGTCTAATCTCTCCAAGCATCCACTGAAATCGCTTTCTGCCGAAAGAAGCCGCGAGTTGTTTTCCAAAAGCTCGGGAAGCAAGAACTCCAAAAGCCCCGTTTCTCCCAGAAGGGACAGGATCGTGAGGAAGCAGCCAGAGGAGAAATCCTTCTTGATCTCGTCGAATACGCGGACTTGCGAACTCTGAGTAATCATTTCTGCATTCTGCACGATCGATTCCCAGCAGGGGGGATCGATACGAAATCCGTTGCGGGCCGAGTGGCGCACCACTCGAATCATTCGGACAGGGTCTTCTTTGAAGCGAACATCGGGATCTCCGATTACCCTGATTACACCGTGCTTGAGGTCATCCATACCACCGACGTAATCGAGTATCTCCATCGTCGAGACATCGAGAAACAAACCGTTGATGGTTATGTCTCTGCGAACTGCGTCAGTAGCCTCCGTACCGTACACATTGTCTCGCTCCAGAGGGCCCTGCAGACTCTCCTCTCCTTCAGTTGGCTCCGCCGTGTCGACAACATCACGGAAGGTGGAAACCTCGAGAGCCTTTCCGTGAGCGAAGTACACATGGGCGAGCTTGAACCGTCGGCCGATAATTCTACAGTTTCGAAAGAGCGCTTTGATCTCGCGGGGTGTGGCATCTGTGGAGATGTCGAAGTCCTTGGGTTGCTTCCCGAGAAGCAGATCTCGCACCCCCCCGCCGACGATGTAAGCCTTGAAGCCCGCACGCTGCAGCCGATACACCACCTTCCGCGCGTCATCGTCCACCTCGTCCTTTCGAATCGAGTGAGCGTCCGGTCCATACACGGTTGGCTCGAGGGGTTCACCAAGACGTTCTATAGTAGGTGGCTCTGGTGAGGTCATGGGGACGGGTTCTGTACGACTATTACTGGCTGTCACGACTTCAATAAGCCCAACGGGCATCTTGTTTGGCTCTCTGACCCGGCGCTCGATACCACCGGTACAGTGGGAACTCATCTAAAAAAATCAACGTTTTGCGGCCTTTTGGGCTCTCCTGGGCAGTGTACGGGGCTTAGGCCGATTTCTCAAGCGCCTGAGAGGCGGAAACTACACAACCGGGACCTGTCGCTAGTGGACGGCCCTCAAGTAAACACCGGTTCACCTCAAATGAGCTCTATTCCTCGATGAAACTCGAGCCGAAATCTGGCTGTATCAGCACCGAGTATACTATTAACCGTAGTTGTTTCAGGTAGTTGCGTGGCCTTAAGGCTTCTTAGGCAATGGGATTTTGATACTAAAGTTACACCGCTAGAGGTCCGACTTGTTCTTTGTAAGGGAGATGAGGAGGTCGCTGCCATGGACCGGTGGTTCCTCGACACATCTTCTAAGCGTAATGCGCCCCGATCCCCAGCTGTAGGTTACGGGAAGATCAAAGGCTCTCGTTCCGGCAGGTGAGTGTGTGTACCGGAGAGCGAGATGACATTGCACAACTCGATTTCAGTTGGAATTCGTTCGCCACTCTTAGTGGCGTACAGGCTTTTTACTCACGGAGGAGTAATCAATGGCTAGACCTATTTATCCCCACGAGCTCTCGGATCCAGATTTCCAATGGCTGATCAATTCGTATCGTGAAACTGCAGGACAGGTAGCTGTAGTAGATATGAGCTGCTTGCCGCTCGTGATGGTCCTGTTAGAAACCAAGGATTCCCCAACCGAAACTGAGCAAGATTACGTCCCTGCACTCGCGCACAGTGCCGAGTTCCCTGCACACGAAGCAGGGGCGGGCTCGGAGAAAAAATAGTCGAACTGCACAACGTGACCCTTTGGGTGATAGCGAGCACAGAGGCAACGTAAGCTCTTGTTTTGGGCTATAAATTGCGCGTTTCTGCGTGTACGAACGCGTTCACGTCGGGATAACACCGAGTGTTACCCACTCGATTCCACGAAGAGCCCCTATTTTGGCTGACTAGCCAGAGCATGGTGCTTTGATGGCAAATCAAGGTACAAATTAAAGGGTAAGGGGGAGTAGCCTCCTACGGAGGAGTCATGCCGGACCGTATTTCTGCAGATCGTTCTCATCTTCCATTAGTGGTGTTTCTACTGGTGTTGTTGGTCGCCATACTGGGAGGCACAGCGATGTTAGCCGCCCGACACGGCACAGAGCAGCAGGTGTCTACGCCACCCAAGACGGAATTTCTCGCCGACACGTCGACACGGCCTGCACAGCAGTTTTCGTTCTCGACCGTTCCGGGTTGGTTGTTTGCGCATGTCGGTGCAATAGCGGCCTTGCAAGTCCTTGCTTTGTTGTGGGCAGCGCGTCGAGCGAGTCGGTACAACAGAACGAGAGAGGACGTGAAGATAGTTCAATTTTTGGTGGAGATCCCGATGTATCTGGGGCTCTTCGGGACCTTGCTCGGCGTGTGTCTGACTCAATTCATCGCAGGATCTTTAGTGGCACCTCTCGCTTATGTGACGACGATGAGTGGGATTCTCCTTCATGTGACGGGGAAGCTCGCCATTCTTTTACCTATGCCCGAGTATCGAGGCCTCTCGGAGGAATGAGGTGACCCGATGCGGATGTTTCTGGTCGGCATGTGTGACATCTTTTTGCTGCTGTACTTGACGGCTCTGGCGGAGGTTGAAGCGCGCCCTACCAGCGCTTTGACCGTGCAGGACTTCGTGCAGCTCAAAGAAGCGAAAGAGCTACTGGAAAAGCAGGAGCAAGCCCGTGCGGCAGCGCTCCAAGCCAAGGAGCGCGAGGCTGTCGAGCTGCGAAACAAACTGGCTGCCTTGACGAGTGACAAGGAACGCATCGAATCCGAAAAGCGTAAGGCAGAGTCGAACTTCGATTCCTCCAAGAAGAAGAGCGAAGAGGAGCTTCGTAGAGCAGCGGTTGAGTTTACGGAGCGAGCGAAGCAGCTCGAGAAGATGCAGGAGGAGGCCCGTAAGGCTTTCGAAGAAAAGGAGGCTAGGCTTGCTACTCAAGTGGCAGAGAGGGAGCTCGAGCTCTCGAACGAGAGACGTGTAGCGGCGCAGCGGGCCGAGCAGCTCGCAGCGCAAGAGCAGAAGTCATTGCAGCTGGTCTCCGAGGTTCAACGCCAGCAAGCGTTAGCAGACGAAGCCCGTCGAAAGGCCGAAGAAGCGCTCAGCGAGCGTGAGAAGGCCCTAGCGGAGCGTCAAAAAGCGCTGACTGAAGCTGAGGACGCGCGACAGGCCCGCGAACAGGCGCTGACGTATGCCTCCCAAGCTCTGTCTCAGGCGGAGGCGGGTAAGAATCTTGCGGACGTAGCCTTGCGCAGAGCGCAAGAGGCTGAGCTCGAGCGGTCGGCGGCGCGACAGAAAGTACAAAAGATTACACAGAGTGCAGCGACGGCGTTCGCTCGCAACATCGAAGGTAAGATCGTTTCGGTCGAGGTTGCAGTTTCGCGTCGAGCGCTCTTGGGTGATTCGAAACGGCAATCCGCGCTGTCTCTTTTACCGATAATTTACGGAAATGAGCGTGTTGTATTTGCCCCCGTCTCGCATCTCGAATTGTCGGGAATTGACGATCCTCAGGACTTGAAGGCGCTCGATATTCGCATATCAGGACAGCCGGCGACTCGGGTGTATCGTGCAGCGTCCTTCCCCGAGTTGCTCGCTATTGCGGTACCTGCAGAAGTTGAGTCAGTCTCACCCATAGAAGCAGACAACGTGAGGGCGTTCATGCCTACCTTGATGTCCGTCCGCACAGGCGCGGAGCGGAGCCTCGGTGATCGAGTTCGGGAGCTTGCAGTGAACCATTTCCTGTTTCCTCGAGATCGGCTGACACAGGAGGGAGCGTATCAGCTCCGTTTCGTGACTGCAGGATTTCGAGGGACCGGTGATTTTGGTGAGCAGATATTGAAAGGGGATCAGATCGTCGATCTCGAGGGTAATTTCATCGGCATCGCGCGTACGGCGAACGATATAGTCATGATCCCTGATCTCGATGGGTGGAGAGCATTCGATATTGGAGCAGGGGATCTGCTGCCGCTCGCTGAGACTTTGTAAAAAGCTACTCGCCCATCACGAAGGGCATAACGTACAACTCGCCGTACGACTCATCCATTACTTCGCACTTCACGGTAGAGCTAAGAATAGCCGAGGGAGATTTCTGGCAATGTGCGTAGTAGGCAGCCGGATCTTTAAAGGCGAGAACAGGGGCTGGAGTTCCACGTTTGAAACGAGCGTTGAGGTGCTCCTGAACCTTGGCATTTTTGGTGTCCTTGACCCAGTTGAGAATCATCAAGGAGCCGGAGACGATGCAGCAGAGCAGCACGACTATGCCGAAGAGCATCATCTCTGCCTCACCTCTCTGTGAACGCTTGTCCCGGAACAGCCGCGCCATAGTAACCTCGAATACAGTGTCTTTCGGTTCTCTATCTCCGTTATGGATCGAAATAGATATTTCGTGCTCTTGGGAACCCGTGCTTCAGAAAATGTACGGTGCTGAGCGGGGGTGTTTTGTAAGATATTGATATCGTAGCGATATTTACTATCTCTTGGCCGTCGTCTTACTAGACTCCCAATGATTCCTCACATGAGTAACGGCGACCCAGGTCACGTCTTTACCGATTTCGTGCCCACGCATGAGCTTCGTCAATCCCTCGGCTTGCGCGGAGGAGAGTCCCGCGAACGGCTCCTCGATCACGAGCACCGGAGGTTTAGAGGTACTCGCTGAAAGGATACTCGTAACGATAGCTGTCAGGCGACTCTCTGAGAAGCTCAACAGAGCTGTAGGCATACCGATAGGAAGATGATCGAGCTTTAGTAGCGAGAGAAGAGAGAGAGTCTTACCTACTTTCGGAAGAGCGCGAAGAACGTTCGCTTCCTCATGAAACGTCGAATTCAAGACACGCCAGAAAGGGCGCCCTCGAAATTCGATCTCCTTGATTGGGCTTCTGAATCTCATGCCGGAACAGACCAAACAAGGGCGAGCCTGAGGACGTTCAAAATTGGGGAGCGACTCGAGAATTACGCCCACCCCGCGGCATTCCGGACAGAGATAGTTCCGTTTAGAGCGCGAGCTAAGATTGAAATCCTTCGGAGTGAGCCCTCGCATCCGCGCTTCGAGCGCAGACGAGTAGAGTTTAGTTAGCGGCTCATACAAACCGAATTCCTGCGCTAGGATTCGTCTGGAGTTGGATGGTAGCGGGCGCAGGCCTACGAGCTGAGCCTCGCACGGATGCTCTAACGAGTACGCTACAGTACATCTTGGCTTGCCCGATATCGCATCATAGACCTCCTTAGCGAGGGGGTCGGAAGCGCTCTCATCCTTCGAGACGATCTGGTGGTACGATCCCCGGAATAGCTGAATCTCCCTCTCCACAGGGTCATGCAGTGCGAGTATTCGTAGTGTTCCCAAGCTAATTCCGGAAGGTGTCGATGCCTCGCTGTCGAAGGTCTCGCGAAGACGTTCACCATGGCGCTCCAGCACGACTACCGTCCTGCGTAGTGCCGAATGTTCGAGAAGATGAGCCCCTCGCTCCTTATCGCTGGCAGACAGGAGACCAAAGGGTATATCGAGCACAGTGAGCGAATCGTCGTTCGAGCCGTTAAGCGCCGCGGCGATCACGGCCACCCGAGCCAGAACGGATGCGGAGAGCGTGTCGGCGGTTCTACCCAAGCAGAGACCCTGGAGTCCAAAATCCTCGAGAGCGCTTCTGAGATCAGCAGATAGAATCCCACTGCTGACGAGCTGTTCTTGGAGAGCGGACAGGGGAGAGGTGAGAAGCTCCTTCAACGTTATACCACACGCATGCAGGAAAAGTTCAGGAGAGCTGAGATCCGTTGCGCCATTGAGTAAAAAGGCAGCAATGTTACGGCGCGAAATCGCAGGTGCGCCGTTGTCGCAATGTGTGCAGTAGCCGTGCGGAGTATAGGCAGTTGTAGAGAGGGCGCTACGACACATCACGCGCATATCGGGAAGTGTCCACGCCAAATCGAGAGCTGTTCTGATCCGTTCGAAATTTTCAGGCTTGGCGCGCAAGGAATCGAGCTCGACGAAGCACCCGTTCTCAACTGACTCTTGAACTGTGAAGCCGCGAGCCTCACTCCATTGAGCGAGACGCTCCGCGGGGGCGCGAAGTCGAATGTCGATCTCTTGATCTCTGTGTGCTTCCACGATCTCCTGGGAGGCCTCCGCAGGGCTCGCGTACATTTTTAGGAGCCTGCCACACCCGGCGCACGTCCGATGTTTGGATGATTCCAAGAGATGCACTAGAGGGGAGGCTAGCCCGAGTATCGAGGCGAGCGCGTGAGCAGAGAAGGCCATCGTGGTAGGCGAAAGATAACGCACCTGAATATGAGCTGAGAGAGAGCTCGCCTGAGAGAGAGGTTTGGGTATCTCGCCGCGGCGTAGCGCCTCCACAAAGGCTCGGGTTCGACTAGCCTGTACGGCGAGTCCGTCCATCCACACCAGGGAGCCGGGTCCATCCGCAGGAACACAAACTTTCATGACTCCCGTAGCGGGAATCGTGGTCGAGTAATGAATGAGGCCGGATTGAGGGGTAGTATGGGGCGAGGAGGAGTAGAAGCTTCGGGCGGAGAAGACAGAGAGGGTAATAGTCGTCTGTGAGTGCTCCGTCATGCTGATGCAATAAACTGGAGCGTGGTCGACATCATCGACCACGCTCCGATAGTGGCTACGAGAGCCGCGCTTTGATGTCTTCGATTCGATCGAGGACCGTTTTCTTGTAGCTCTCAAGGAGTTGTGGGGTCTCGGCTTCGAAACGCATTACTAGAACAGGTTGCGTGTTCGAGGCGCGCACGAGTCCCCATCCCTGCGGGAACGTCACACGCACGCCGTCGATCGTATCGACCTTGAACTCTTTGAAGGCCGATTGAGCCTCTTGCGCTATCTTGAACTTAATCTGCTCTGGGCAGTCTACTCGGATCTCGGGGGTCGAGACCATCGGAGCTAGTCCAGAGAGAAGAGACGAGATAGGACCAGAGTGTTTGCTCGCAATCTCCACTAGTCGGCTCGAAGCGTACAGCGCATCGTCAAAGCCGAAGTAGCGGTGTTTGAAAAAGATGTGACCGCTCATCTCTCCAGCGAGATCCCCGTGCGTCTCCTTGAGCTTGCCTTTGATGAGTGAATGGCCCGTCTTCCACATAATCGCATTGGCGCCGCGGGCAGCGAGGTCCGCAAAAAGCTGGCTCGAGCACTTCACGTCGCCGATGATTGTGGCTCCCGGCTTCTCCTCCAGGATCGCGCGGCCGTAGATGAGAAGGAGCATGTCACCAAAAATTGGCTCACCCTTCTCGTCGACTACTCCGATGCGGTCCGCATCTCCGTCCCAACCGATTCCGAAATCCGCCTTGTGTTGTTTGACCGCGGCTACAAGGTCGACGACGTTCTTCAGTACCGTTGGATCGGGATGATGATTCGGAAAACGGCCGTCCGGATCGCAGTACAACTCGATTACCTCTACCCCAAGCCCCCTCAGGACCGCTGGGCCGACCATGCCGCCCACACCGTTGCCTGCATCGACGACTATCTTGAGCTTCCGAGATCCCATGTGGGCGCGGGAGTTCTCTATCAAACTCTGAATGTATGACTCGCGTACGTCGAGCGTTGTTATTGCGCCCCGTTTCGCTGCTGGAGCCTTCGAAAGCACGCGCTCGCAGCGAGCCCTCATGTCCTGAATGTCTGCTCCCGAGAGAGTTTGCTTTCCCAAGAGTATCTTGAAGCCGTTCATGTCGGGAGGATTGTGGCTCCCTGTAACCTGAATGCCTCCACCGAGATCATTTGCAAATACTGCGTAGTACAACTGGGGCGTCGGGCCCATGCCTGTCATCACCACGTCGAGCCCTTCGTCGGCCATTCCTTCGGCGAGAGATTGAGCGTAACCCGGGGAGCTGAGGCGGCAATCGTGGCCGATTGCAATTCGATTGAGGTTATGTTCCTGAGCGAGTGTCGCATAGGCCCTACCGAGAATACGCGCAAATTGTGGGCTAAGCTCCGTATCGACCGTTCCGCGAATGTCGTACTCTCTGAAAATTACAGGATTTATCTGCATACAATCACTCCTTGTCTAAAATTCCGGCAGAGCCCTTCCGTGCGCAGTGCCACGCCCTCTCGTGGGCTGCCTACAGCTTTTTGTCTACAGCATGGTTCTTGTAAAGCTCATTCGAAAAAAACGAGGAGAGCTTCTCTTGGCTTTTTTGCTGCTGGAGACTCTGTCTGACCTCCTCGCGCACCGCATCCGAAGCGCTATTTTCGCCTTCCTCCGAACCGTCGAACCGCTGCTCCACGAAAAATATCTGAATACCTGCTTCAGATTCTACAGGAGAGCTCCATTCTCCTGGATCCAACGAGCTAATCGCAGAGGATATATCCTCGCTAAGGTCTTTCGCTGCAACGATTCCTATCAGCCCTCCGTCAGAAGCATGCGGTCCCTCGGAAAAGCGCGAGGCGACGTCGGCGAATTTCTCGCCATCGTCGAGAGCTTTGAGGATCTCGGCAGAGCGAGCCTCGAGAGCCGTCGAGTCACGTCCAGACGACGAAACCACGATCTGGCGCAGTTTGACGGTCTCACCCGACTGCAGTAGTTCGGGGTGGCTTTCGATATACTCATCGACCTCTTTGTCACTGATGCTGACACCCCCTCGAGTCATCGCGGAGGCAAGGCGGGTACGAAGTATGTCGAGCCGCACCTGTTGCTTGTACGCCTCAAGGGTCCGCCCTTCGGCAGCCAGCGCCTTTTCGAAATCCTTTCGAGACAGGCCGTTCCTGCTTGCGACCTCGTTGAGGTAGTCCTCGATGTCCGAATCAGTCGTGGTTATGCGCTTGGTGACGGCCTCCTCTTCTATAAGCTTCTCGAAAATCAAGGCATCGAGAGCCTTGAGGGCCTCGGCGTCTCTTGCGGCCTCTGTCAGGCTAAGCTTTCTAGGAGGTGCGAGGCGTGCGCTGAGCTCGCTCAAGGTTATCGGCTTGTCGTCGACCGTCGCCACTACTGCGTCGATCACTACATCGCCCTGCGGAGAGGCGAATGCAAGGCTACCTACCCCCTGTATCAGCAGGGGTGTGACCAATAACAAACAGAGGATATGAGCGCGCAAAGGTTGCATACGAGCCCTGATGTTATTGGGTCGGGTCTAGGTTGGCAAGGGACGGAAGGGCTCTATCCGCAGAAGCCACCGTATTTCAGGCAGGCTCCCCATAAGGAACACTAACTTGTGAGTAAAGCGCTACCCGTACTAGGGGCCTCGTACTACTTCGGCGCATGTAAAAGTCTTCTGGTTTTCGAATCTCGAAGGCCCCATTTATATTCGTCTCTTCCTTTGAGTATTTTGCCGTGTCAAAAAAAGCTGAACGCTTGATGGGGTGGGTGTATCTTCGACAAAAGTAGCGCGTGCTAAAAGCTTCACACGAGAACGTATCGTCGCTAACGTTCGGCGAACGATGAAGCTGTCAACCAGTATGCAGGTTAGTCCGGTGTTGGCAGGCCGACACCCAGCATTTCAAAACATCTTTGCGCAATAGGCTTCCACGTGCGCATGACATGCGCCAGGATCTGCACCTTCACGGGTGCAATTTGATGACTTTAGTCGCCCTCACTTACGCGCTGCGGTGCAAACGTACCGTATCACACGCTAGCTATTTCCCACGGGCGCATAGACTGCGTTATAGTCCCCCTGGCAAGGCCCTCATACGTTACATGAATCCCCTATGACTCGGATCCTCCTCTGTTTATCTCTTTTCAGCATGCTCACGGGCGACGCGGGAGCTCAGCAACTATCAACGGACCGCTACACTCAACAATCATTTCTCTTTCTCTGGCCCGACCAGCCTGAGTCTGATGCCAAGCTCAATCTGAACGATCCGATCGTAACTGATAGGCCCGACTTCACAGAAGCCAGTAGCCCTGTCGGCGCTGGAGTGCTCCAAGCTGAGATGGGCTACACCTATTACTACGATGGCGCGGCCTCACCGCACACCTCATCGCATGTCTATCCAGAGTTGTTGCTTCGCGCCGGTGTGTTGGCCGACTGGCTCGAGTTACGGGTAGCACAAACCCTTGTAGCCTTTGATGAGCCAGGGAATAGCTCTACCGGTTTTGCTGACACGTATCTAGGGGTCAAACTTGGAATCGTGCCCCAGAAGGGATTACTGCCGGAGCTTTCCATCGTCCCGCAGCTCACCGTACCAACCGGGACGCCAGAGGAGCGAGCAGATAACGTTCTTTACGGCGTAAACTTTCTCTACTCGTGGAGCATCCTTTCTGATAGCTACCTCGGTGCCAGCACACAGCTGAATCAGCGCGAAGGCGAGGACGGGGGCGAGATATACACGTCATTTGCGCAGGCACTGGTAACCGGGACGCGTTGGGATAGTCACTGGGGGTCTTATGTCGAGTGGTTCGCGCTTTTTGCCGACTCTGCGATCGGCGGGGAGGATGTGCACTATGCAAACGGGGGTATCACCTATTTGCTTACCAAAGACATTCAATTAGACGTACGGTTTGGCACTAGACTCCAGGATAGATTCGGAGAAGAGATCTTTTCTGGGGCTGGTCTGTCGGTACGATATCTGTAGGTAGTCGTAAACTATGAATCACTATCCTGCCTACAAGCTACTCTCGTGGTGGCATCGTGCTCAAACTTGCCTGTTCTTTACTATCGCAGCGGCAGTCATGTCGATACTACCTTTGCAGGATCCCTCGGAAGGACGCTATGCGGTGATCGCTCAGAATATGCTGCTCTCTGGAGACCTCATCACTCCTGTTACGATAGAGGATGGAACGCCTGTTGCCTTTCTAGGAAAGCCGCCCCTGCAATTTTGGCTCATCGCTGCGTCGCTCTATCTGTTCGGTAACCATGAACTCGCCGCTCGATTGCCAAGCCTGTTAGAGACCGGCGTAACACTCTTTGTTGTATTCAGGTTTGCCTCCGTCTGCTTGACACGCGCAATAGGATTCATAGCGCTCCTCATCTTCATGAGTTCATTGATCGGATTCTTCTTCGCCGGAGCTTGCATGACCGACCCTCTTCCTGCGATGTCTGTAGTCACCACCACACTCGCGCTCCCTCTCTCACTCACTTTACGCGACCTAGGTCGCCACAGGGAGAGCCAAGACTGGGAGTACGTGCTCTTGTCTCACAGGCGGCCGGCCTTCTGTGTAAAGGACCTATCGCGATTGTGCTCATAGTTGGCTCGTTCGTGCCGTGAGTTTTGGTGAAGCGCCCATGGGCTCAGCTAAAGAATCTACATTGGATACGGGGCCTGGCAATAACTGTAGTCTTAGCTGCACCGTGGTACCCACTGCTTGAGATGAGATAGCCCGGATTTCTCAATTACTTTATCCTCCACGAAAACATTCTACGCTTCTTGAACAACGAGTACGGAGACCTGTATGGGTCTGCCCATCAACATTTCCGCGGCATGATATGGCCTATGACGATGTTTGCATGCCTGCCATGGGCGCTCATCGCAGCATTTGTCGCAGTGCGCTCGTTACTACGTCGCCCACACTCAATTATTGCCACTCCCAGCGCTTGGGGCAGAACCATCACCAGCCTACCTACTCCGATTCTGATTCTGCTCGGTCTTGCTCTCTTTCCGGCTGCGTTCTTCACCCTAGCGCCGCAAGTTTCCGTGTATTACTCACTTCCTAGTGTCCCCGCTGGCGCTCTTCTTTTTTCGGTTATGCTCGTGTCGTATTGTCGGGACGCCGATGTCCTTTTTGCCCCGTTGTGCCGATCGTACGCTGGCTTGCAATTGCCACATTCATTACGCTAGCGACGCAATCGTATTTCAGCCGCCCTGACCTTCCAGTGATACTAGGGCCTGCCATCATTATCGCCCTCCTTGTTGTACTGGAACTATTCGCGAGAAGATGCCCACATCAATGGCTGCTAGCTCGTTCAGTTTCTTTGGTCGCGGGATATTTTCTGACTACATACTTAGCGGGCGCTCTGTATCACTTAACTGACTACGCTAGTGGAGGCTCGTGTCGAGATTTAGTCACCCAGCTACGGCTCATGTCGTCCGGCCAGGAGGTAACTTTTTTTGAAAAGATCCCGCACTCAGCATTCTTCTATTCTAGGAGCGACACGAGAGACCCGCTCCAATTCAAGATTACCCGGGAGATCCCTGATTCCATCACGACTCCTTTCATAAAAAGAGAGAAGACCTATCGGAAATTGAAGAGACGATCTCTCACGGGAGTGCTCGAGGTCAGCGCTCGCCAGCGCGTGATCGAGGGTGGCTGGCTCGTATTCACGAGCCAATTGAAATAGTTCATGACTTTTAAAGAATAGGAGGATTAAGTCACTTTTTGCAAGTATGTGATCTGTGGTAGTGGTCGGGAAGCGCAGCTCTGGCATAGCCGCATAATTCGCTTCTGGGCCTGGAGGAATAACATCCATAATACCTGGTCAGGGATTCGTAGGTTTTCGGAATGTGAGATGAGAGTTGAGCAAGAAACTCCAGAGCGTCAAACTTCCGGCTACGCCAAGGCTACGGCGAGACGGGCGTGAGCCGCGCCGTCCTTGGTGATGTAGGTAACGGTGTCGTCTTGTATGAAGAGCTTTTCCAAGGATACGGGGGTCTGCTCGATGTACCTTATGGCAGAGAGTACCAGGTTGAACGGCCACCGCCGTGGCGCTCTAAAGGGCGCTTGGTAATCAGCGATGCGAAGGTCGCTTTCAGTGTGTTGGGGCTTGCGCCGTGTTCATGCACCATGTCGCGCGTCGTGACGCGGCCATGCGCGCGGGCATAGTCGAGAATATCTATGGCCAGCTTTGGCAGAGCAGACAGCACAATCTTCTCGCGTTCCACCTTCGCTGCCAGACTGTGCTTCTGCTGTTGGAGAGCGCGCGCGAAGACCATGAGCCAAGGCTGCCAATCGGGCGCGAGAGGTCAAGGCGCGCCAAGCTCCCTTGAACTCGTCGATTTCTGACAGTAGGGCGAGCAATTCCGGGGTGATGCAAATAGTATCAGTTTTCATGATGCCTGTTCCAGGTGGGCTCTTTGATCAGGAGCGAGAGCCTACTCGAACCACCTCAAGTCTAACAGAGCACACCCGTGTAGAGTCGCAGGAAATCGCCAGAACGAACCCCCCGGAACATATCGATAGAGTATCTGATTTAAGAGCGGGGCCTCAGCACACAACGCTACATCGGTACCCACACGGCAGATCGCCTCCCTGAAGTATCGAGTAGCCTCGTTATTAGAGAACCCAAGAAGTGCTTTAATGTTCGACTTAAAAAAGGGAGATTGAAGCTCCGGTACATCCTGAGAGAGTCCACCAAGGCGTCTAAGCGCCGCTGCTATGCCATGAAAGCTCTGTGCACCACTATTTTCGTAAGAGGGTCTGTAGATAAAATCCAAAAAGCTTTTCGAGGACTGGTCCACTCTCATGAAGAATCTTGCCTAGAGCAAGACACGCCTCGCTATTTTTAGCGAGCTCAACGACGGCTACCTAACGCTTAAAACGTTTCAATACACCCTCATAGCGCTTCGCTTTCTCTGGAGTTATGGAAGCGAGTGCCAGGAATGCTCCTAGGTGCGCGGTGGGTTCAGTGCCTTCAAACTCGCGACCAGTGGAGTATACAAACACGTGCTGAAGCTCGTGGAATAGCGTATTGAAAACCGAAGCGCTCTGAAAACGAGTCGGACGGTATATTCCGGTGCCCCCGTGCCTGAGCATTTCGCTTATGTCAGCCCGTATCTCCAGCTCACTGTATGTTAAAGACTGTATGTCAACGGAGATTCGCAAAGAGCGGTCAATTGTAGAGACGTAGTGATCTGTCACGCCCCCGAAAAGCGCCTGGTTTGTCAGCCCCGGATACGATAGGGGCTTTACGTCGAGTGTGCACGGCAGCTTGTTGGCGCGGATGCAATCACGTAACCAAAACAGGTAGTCGGCGTTTGTGGGTGAAAGCAGCTCGGGTTGTAGCCATGCGATACTTCCGTCACCTTGCAGGAGTCGCAGAGCCTCCGGAGAGGTTAACGTATCGATGTCTTCATCTGAAGTCGTCGCCGCCCATATGCGGAGGAACTCAACAACCGGCGCAAGGGTTCCACCGCGGTGTTTCTCAATTTGATCAAGCGTCGTCCAGGTTGATATCTCGTTGGTAATAAGGGACTCCTGCCCGATCGCAATCTGGTCAGTTGGCACAAAAACGCCGATTTGATCTCGGGGGGCCGGTGTAGTTGGGCATACACCTGACTTGCACAACATTAAATCCCCCTTTTTAGGGTCGTGCGGATGTATCTGCATATTTGGAAACGTGGGAAGGTTAGTAGCGGAACTGCTGAATGGGGGTCCAAAGCGCTCGTTGACCGCGAGCGGCGCTGGAGCTTGACCGGCTGTTTGGATTGCAACAATACGGACTGCTCCATTCTGCTCGATTCGGCATTGTATAGACGGGTCTGGCTTGATGTGTGTGAGAGTTTCAAGAGACCCGAGCTTATCGCAGAAGCTTAGCAGTTCACCGTCTCTGTTGTAGTTAAAAAGGCGGCTGCGAGCTCCTTTGGCCACGCGCGTGATCTTTCCGGAGCAGTCTAGCACAGTCGTTACTCCGTCCTGGGCCAGGATAGTAGCCGCACCGGACGTTGCGATACTAACTCGTGCTCCATCACCTCTCACAAAAGATAGTGTGCCCTTTTCGAATAAAGGGCACAGGTTCGAGGGTAAAATAGCGGGGTCCGAGCAGAGCCAGCTCTTGCTAGCCGCGTCAAACCTCCAAGAACGTGTGGGGCTGCCCTGAAACTCTTCAGTTATGAGAGTCGGGGTCTTCTCGGAGTACGTGATGGAAATAAGGGAGAGGTCGGTGCGCCGCAGGGCGAAGGGCAATCCATCGTTTCTCATATAGAAGTATGCACCCGTCTTAAGCTGGCGCATTGTGTGTATGCGGCCATCGGGGGTACGAAGTATTCTATTGTTGGACCCGCTCGAAAAATCGGTCGTTACGAACTCACCACACGGCGTCAGCGAGAAATCCCCCTCAAAGTCGGGCGCTGTTGAGTTCACAGCTGCACCTGCGGCCGAAACTTTCCACGAAAGGTAGAGATCTGCTCCGTAGGAGTTGCGTTTGTAGGTCTTAGTGCCGCTACCTGATGTTATGGTGAGCTGCGCGATTCGCTCCTCGTGCCCAGCTTGTGTGTGGTAGCTGATTCCGGCGACGGTGTAACCGTCAGGAAAGCGTACTTCGGTAATACGACCATTTCCGTCAAGCGTATATGTCGCCACGCCTTTAGCCTGCTCAATAACGAATCCACTCTTCAGCTTAAGGGAATTATCGGCCTGTGTTGGCTTGCTACGCTCGGCAGCAGGGAGAGTTAGTGAAGATAGATCGCTTGAAGATGCAGCAGGAGGCACCACTCGCTCAGTGGTCTTGGGATCCTGCGTGAGGCCCTGCGAGGGAAGGAGCGCAAGTAGCGCTGCAACAGCTTTGCTACGTACCGAGCCTGAGGGTGAGACCAAGGGAACGAAGCGAGAGCCGGAAGTTGCCTGCGTCATGAACCTCTCTTTTGGTCGGAATCACTATGGCTCATTATTTTGACTCGCATCCGCGAATCGATAGCGTTTTCCCAAGCCCCAGTTTCGCCGCGAACATGTGGAAAAAGGTATATCTCACCCACTGGCCGTTGTATCAAACATTTCCTGCAGTTCCTAGAAAAATCTCTTTACTGCCGCTGCGGCCAGGACGAAGGGTCCAATAGCTGGTTAGCACTTTGGTGGTCTCGCCTTCGCCGGAATAGAAACTGATAGGTTGTATGCTGCGGTTGTGGTACCGTGCGATTTGTTTTGGTTTGGCATTTTTGGAGTCGGGCACGCATGTTTGGACCATCGATGCGGAAAAGTCTTGCCAGTTCGTTAGCTGCCTCAGGTCTATCAAGCCTAGCATTCGCCGGAGGTTTTCAGCCGGATGAGCCCCAGCGGCCGAGTGAAGTCCAGAAGCCTGCAGCGTCGGCAACAGCGCTCTTGGATCACCCCTCGGTTCGTTTCGTCCAGGATGATTCTTTGACCGCGGTAACGGCAAAGGGTGTAGATGCCTCGGGTTGCAGCTTTGCAGCCGGCGCGCGCTCGATTGGGTTGCACGTGACGATCGCCAACGCCATCTCCGGGAAGCGCCCAGTCTCGCGTAGTGAGGTAAAGCAACTATTTGATGCCCTCGAGAGTGAGCAGGGAAACACTATCACGAGAGCTTTTTATGCGGGATATGCCAAGAGCTTTAGCGGAACGGAGGTTCGTGACCTCGTTGTGCAGCACCTGAAAAAAGAAGGGTTGTACCCTGACCTAGTTCAGGAGCTTGTCGACAGTCCAGTAGCTGAAGCAGCTCCTCGTGAACCAAGCAAGCAGCCGTCGCTTCCTGCGCCGAATCAGGAGTCGTCGTTCCGAGCGAGTGATAATCTCCCGGTTTCGCTCGCAAATATGTCCTTCGCTACGAACAGTCAGGCGCTAAAGATACACCAGGCTATCAGCGAAGATATTCAACGAGGGAGAGCTGTGCCGAGGGCCTCGATCAAAGCTCTCTTCGTGGCCTTGACTTCAGAGGATCTCAAGGGACTTCACGAGCCGTTTTTTGTGGAGTACGCCAAGAAGTTCAGAAGTGCAGATGCTGTGAAGGTGATGATCGAGTCGTTGATACCGGTCGTTGATGGCCGGCTCTCACTTCCTCGAGGGGAGACGAGTGCTAAGCGTTTATCGGCTCTTCGTGCGCTTGGAAACTCCTTTCCCGATAGCAGCTCAATTGCAGAGCGCAGACGGTTCTTTGAGTCTAGAAGAAACGAGCCTGATCTTAACGTTCGTGCCCTGGGGCTTATGTTGTGTGTGAACGCCAACATTAGGCCAGCCGCAGATTACCTTCCCTCAGAGATCGTTCGGGCGAGTCAGCAGCTAGGATACATAAATCGGCTGAGAGGTGACGAGTTCCGACTCGGTGTAATGTTGAGAGAAAGCATTAAAAAGTGGGATGCCGACTTTACTATCGATGCCAAGACCCTCAATCAGATTAAGATGCCCCTACTGCGACGCGCACAGACTATCGAACGTCGGCACCCAGGTATCACTGAGACTCTGCTTGGCGAGTCAGAGCAACCATACGTTGCATTTCTTGCTGAGCATGCGCAGCTTATTCAGCAATCGAGGCGCGCCCTTGCAGAGAGCGTTTTTCTCGGTAGTGGCCGAGAACTGCACACTATTCTTCACTCAGCGCCTGAGTTTAACGATGGGCCATCCCGCGATATCGCCAAGGCATTTCGACTGACGTTTGATCCAGCAAAGCAGGTGGTGAAGGGTGAAGCGAGCAATAAAAGTGCTGTTGGAGAAACTGGCTATTTCACCCTTCTTGACAGGCTATCGAGAAATCCTGAGGCCCATAAACGTGCGCTTGTGTGGCTCAATATGCACGGAAACTCTGATGGTGCATTCTTTACGCGCGGAGAGGCACAAGATGCAACTGGCGAGGCTCAATCGCTGTCTCAGCCTTTGTCGACCGAGTTTATTTCGTGTGATGAGGAGGCGACACAGCTAATTCGGTCGGGAGGGCTTGCTGATGCCTGGCTAATCGTAGACACGTGTGAGGGGTGGAACTATTCCGAGCAGGTCAACGAACGACTCATCTCCGAGTTTCTTAAAGAGATGCCGATTGAGCGTGTTGTAGTTGAGCGCAGGATTCCAGGGCGCGTTATAGGATCGCAATGCCACATGCTCTCGGTCGGCAATATAGTTGAGTGGTACAACGAGGATCTTCCAGTTGAGAAACAGCAGCGCATGAGGACTACCTACTCTAAGCTCATGTTCGAGGTGATGGCGTACTGCCAGGCTAAGACGATGGGGGTATCGGTCGAGGAGCTTACTACGATAGGTGCCACTGAGAAGCCCTTCGTGTGCACGTTTGATGACCTGTACGAAGTTGATGAGCGGCTCGCAAGTGAGATGGAGGAAGAGTTAAAGCGTTGGTGGTATGAGCAGGAGGGTAAAATCTTTGACTACCTAAAGACAAAGCGGATAGACGCATCTGTGAAGGATAGCCGGCTGATAGATATCGATAGGGTGCACGAGGAGGTGCTCCAGAGATTGCGAGAGAAGGGACACGCTGTTCCCAAATCTGAGTCGAACGTTGCTCCGATAAAGCGCAATTCAGACTACGTGAATGAGATAAGCAGCATACAGACCTGCACTAAGGGGAAAATCATTATTTGATTGTGGCAAAAGACTCTCCATTTTCACTGGCACGAACTTTTGCGCTGCTTGGAATTCACTGCACCTCGTCATAGCCAAGCGACGGCGGGCAATTAAAGACATCATGAAGTCGCAAGGAGTGCGCTCATCTCGCTCAGGGTTATTGGCTTGTCGTCGACTGTTGCCACTACGGCGTAGATGACTATTTCGCCCGGCGGAGAGGCGAATGCTGTATCCGCACAAGCCTCCGTATTTCAGGCGGCCTCCCCATTCGGTAGTTTGTTGAGCTCGTTTACCAAGACGCGTAGCGCCGAATGGGGCTGCCGGAGCAGATCGAGTGGCTCTCCGAACTCACGTAAACTACCGTCCTGGAGGACGAGTATTCGGTCGGAATCGAGAACGGTCCCCAATCTGTGGGCGATGATAAGTACGGTAGTCGTTTCGAACTCTCTGCGCAGCGCGCGTTGGATCGCATAATCGGTCTCGACATCGATGTGGGCCGTAGCTTCGTCCATTACGATAATTCGGCTGTTTTCGAGTAGGGCGCGTGCCAAGCACAAAAGTTGCCGCTGGCCGCTGCTCAGATTGGTTCCACTTTCGTGAATCGAGCTATCGAGACCCGCCGGTAGAGAGTTCACGAACGACGAAAGCTCGACACGAGAGATCGCACTATGAATCTGATCGTCGAGATGTTGCCGGAACGGATCGATGTTTTCACGAAGAGTGCCCGTGAAAAGCACAGGTTCTTGGGGAATGACGGTTATTGCACGCCGCAGTTTATCCAACCTAATCGAACTGATGTCGATGGAGTCCACCCGGATAGTGCCTTCGCTCGCTTCGAGTAGTCGCATGAGTCCCAACACGAGGGTGCTCTTGCCCGAACCGGTTCGTCCGATGATCCCTATTCGTTGGCCGTGCTCGATGGAGCAGGAGAGGTTAGCGATCGCCGGAGGAAGGTGGGTGCGATAGCGTAATGTTACATTTTCGAAATCGAGTCGACCCGAACGTGGCCATCCGACAGGCGGGTCTGCGCCGTCGAGGCGCTCCGATGGTGTATGTGCGTAGCGCTCCAATCGCTCGAATGACGTGAGGTTGGTTTCTACAGAGGACACCGATCGAACAAGCCAGTGGATCGCGCCTGCGATGTTTAGAGCATAGGTCAGCATGAGCCCGATAGCGGCCGTAAAAACGAGGTGCTGCGAGAGAAAGACGGAGCTCAATCCACCCACGAGCATGATCAGCGCCCCGACCATCTCGAGCCGTATTCCAAGCCAGCGGTTGGCACAGACCAACGAATACGCTGCGCGACCATTGGTCTCCAAGAGTCGCGCAAAGCGCGCATCAAAACTGCTCGAGAGGCTGCTGGCACGAATCGTATCGATCCCCGTCAGAGATTCCGCGAGCAGCGCTAGTACCGGAGAGCGGGTTGTCGATTCCAGTCGCTGCACCTCACGGGAGGTAGGACGAAACGCCTTTTGGGTAACGAAGTAGTATGCAAAAACCGGTGACAAAATTATGAGCATCAGAGGCTCCAGAAAGAGAACTACGACCAACAGAGTCAGTACTTCGAGCGTGCAGTGAAGAGTGTCGAGCACAGCGCGAGGGAGGAGCTGTTCGATCGTATCGATATCTCGGCTAAATCGATTGAGAATCCGACCGACCGGATTGGATTCGAAGAACCGTAGTGGTGCCTGAAGCACCCCTTTAAGTAGATCCGCATGAGTATCGATGCTAGCGGAAAGGCCCCGCGAGAAGAGATATAGCGAACGAAGGAAATTCAAAGAGCAGAGCAGCACTACCAGACCGAGGTATCCACCGAGAAAGGTAGACACAGCAATTGTCGCTTGCGCCGAATAGCTCGATACCCACAGGTCGACCGAAACTGAGGCCACATGGCGCATGACGAAGATCGTGAGGAGTAGCGCTACGCTCCATCCGGGGACGAGTCGTCTTACGTACGATCGAACGACATCTTTACCAATAGCTCCGTACTCTCGTTCTTCCTCCACAATCGTTCGCTCGAGAGACGTCGGAGGCGATGCTGCCTCACGGTGTTCTTCATCGGAGAGAGGAATGCTGTGTGAGGCCTCGACAGCTGTATGGCTGCCTGTTGTTCGAGCATGAAAGGTGAGAAGTTCCCGAAACCGTGAGGGAGCCTCCTTGAGGCAGTCGGGCGAGCCATCCTCTATGATGCGACCTTCCTCGACGACCAGAACCCGTTCTGCTCGCAGTGCATATTCGAGTCGGTGTGTAACGAGAATCCTCGTCCTACCGCTGAGTTTCTTGCTGAGTAGCTCCTCGAAAACAGAATTGGCAACGGTGGGGTCAAGAGCGCTCAGTGGATCGTCGAGTAGGTATATGTCAGCGCTCTGATAGAAAGCGCGTGCGAGCGCCAATCGTTGCCGTTGTCCCCCAGAGAGATTTACACCTCGCTCCCCTATCTCAGTGAGGTCCCGAGCCGGGAAAGCGGCGAGATCGACCTCCAAGCAGCTCGTACGTAGGGCTTGGGTGTATCGCTCCTCGTCGAGCGCAGCTCCACACAGGATATTGTTGCGGATCGTATCGCTGAGTATCCACGCCTGTTGAGGAACGTACGCAGTAGAGCCCCCCACCTTGACGGAACCTTCTTGCGTAGTCAGCTCGCCGAGAAGGCCCAAAAGAAGAGCCGATTTTCCCGAGCCAACGCCACCGACAACGGCGATGAACTCGCCCGGCGTTACGCGCAGTTCCGAGACTGAGAGAGCCGCCTTTCCGCTCTCCCACTCAAAGGCCGTATTCGCGATCTCGACAGAACCGGGTAGTGCAGATGACTCGACGAGGCGGTGCTGCTCCTTTCTACGGAGGAAGCTGCGCAGTCGCGAAAATGCTACGAACGCATCTATCGCGTTGAACATGGTCTCCGGAAGCGCGCTCAGGGCGAATCGCAAGGTAAGAAGTAAGGACAGGGTCGGAAATATTACGTCGAGCGAGAGGTGATCGCCGCTCACCACAGCAGCTGAGAAGGTAACCAGCATGGCAAGCGCCGGCGCACTCGTGGCTGCGAAGGAGCTGAGTGCCGACAGGCGTACGAGGATCCTGGCGTCAGATATCTCTCGAGCGCGGATTCGAGTTATGCGCTCGATTAGCCTTGATTCCCAGGCCTGGAATTTCACTGCCTTAATGTGCTGCAGCGTCTCGTTCATGAGGCTTATTCGGCCATCCGCCGTCGAAGAGAGCCTTCGCCGGATCCTGCTCTGAAGGCGGGAGATGTACATTGAAACTATCAGTATCAAAACCAGGGTAGCGGCACCCCACACAGCAGCGGGACCTACCAAGATATAG
>JBILEW010000134.1:0-8164 GCA_044351885.1 Bdellovibrionota bacterium
CAGGAACACGAGAGAGAGCCTCTTAGCCATATCTTTACCTGCGCGGAATAAAACCATGGCACAACCGAAGCCCCTCTTGAAATTTTTCCAAGACCAGTATGTTGCCTGATTAGGGAGACGTCTAAAAGACAGAAAAGTGCCTGTTCCGCTTCACCGAGGCCCGCCAAACGCCGTTTCTTGTAACTCTGTGGTCGCGCTCATAAATCAGGTCAAGCCCCCTTGATTGTGAGCCGATCATCAAAGACGATACTGGTTTGAAAGCGATCCCTAAATACGAAGACAGAAAGGTACCCCGATGACACGCAGCGCTCTCCCCCTTGTTGCCGTCTTTCTCGCACTCACGACTATCCTGGCAACGCCCAATACACATGCGCAGGTATCGCAAGATCCCGTCCTCACGACCGAAGGGATCTCCGGTGACATCGACAAGAAGCGTCGTGGGCCCGTGCTCTCGGTGGGAGTCCATCACAATGCAACCGACAGCAGTGGCGCTCGCGGCGGAGCAGCGAACACAACGCTACTCGTGGATGCATATATCCCCAACAAAGAATACGAGAGATATCCGATCCGCTTCGACTTCTTCGTGAACCGCAAATTAGTTTCGTCTCAACTACGCTCGGTCGAGCTTCCTGGACCTATCGGCTTGGAAGTCACCTCGGAGATGGCGAGTATCCCTTTCAACTACTCCGTGGTTGCCACACTCCTTCATCCCAACCGTGAGTTCACTACTATTTTGAATGGCGCGGTCACGTCAGCAACGCCGACGCCGCCGACGACAGCGATCTCAAGCTGCACCCTGGAGATCGTACCTGAGGAGGGCGCTGAGCTTACTGTCTATGTCGCCGACACGGTTACCGTGACACCTGGGGCGAATGGAGCCTTCTCGCTCTCCTTCGAGACCTCGAAGCTCGACGACGGCAGCCAGGGCGATCCTGTTTCTGCAACCGCTGAAATCACTGTTACCGATGGAGAGGCAACCGGAACACTCACCACCTCCGTCAATGGAAATGAGGAAACCGTCGGCATTTCAGGCAGCGCAGTAGTCGAAGGCGACTCGTTGCAGAGTATCGACGTCAAACCCGAGACGGGAGCTACTACACTGAGCTGCTCTTGAGCTCCGATTGAAGACCCGCTGAGCCCATCATTCTAAGATCCTACGACACTCATACGAGTTCTTCGTAGGATCTTTTCTGCGCGATCCTGATGCACCTTCGCTCCAACGAGCGACATAAGAAGGAAGTCGTTCGGGTATCTCCCGTAGTATTTGATGTTGTTTTTTATGGTGTCTCAAAATCGTTTTTTTCAATGTGGTCAAGTGTTGTTAACGCTCGCTTCGCTCCTGTTCATCTCAGGGAGCGCACAGGCAGAACCTTCAACCGCCAAGATCTCGGTGAGCTTCAGCTCCGATCACAGCTCGGTAGAAGCTAAATCAAGCAAAGACCTTTCGAACGTAGTGCTGAAGTTTTGTGACGGAAGCCCAAACTACAAGTTCGATGGCCTACGCGGTCGCACAGGAACCTTCAGCTATGCACGGAAACTATTGGCAGGTATCTGGGTGAAGAGCGGCGACAATGCAAGCGGCGACGGTCCAGGTTACGGCGAGTTCTTTCCCCATACGTGTCCGTCCAAGACACAGCCGACTCCTACCCCTTCGATCACGCATACGGCAACGCCTGTGCCAACTGTTCCTCCCACTTCGACCCCATGCGACCCGGGAACACCTACGGCCACACCTACGCCTACGCCTACGCCGCCGGTCGAGTATATTTTGATATGCTACTACCCTGAGGGAGCCGCAGAGCCAACGCAACGACTGGTCACCGAGGACGAGCTGGCACAGATACCTGCGAAGGACTATACGCTCGGACAATGTTCGAAGGACTGTATGGGAATCCCAGGTGGGCACGCAACCATCGACCTGTGCGGTGTGTGTGGTGGTGACAATTCAACCTGCGCAGATTGTGCCGGCGTACCCAACGGTTCCGCCAATCGCGATAGATGCGGCGTGTGCAACGGCAACGGAGAAAGCTGTACACCGTGCGGAGACCCGAGCGATCCCAACAAAGTTATCGATGCCTGCGGCGTGTGTGGCGGAGACA
This sequence comes from Bdellovibrionota bacterium, assembly GCA_044351885.1. Lineage (GTDB taxonomy): Bacteria > Bdellovibrionota_C > UBA2361 > UBA2361 > OMII01 > OMII01. The sequence continues at coordinate 2,100 of JBILEW010000134.1, forward strand.
ACACAACGTGCGCCGACTGTCTGGGAGTACCGAACGGCGATACCAAGATTGACGCATGCGGTGTGTGTCAGGGTGACGGTACGAGCTGCTTGGATTGCAAAGGCATTCCGAATGGAATCAATCGAATCGATGCGTGCGGAGTGTGTGGAGGAGACGGCTCTACGTGCGGTGGCATCAAAGACTGCACGGGAACCGTTGACCAGTGCGGTGTATGTAACGGCAACAACGCCTGCTTGGATTGCAACGGTGTTCCGAACGGCGGAGCTACACGCGATTGCTGCGGTCTCTGCGGTGGAAACGGAGATCCTCTGAACTGCCCTGACAAGTGTACGGTGTACGATGTCAAGAATCTCAAACAACAGCTACTTAAGAATGTCAGAAAGATGGCGCAGCTTGCAAGGAGCCACCTCTCGAGACAACTCAAGTGCAAGCGTAAGAACAAGTCGCCTCGCAAGCGCATCACCCAGGTAGGTGCAGTGCTCAGGCAGACTGAGGGGCTCATCAAGGGCATGATCGGAGACTCCATAAAGGTGTGTGACACCCCATGGTGTTCGAAAACGGATTTCTCCTCGGTCTTGGCTAAGATCGAGAGCAATACGAATCTGCTCGGCAAGGAAGCGCGAAAAGCTCAGTACGGTAGCATCGCAGCGTGCGGAGCTTCCGGCCGCGGCAAGTCTACGAATCGCACTGCCTCGACGCTACGCTCGGCTCTCGGTGTGATTAGAAAGGTTCCAAACAATCAGTGCTCGAACTAGTAGCACCTCTCGCAGGTCTCGGTGTAAGGACCGAGGCCTGCGAGAACTTTCGTGCAATCTTTATCCCTCCGAAAACGCAATCTCCGCCGCACCCACGGCAAGATCTTCGAAAGGTTTGATAGAACTCTGAAGTGCCGCAACACACCGCCCAGCGAGGCTCGGACTCAGAGGAGCAAAGACCAGCGGTGCGCGCCTATACCAGCTAATCAGCGTTCGGACACCCTGACTATATCTTCGTATCCCGCGAGCCATCTTCTCGTGACGACGTTGATATGCTGCTAATGCTCGCGAAGGGAGCATACTCCCCCGGAACGATTCACGGATGAAGTGCGCAGCAGCAACTCCCGTCGCAAGCGCATGACTCATGCCCATGCCACAGATCGGATCAAACGATTCCTGGGAATCACCCACGAGATAGAGGAACGGGTCCGTGCTACTGAACTTTGCCTCGAAATGCGCCGCCCCTACCCCCGCTCTTTCGAACATAAGTTGCAGCTTTAGTCGCTCACGCAAAATCCGATCGAGCACCTCCGAATGTTTGTGTTCTCGAACAAATGCGCGAGTACCCACGACACTGACGTTAATCCGACTATCGCCCAGAGAGGTAAGGTAGATCTCACCTTCGTGCGAAGGCAGAATTGTCACCAGGCGAGGAAGTTCACCAGACATTGTAGTCGCGACCGAGGAATAACCAACCCGTCCAGAACCGGCCTGCTTCTGAAGAATATAGGGAGAGGAGTACCCTTGGACTCCCGGGCCTGTAGCGATAATCACGTAGCGCGCTTCGAACTCATTCGACCCCGCGGAGACGACCCACGACCGCTTCTGCCGTCGAAGGCAATGCACCGCCTCTCCTAGAGAAGACTCTATCCTCGGTAGCTGCAAGGCTCTCTTGAGGAGTGCACGATCCAAGATCTCCCGCGATAGCCCCCACCCTCGCGGGTGAGGAGTTTGCGCAACGAGCTCCCGAGGCACTCTGTTCTGCGAGGGAAAGGTAACGACACGGTATCCGAAGAATTCGTTCGTTTCGTTTAGATACTCATCGGGAGAGATACCTAGACCTCCCAGGTATTGCGCGCCCTGATAGGAGAACCCCTCCCCACACGCCTTTCGGCGCGGAAAGGAAGCCTTGTCTACGAGCAGGGTACGCAGACCGGCTCTTCCCAATTCTATCGCCGCTGCGCTTCCCGCGAGCGAAGCACCGACCACTACGACATCAAAGGTATTCGTGGATAGAGCCATACGCGCCACTCAACGTGCCCACAACTTCGGGATCAAACACGGAACTCTCGACAAACGTTCCTCGTATCCAGGACGCTTCCGGAGGTGCTTTTCTTCATGGCGGATGCGAAAGGAGAGCACTATTCCATTGAAACAGCTCCATACTGCAGTAGTAAGCGGTGCGTTTCCAACGAGAGGAAGGGCCAGAAATTCGAGGATAACTGCGAGGTAGTTCGGATGGCGCACGTACCGATATGGTCCTATCGCCACGAGGCCCAGTTGGTCCCTGTCGCCACTTGGGGCCATGATCTGAGTATTCCACTGTGAACCGAGCGACCGTAGTGCCCACAGTCGTAGCACCTGTGCGAACACGAAGACTACGAGAGCAATCCACGGCACAAACGGAGGGAGATCGCGAGGAGCGAACGCATGTTCGATAAGCATGGCTAACAACCATGTCGCGTGAACCGTCACCATGTATCGGTAGCTACGAGATGAATCGACACGCAGGAAACCTCGTGATCTCATTGTAGCTTGATTACCGCGCGAGCGGAGGAGCTCTAGGATCCTCTGCCCGATGGTCGCGGCGACGAGCGTGATAAAGATGGCAGAAGGTACCTGTGTCATAGCCTCTGAAATCAATTACTGTTGCTCGAAAAGAATAGCCTCGATCGTCAAGCCAGGCCCAACGCCGAGCATGCAGATGCGGTCGCCAGTTTTCGCAACCCGGCTTTGCATGAACGCCTGGAGCACAAAGAGCACAGAGGCCGAGCTCATGTTTCCGTACCGCTCCAACACATCCCATGCCCACCGCGCCCGCTCTCGGGGTATCGAGAAGGCACTCTCGAGCGCGGCCAACACCTTGACGCCACCAGGATGGAACAGCCACCCGGAGATGTCGTGATGAGTGAGGCCGTGAGACTTCAAAAAATTCGTGACGAAGGGCGGCGCATGCTTCGCTAGAGCTTGCGGAAGCGCTCGATCGAGACGCAGGTGTGGTCCGTCATCTTCGATGCCGTATCCCATGAGGTGCACGGAGTCCGGCACTAGGTGGGACTGAGCATCGACGATGCGCAAGCCCGCGCCCGACGGGGCCAGCAGAACTGCAGCGGCACCATCTCCAAAGATCGCCGAACCGACGAGGTTTCCACCGCTCAAGTCATCTTGCTGATACACTAAGGAACACAACTCCACAGCGGCGAGGAGGCACAGCTCGCTCTCTTTTAGGATACGGTGAGCGATTCCGAGACCTACTACTCCACCGGCACAGCCGTGCTGATATACCGGGATCCGCTTGATGCTCGGTTTCATCCCGACGTCACCAACGACCGACGCGTCGATAGAGGGGATAGTTGGCGAGCTGCACGAGGTGAAAATGAGGTGTTCTATCTCTCGAGGCGCCAAATCTTGCGAATCGAGCAGATCGTTAATGACTGTTCGCAGGAGTGGCCGTCCTTCACGTTGGAAATGCTCCGCACGCTCCTTTGTTCCCTTCAGGGTGAGTATCGTCTCCAGAGGGATGGCGAAGTGTCGCTGCTCAATCCGAGAGTTATCTACAAAACGGAGGAAAAGCTCGCGGTTGTGCGGCGAATTTTCGAGCCACTGCGCTCCCACACGGTGGATGTCCTCGCGCGAATGCGCATGTGCAGGAAGAGCCGTAGAGACAGCACGTACTACCGCCATTTTCGCTATCCTTCCTTATGACTCACCATAGGCAACCGCACCGAATACGAAACGACGACTTCGGGGTCCAACTTGGCGATCAGGATCGAGGGATCCTCTACCCCAAAGTCGGCCCATAAGAACCGAGTAGTACCCGAAAGAGCCACTCGCTCGGACTCCCGAGTGAGTGTCGCTGTCAGACTGACCGGCTTTTCATTTCCTCTAATCGAGAGACGCGCACCGAGCGTGACAGGACACGTAACAGCAGCGGTGAAGGTCTCTGGAGCACAGTGCGGCTGAAACGAATCTACTGCAAGAGTCACGTACGGAAAATGTTCACTGTCCATGACCTCGCGCATGCGCTCGTCGCGACTTTCGCCACCGGTGACGAATTCCTTGACGGGGAATCTCACCGTTGCACGGATTGAAAGTGGATCAGCAGAATCGACGAGCCACACACGCCCATCGACGCCTGAGGTCGTTCCCTTCACGAGGTGCCAGGTTGAATCGACTTCGAAGGTGACTTGGGTGTTGGAATCCAACAAGCGTTGCGGAACTTCCCATCTCCAAAGCTGTCGAGGAGCCGAGGAGCGCGTATCAGCGACCGAGAAAGATAAAAACGCGCTGTACAGAAATGACAGCGCGCCTATCGTCAGAGCTCTCGTGATTGCAGTTCGTACGTTCATGTGGATCTGGTGTCACTCGACAACCACATAAAGACAGTTGCCCGAAGAGTGTCCTTCTTAGCGGCTTCGCTTCAAAGGCGTCTGCGGGCAGACCTGCGAGAGGCCTCGTTGAAAGTGAGGATCAGTCGCTATCTATTTAGAAGCCGACTACAACCTGAAGGCTAGCGCAGCGAACCTGCCTGCACAAGATCCCGGGCGAATCGCAGAGTACGCTCTTCAAGGGCAGTCGGCACTCGGGCTCTATCGACAGCAGCCATCCTGCTAGGCGGAAGAGCCCGATTAATTGCGCAAACAAGCGGCATTCCGCGAGGTTGTCGGATGGTCCACCGCGTTTTATCGTGATCGAGGAAGAGCCCAAGTACACGGGACAGTCCGTGACCACCTACCACAATACCAAAGATGCAGCATACACCCCACTTCAACGAGAACTAGTAGTCGCATATGACGGCTGTGCTCATGCCGCTTTCGCTCTTGCTGTCGTTGCGATAATCCACTCGATTTATGGTGGGCTTTAGACTGGCTGGAGGGCGTACCACGGATGGTCGCGATTGGTCACCGACACGCTATTAGTCATTCAGTTTCCACTCCTTCACTCACTAATTCTCTTTTATGCTAACGCTGTGGACGGCCCCGTGTGGGCATGGGACAAGATCTACTTGGCAAGCATCTAGACGGCGCATTGCTACTGGGGACCTGTGCTCAAAGAGCAGCGGCTCGAGCGTGCGTTCGGAGAGGAGTTCGAGCAGTATCGTAATCGCGTCGCATATTGGCCAGCAGGTCGTCGAGTAGTTGCTCACTGTTGGGCTCGGGTTGCCAGATACTCTTCCCGGCGAGCCCGAAATGCATAAAATACAACGACCCCTTCCCGCTCTATCGTATAGAGCGGTTTTTTATTCTCGAGTAGCCACAGCACATAGTCATTGTCGCGGAGTGTCGTCGTCTTGTTCATGAAGATCGCATAATCGAACGGTTGGCCCATATCCTCTGTCATGCTCTCAGCAGGCAGCCCCGCAGCATGAAAGATGTGGACGCCCAGACCGGCGGTAAAATACTTGGCATTCCCGAATCGAGCTATCAACTCCGGAACCGCCTCACGATAGCAACCGCCCCAAAACTCCACATCGAAGGCATGATTCACATACGATGAGGGACCAGCAGCAAAATTGAAATAGGCCGTCCCGTAGGGTCGATAGCGAAGCACGACCGACGTGTTGTAGCCAAAGACTGCAAGCGCGACCAGGGCGGATAGATACATTGGGATCCTGCTCTTCAACATCTCTAGACCTGCCGCAGCAAGGATCGCCGTAGCGGGCAGAACCTCCAAAAAATGCCGAATCTGATCATATTCTACCGCTGACGGGGTGTAGAAGAAGCGCGCCAACGGAACACACAACCATAGACAGATCAAGCCGAGCTCCGAGTTGGCTTTCATCAGCAGCCAAGCGGCACGTCCCAGGCCAAACACCGCCAGGACTCCATAGGCAGGCGGGCTTACAAGAAAGAGCATTACCCAGGCATAGAAGACCGGGATGTCTCTCATAGAAACATACACACGATCATAAAAAGTTGTAGATCCCGCGACTATCCCTGGGTCGGAAAGAAACGACCAGATCTCAAAGATGTGGTCAATTGTATCAAACCAAAGATAGGGCCAGAACGCGAGCCAAGCAGCGATCGCACCGCTTCCGAACAATAGGCTGGCAATTGCAAAGCGGGTCCACCCTAGAACTCGGTGATTACG
>JBILEW010000056.1:0-23575 GCA_044351885.1 Bdellovibrionota bacterium
AAATTTACCGGTGTATGCCTGAATGCCGGTCTCGAAGAACTGACCGTTGTCGAGTTTGAAGGGATAGGCGGCACGTATGATGGTGTGCACAGAGTTGTTCGAGTCACTCCGGTTCGGACCTTGGCCGCTGTAGGCCCCTATTCCTAGCACTCCGTAGTCCCCCGATCCCTTGAGACCAGATCTCACGAGGTTCGCGTATCGGTCTCTGATATCCTTCGGAGCCCAGTAAAAAAACGTTCCGATGTCACGCTCGCTTTCGGCCGCGCTATTAATCGCGTCAGGACGCTCCATCGGTCCACGATTCTGGCTGGACTGCAGATTAACGAAACCGAAAGGGATTTTGGACTGCCCTACTCGCAGCCTGAACTCTTTTTTCTCGTCAAAGGCGATGTCTCCGTAGAGATCTCGGAGCTGCGTTGCAAAATCTCCATCAGAAGGGCTTCCGTTCAGTTCGCCCTGTGCATAGAGGTAGAGGTGCTCGCTTGCGTCTCCGCTCAATATCAGTCGACCCCGGCGAATCATGAACGATTGATCCGGTGCGACGGTTCTGTCAGCCGGGTGGAAGAAATCCGCTCCCTTGTGTCCCCACAGGTCGGTGTAACGTAGCTGTGTGTACCCACGAATAGAGAATTTATCTGACCACTTAAGGTCGGAAGAGCTAGGAACGGGTGCAGCTGCAGGAGAATGGGAAACGGATCTCTTCCCCGGTAGCGACGAAGCTCCATCGGGAGTGATCACGGCAGTTCCCAATCGGGTTCTGCCAGGGCCGGGCTCTGCAAAGATCTGCTTCGTCTTTGTGTCGACGTACAGTTCGGTCGTTTGTGCTTCTCCCTGCTTGGTGCTTGCGCAGATCAGCGCCAAACACGCAGCAAGGTATACTCGTTTTTTCATAGTGATCCTCCTGACTATGAAGTAGACGAGCGCATTAATTCGACGAGTCCCATGCGTTGGTCAAATTAGATTGTGCTAACAAAACACTCGTATTTGGACGAAAAAACGGAGGTTTCGCGAGCTCGTATGACGCCTACAAAGGGGCTATCTCTCCGGATTGAATCCACTATTTGTGCGTCCCGACGACTTCTGCTGCAGTTAAGAGAACGTTAGGAATCTCCACACGAGGCTGCGCAGGATCGTTGTGCTTGCAGAGAACTAACCTAAAGTAGGTTAGTAGCTAACGATGGAAGGTGTGATTTCTCCGGATTGTTGTTTGATTATGAGAGGTGCACAGCAGTATGCAGTTCCCGTGCACCAGAACCGATCCTCGTGTTAGGCGGATCGAATGGAACGCTCACAGAGTTCTAACCGAGGTTGGTACAGCCTTTGTATCGGATCGATGCTATATCGTGATCGACAACAACCGGTGAATCGTGAAGTTTCGCACTGGATGAGAACGTTACATTTTTATTGGGAATGAGTAATGAAAACGAGATCCACTTCATCACGGAAAGGCTCCTTCGGCCTCGCGCTAGGCATTTTTGCTGCAGCGTTTGTGGCGTCCGAGTGCCAAGCGGCTCCGACATCGAGCGGCACACTACGAATCGACGGTTCGAGCACCGTTTTTCCGGTAACTGAGGCTGTTGCGGAAGAGTTCCGCGCCGTTGAGCCGGGCATTCCGGTTACCGTGGGAGTTTCCGGCACGGGCGGTGGTTTCAAGAAGTTCCTGGCAGGCGAGATCGATATCGTAAATGCCTCGCGCCCCATCAAGGCCTCAGAGCTCGAATTTGCGCAGATGAGCAACATCGCCTTTGTGGAGCTTCCTATCGCCTACGATGCGTCGCGGAGCTCAAGAAGATCTGGGCTCCAGAGTCGCAAGGCGTAGTGAAGAAGTGGAGCGATATCCGCCCGGGATTCCCTGACAAACCCATTCAGCTCTACGGCCCTGGCACAGATTCAGGTACTTTCGACTACTTCACCGAGGCGGTGAACGGCAAAGAGGATGCATGTCGTGCGGACTACACGAGCAGTGAGGACGATAATGTATTGGTCACGGGAGTTGCTGGTAACGAGGGAGCACTAGGCTTCTTCGGTGTTGCTTTCTACGAGGGAAACAAAGAGCGTCTGAAGGTTCTGGCGATCGATGACGAGAATCCCGCGAATGGAGCGGGTCCACAGCTTCCTACAGCAGAGAACGTGGTGCATGCCACGTACAGCCCACTCGCTCGACCTCTGTTCATATATGTCCGAGCCGATGCATTGCAGCGTCCAGAGGTTGCCAAGTTCGTTGCGTTCTACCTTGAGAAAGCGCAGCAGCTAGCGACCGAAGTCGGATACGTTGCGCTCCCGAACGACACAACAGCCAAGGTCAAGAGCCGTTTCGCAGCGAAGACGGTCGGGACCCTCTTCGACGGTAAGTCGAGTAAGCCAGGTATGACGCTCAATACGTTGTTGGATTGAACGTTGCAGCGATAAGGCCAGTGCTGGCCGGGAGGTTCCTGCAGCAGGTGCCTCCCGGCCAATTTTTTGGATAGTGGCGGAAAGGAAAAGTGAGCCCGGTAGGATGTACACAAAGAGTTCGGCGAGAGCGGAGAGAAGGAGGGGCACTGCCTCCCCTCGGCGTCATGTCCGATCTCTTTGCGTGGATAGCATCACCAAGACAAGCGCGCCTACTCTCCGAGAGAGCTCAAAAAGCACCCATTACACTGGCGATGATCTGGTAGTCGGTCGCTAGCTGAGTACCGGTCATATCGTGGTAGAGCGGAAGTGAGACGCCCACGTAGGTCGAGAATACATCGTTGAAGGTCGCGAGCACGCGAGGTCCCATGTAGAACGAGCTCTCGCCTGTGTTCGGCACCTTCGAACCCGAGCTATCAGCTTCTCCTACGAACGTGTACGAAGAATCAACGAGAAATACGAAGATGTCCTTTCCGCGCTGGAAAAACACATACCCCGGAGTGACGTGAGCTGTCACCTTATCGCCGAAGCGAAAATCGTTTTCGCCGGTGGTGCGGCCGATGTACTGAGCATCTGCGATACCAACAAAGCGATCGTCACGGAGAAAGAGGCTAGAACCTAGGATCCAGTCGAATGAGCCCGAACCGATCGCATGATCGAAGGAATACACGTTGCTGCCGCCATTGTTGATAGTTTCAGCCAAGGTGTATGAGTTCAGTTGGTCAGCGTCTCCAGTGGGGAGTTTCGCCCCTGCCCTGATACGCCAATCTACGGAGCCGTATCGGTCAGCCTCCGCATACGGTTGGAGGGTAATTAAAAGGCTCATGTCCCCTAGAGAGGTCTCGCGATCGCTGTCGTACGTATTGTTCGGTCGTTCGGTATACGCTTTGGAGGTAAAGGGGAGGTTGACATCGAGAAAGAGAGGTTCGAGCACTCGCGCTGAGTAGAAAAGGTTGAAGTTCGAATCGGCGACCTTTTCGTCAGGTGCCCCACTCTGCTTCGAGTTTCCTGTATAGGCGTCGTGTCTATATCGATAGTTGAACTGGAACGCCGCATGTTGGTCGGACTCTGGAGTGAATCCGCTCTGCAGATATCCGGCTACCGCACACTCGTCGCAATCCTGTCCGAAAGCCAGAGACGTAAACGTCAGCGAGCACGCGCACCCGATCGTAAAGGAGAGAAGCGATCTTATAAGACACATATGGATAGTGCTTACGCTACTGGTTCTACAAGGGCTGGGCGATGAGTGCCCGCTTCACCTGCGAGAACCATTACCGAGTTGCACGAGAGCTCGAGGCACAGAAGGTCGCGGGGTCCGAGCTTGATGCGTCGACGCTCCTCTTCAGTGCGGCCCGTTACGATTCTGAGCCAGCACGTTTCTTCGCCGCTCAAGCGGCCCTGCTGACCACGCGGTTTGTCTCGGTAAAGCTTTACCAGCGTGTCGGAGTCGCTTTCGCTCTCCCCGCTCTGCAGGATCACATTCTCATCGAGTGATTCCACACCATAGAGAAAGGCTCGCGTGGTTGCCCACAATCCGCCGATTGCGTCTATGGGAAGCATCATATCGAGGCTGCCTGGAGCGCCTGGTGCCTCTGCTCCATCGATAATTGGGGTATAGAAAAGCCGGAGACCCTGCGGTTCCGGAATGAGTTGGAGCCGTCCGAAGGATTTGTTGATCGAAAACGTAATACCGCCGCGGTACATAACCTCTACCTTATATTCAGAACCTGTGAACGATGCGTAGCCAAACGGACGCGCTGCGAAAAACCTCCTACAGCGTCTCCGAGCATCTGCTACGAGCGCTCGAGCACAGATCTCACCCTACGTTGGGGCGAGTCCCTACAATAATCGCGATTAACAACCCGTGTGCTTCAACAAAAGCAAGACAACTACAGCTATCGCCGAACGTTGACCACCGGGAGCGTAACCGATACCAGTCTCAACCAGATACGATATCGGGAGGTCTGGGTAAAAGCAAGGTGTCAACTCACATCGTAGGATTGCGAAAAATTCGGGAATGTCCCTGTCGACCGCCTAACCATCTGAAAGGAGCGCACAATGAAGGCGACTTATTTGCGCGCCTTGAAGGGCCCAATCTTCACCCCTGACTTGGGTGGTGGAGGCTTTTCCTGGGGCGCCTCGCTCGTGGAGGTCTTGGTAGCCTTGCCGACCGCAGGGGGCTTTCCGCTCCCTACCCCTTTGGTCTTGTCCGGAACTGGAGGCTCAGGTGGAGGTGGTGCGTTCTTGGGAAGAGAGATGACGCTTCCGCGAGGCTTCGGCCCGCGAGGAGTGAGCGATATCTTGAACGATCCCGATGGTGCCTCTCCTGCATCCGTAGTTGGCGTGCCAGCCTTTGCGGACGGAGGGGCGGAAGACGGCGAAGAGCCTCGCCGTTCGGGCGCAGCAGGTTCAGGCACGGGGGGCTTCGGTTTGGGGGCAAACTTGGTGGAGGTTTCCTGCTGTTCCTGGGACAGGATCTGCTCGTCCACCCAGTCGGCGAGACCGATCTCGTCCATCTCCAAGCGCTCAGGTTGAACGAGAAACTCCCTTCCCTCCCACGTCTCAGGTGTGACCGCATTGAACCAGAAGGAACGCCCTTTCACGATCTTTCCGTTTCCGAGATCGAACCACGCGAGGCCCTTTTCGGCAGACATCTCGTGTTTGAGCTCCTCGGCACTCACGAGATCCTCCTCGTCCTCCACGTAGCTTACCGTTTGCGATTCGCCGCCCGAGCGCCGCGCATCGAGATCGAGCGAGCCTTTGAGGAGGGTGCTCGTCAAGCCGGTTGTGATGCCGGCACCGACCGCTTTCTTGGTGGAGACTATCTTTCCGAACCACTCGGTCATATCGGCAGCGGTGCGATTATCACCGATACGCATCATGACCTTAAGGTTCACGTTCGCCATGACGCGCTCGTAGAAAGATTCGCTCAAGCCCATAGCAGAATCAGTAAGTCCGCCGGTCGACTGCGCGCCGAACAAAAGCGCAAAGCGTCCACGACGCGCCAGCTCGAAGAGATTGGCCCAGGTCGGACCGAAGGTCGACGAGCCCTCGTCGATGATCACCAGATGCGGATCCTCGAGGTTGTGGATGCGTGACGAAGTGATCTCTCCTATCGACACCTCGAGATCTTCCCGGAAGACCTTTACCATGCGGGCGGCACTCTCGGCCTCTTCGAGACGCGGTAGCATGAAATAGATGATCTTGCCGCGTAAGATGGCGTCCGTGAGGACCAGGTCTGTGTACTTGGTGCAGAAGATCTCACCCGTTTCGCTCCCGGCGATCGCATGCAGCTCGGAGGCGATACCGCGCAAGTTGTCGGTTATGCGTGCTGTATCGAGGACTCCTTTGACGCTCCGATAACTGGACGCCAAATGGCCGAGCTCCACCATCGCTTGTCGTGCTCCAATCTTGTGCAGCATGTTACGTAGGTGCGGATACGCAAGCTGAAATGCCGATAGCGCTACCGCGATGTCGTGAATCGACCACGCCAATCCGAAGCTCTCCATCGCGCGAACCATGCGGTATATGGAGTCTGCAGCAAGTCGGTCGTAGTGTTTCGTGGTACTCTGGTCCGAGGTAGGAGGCAGGCCGGCGCGTAGTACCTTGCGTGCCTTCACGTCGGCGCGCTGGTTAGTCATGACGAAGTTGTATGCGTGAACGCTGTCGAATGGATCGACCACGATCAGATCTTCTATTCGTCCCGTGACCATCGCCATGAGGATGATGTGTGCCAAGGTTGCCGAGTCGCGCTTGGCATCGATGAACGTGCAGCCACTCGCACGTCCACGCGCCATCTGCTGAAAGATGAGCGATTCGAGCCAGAGGGTCTTTCCTACTCCGGTTTTGGCGAAAACAGCCCCATGCGTGCAGATCTCGTCGTCATCGACCCACAGCGGGGCTCCGGAGTCGAGCTCAAAACCGACCAGGTAACGATCGATCATCTTCTTGTTCTTTGTACGAGCATCTTCTATCGCTCGGTGGAAACACGCGCGATCCGGAGGCATTCCGAGTACGTCCTTTCCCCCGCGCAGATCACTCTCGCGCTGTCTCTCGAACTCGAGCCATTGCTGGCGCGCCATGGTGAGCGCCGTCGAGCCGAACGCAGCCGCGGGTACGAGGCCGAGACTGAAGAGCAGCATCGGGTCTGCGCTCGATAGAAACGGCAAGAACGCCGCACCAAGGGCTCCTAGGGATGCCATGCCGCTACGGGCCAAGGAACGATTGAGCTCCTCTGCCCGCTGCGCTTGGTAATCGATCCTCTTATAGGTCCGAGCCATACTCTCCCACTCTAATCCTCACGCGGTCAGCGGAGCCCCAGCAATCAGCGGGTCTTCCGGTGCCGTATCTTTGATCCCCTTGAGAAGCTTCTCGAAATCCTCGGTCGTCTCCGCCATCGTCGCTCCATTCACGAACAGGAATCGGTTCGCCCAATTTCTTCCCCAGCGCTCGTGCAGCTTGGAGCCGCGGAACGGAACCATCCCCAGCTTCCCGAGAAATCCTAGTGAGTTTACGCCGTCGAGCGAGGCATCGGCTTGGAACACAGCAAAGATGAGCGAACTGTCGGGCACCGTGTAGTCTCCCACGCGCCGAGCTAGCCACCCGTACGAGCTGAGTACGATACGCAGAGCAGACCAGTCTCTTACGTCGTTTGGGTTCAACGCGTGGATGCGAGCCAAAGTGGCCATCTCCTCCTCTGCGAGCGGGGGGAATACTCGCTCGAAGGCCGGGTGTTCCAGAGCGCTCTCGTCACCTGCATCACGTGCAAGTTGAGTGACCTTTTGTCGAGAGCTGACTACAGCTCCGAGTTGCTCAATCCGTCGTATCTCAGCGGAGTCGAGGGCTTTGCGCAGAATTGCCAATACACGCGACAGAGGAAGGAAGAGCAGATTGGAAGGCGTGGCGTACGAACTCTGCGCCATCTCCGGTGATACGACCACCGAGCTATCCGAGAACTCACGCGACCACTTGCGATGAGCATGACGTACGAGTCCTACCAGCTCCACCTCGTCGCTGACCGCTTCGAGCTCGTGAGGACACGCCAAGAGGATCTCGCTCCATTGGCGAAGCACCCAGATATCTTCCGAGAGATCGATCGGCATACGAACTGGGGCGAAAGAGCTGCTTCGCGAAGCGTAGATCAGTGCTCGGCGAATACGTTGACGCGACGAGAAATCGTAGTCTCCAGGATACCCGACAACGGAATGCAGCACGGCCCGCGCACTGAGTTGAGGGAAGTTTGAACGCTTTATCCACCGCCCTCCTTCGAAGGAGTGGGCCAGTACCTTCCCCGCCTCGAGCGCAAGCAGCGTTGTTGCGATCTCGGCGGCGGGGATCGAGCCGATCAGTTGACGCATCTCGGGGATTAGAATCCGATGCATCGCATGACGCACTCTGTCAGCGTACTCGAATGACGACGCAGCGTGGCCACTAGTGGCTGGTGCGGGCACCGCACCTCTAATCTCCCCAGCAGCGTACAGAGCGTGTAGAGAGAGCACCGACGAAAGCAGGTGTTTCGTATTGTCTCGTAAGGACTCTCCATCGAAAGCCTTCCGCAGAAGCTGGTCCTCCTCGGGGTACGTCACATACGGAGCGGTCTCGCCATTAGCGAGGATGATAGCCACCAAAGTCTCATTGGTCACATTGCTCGCACCGAATTCGGTGAGTATACGCCAGAGCTCCGAAGCCCTTGCCTCGGTCGACGATACGAGCTGCGGGCATGCGAGCCCCCTTACCTGTGTGTCCGGATATCCCTCTTCCGTCACTCGATCAAGATCAGCGCGCAGGCCTGAATAAAAGAGGCGACCATTGCCCATCTGTCCGAGAACGTCGTCACCCGCATAGGGCTTGAAGCGGTTGATACCCAGACATACGGCGATAAGAATCGAAACGAGCCACACTCTCAAGGACGCTACTATCAAGAACAAGACGCGCACAGCGCCCGTATGCAGCCCTACGTAGGTAGCGGAGAAAAATGACATATCCCCCTCGGCCTCGGAGGCGACCGCAATCGCGCTCTGCGCAAGAACAGAGCTTATCTCGTCGAAGATCTTCGCCTCCGTGTAGGTTCCGTGGCTTTCGAGCCACTCTCTTTGCAACTGGAGGTTGTCGGAAAACTGCTCTGCCCACGGGGCGTTGAGTGCGAGAAGTTGGCGATGGATCGCCGCAACGTCCAGCTCCGTGCCTCGATAGATGTGAATTGTGTAGAGGACGAAAAAGCCGAGGCCAACGACTGCAATCAAGCCAGCAAGGAGCTTGAGGGCTAGATGTACGTAGTTCCTCCGCCCTGAGGACCGCAGGAAATCGAGATCTTTGTCTTTAGGATTCGGGAGTCCCTCTACTGCCACGTTCCCTCTGGTAACCTGGACACACAACCTACCGTGTACGGGTGAACGTACCTCAAAACACTAGGTTTCAAACAGATCAAGATCAATGCTGAACGAGCTCCTCGATAGGTATGTCGGCACTCTAGCGATTGTATGTTACTGAAATGGCTATTTTTGTTTGTGGCTTGCGCTTCCTTCGCCCTGAATCGGCCCACGCAAGAAAAAGCTCGTGAATTCGCATGTCTGCGGCGTAATACGGCCCGGCGTCCCCTCTCAAAGTGGGTTAAAAGCGCTGCTCCCGTCTACTGCGGCGCTAGGATTTTTGTGTCTGGTCCCTGCCCGCGCTATGCGTTGGGCAAGGCGCTTTCGAGCTCGTCGAGCCAGTAGAGCTTATCTATGTCAGTTATCCCCTGGCCACTGAATGCGAGGAGCGTCCCCTGACTGTCAGCCATGAGAAACCTACTCTGATCCGACTCCGGTAGCGACGCTGCGTATACGGTTGGAAGCAAGCGACCGAGCGCCTTTCCCTTATCTTCGAGCGCAAGGCCGATCTCTTGTGCCTTAATCGGCGTCACGCTCTGCTGCCCCAACGACTGCTCCAACTGATACAGATTCGGGTGTCTGAACCTCGTGGCATATGCAGGAAGGGTCATGGCAACTCGAAATGGAGTCTCGAAATTGCCCACGGGTATCGCGACACCCTCCTTCGACGAAAGGAGTGAGATGATCGGATCCGCGGCGCGCGCGGCGTATACCTTGTGAGTGCGCTCAGATTCAGGTTCTCGCAGTTGAACACCCTCAAGCGGCTCGACTTTGAGCTTAGTAAGGAGTGTTGATACGAGATTTTTATCTACTGCGCGGTGTAAGGAGAGGCCTCCTGCTGTCACAACCTCGGTAGAAACGCCATCTATCTCTATGTGTGCCCTTCCCGAGGCGTCAAGGCGCGCAGCCTCACTACGCAGAGGGTGATCCCGCAAGGCGATCAAGACATCAGAGAGCAGGTAGGCCTGACCTCGATTATTCGCTCTCTCACCGTGCAAAAGGACCTTCATCGGATAGGGCTCGAGGTTCTTTTGCAACCAGCTCCTTACTTCAAACATGTCGACGGGAATGGGATCGTTCCCAGGAATACGTTTTTCCAACTCTGCGGTGATGAACTCTCGGGTCACTACCTGCACAGGCTCGCCATCGAGTCCTTCGACCGTCACCGGTGCGAGCCTATCTTCGAACTCTATGCGCCCGGTGTCTGTCGGGGCGTCCGGGAAATTCAAGTGACGCTTACTCTTACTCTCTCGTGGTTGCACTGGTGAAGCTTTGTTCGCTGGCAAGCGTCGATCAAAAAATTCCCTCACCAGTCCTAAAACGGTCGAATCCTGAACCTCTCCCCGAACGAGCAGGGGCGCGAGCAGCGGGGCGACCTCCCTCAGCAGAGCGTAACGGAGCTCGGGTTTGTCACTGAGATACGGAATAGGTGTAGCGTTGGGATCGTCTCGTCGTTCACGTCGAAGCTTATGCGTGAAGGCTATGGCGAGACCTTTGGCCTCCTGCGCCTTGACGAGTCGATTGCAGTCCTCCGGCTTAAGGGTGTCCACTATCCGCGCATGATTCAGTGCAGTGATACCTAGCGGAGCTACCCTGTCGGTATCTCCCGGCGTCCCAACCAGCACAGTCTCATTCCCCTGCTTATCTCGATAATAGTCCAGTATTACAGATGGGGTGCCGGTGATCTGTATCCGGGTTCCCACCGGAAACGTTGCCTTTAGGCGGGTCGCTTCAGTGAAGTCGTTTGATGTTTTGAGGCTAAAGTTCTCTGCATCAAGACCGGGGGTGCGAGTCGAAGTCGCCTTGTTATCCGCATTATTGCCTAAAGTGTTGCCCATACGAGAATCCTCTAAACACCGAAAAATCAGGGTATGTGGCAATTATGGCTAGAAAACGCAAATACGACGCGTAATCGGTCCGATGTCACTAGGCGGTCGGGTGTACTTCCCTATCGGGAGCTGCGTAGGGCTCTTTGATCGACGGTTAGGACACGTTTCTGTGAGTTCGTTTCATATCATTGGTGAACGTTTGGTTGTCCATACCTGTAATAAGGGGTTTAGCAAGAACCAGGTGGGCGAACCGAACATTTCCTGTAGCGAGCAGTCGGCATACTCAGACCAGTGAGGAGTGCGTGTGCTGAGGGCTTGCGTGCTGGAATGAGAAGTAAAGAGCGATTTTTAAGGGGTTGGCGATGAAGGTACGATATATCGCACTGATAGCAGTGATGACCACTCTCGGTACTCGGGCAGGTGTAGCTGACGTGCAGAGGGTCAGTATTGGCCAAGCGAGCCAAGAGCAGGCAGCGGAGGCGGTAGCCCACTACGCCCGCTCGCGTGCATTGTTGATAGCGGCGCTTAATGAGTTCGACCAAGCGCGCAAGGTGGCTCGACCTGACGAGCTCATAGATCCTGTAAAATGGCGAAATACCTTGATTGATCGGGCAGAGGACCTCGAGAGGGTGCTCGACCCGCAGCCGCGCGCTACCAAGGGAGGAATTAGATTCTCACCCGATCCTCGACTCATGCCGGACAAGCGTAAGTAGCTGGTTTTGTGTGGGTTTGCGGGGAGGAAACTTTGTCTGAAGCAGGTACGAGAGAATAGCTGATTACAGGATAGACCAGGAGGAGACATGGACAGTGGCGATGTTATCCCATGTTTGAATGAAGACTGGACCTTTGGAGGATGTAAGGCCTTTGAATGGTTGGCGGGTCTCACGACGTCGTTTCTCGTCAGCACCGCTTTCGAGAAACCGGCGCACTACATGCCGGTCTTGGTGTTGATCTGGATCGGAACGACGCTTTCCCTCGCAATGACGCGCAAGAGATTTCCCGATGAGGAGCGTGGAGTAAGGAATATGTGCATGGCAGCATGTGGATTCGAGCCCCCAGGAATCCCTGCTCCAGCCAAGCTACAGCCTCGCTGGAGCGGTGGTCCGCTGAGGACTCTGAACCCCATGTGTAATTACATGGCGCTGGAATTGGATCAGGTTGTCAACAGGCCGCGCGAACCGGAGAGGCGCGTCTAGAGTAGGTTTACTGGAACGAGGTCGTAATCATGAGCAAGATCAAACAGGCAACAGACGTCGTCAAAGAGAAGGTGGGTGACACCCAGCTCTCGGCAGGCCGTACCAAGAACGACACGATTCGCTTGTGGGAAAACTACAAGGACCAAGCGCTGATGTGGCGCTCTTTGGCCCTCATGCAGATTCCAGCGACATTCATGGCGTTGCTCTTTGCGATGGTGATGTGGGCCACACGAGAGATTACTCTCCAAGTTCCATCCAAGCCGATGCCCGGTATGTACGCGGCGCAAGATATCCCCGATACCGAGTTCGTCAACATAGCCAACGATTACATTAGCCTCATCGCTACATACCAGCCGGCGACTGCACGTAAGCAGTATGAAGCTGCCCGCGCGATGCTCAAGGAGCCGCTGCTCACGAAGTTCAATACCGAGATGATCGGTTCCGAGTTGAGTGCAATCGAGACCACCTCGAGAACGCAGGTGTTCTTCGTGGATCCGCTCAAGACCAAGGTGACTCGGGATGGGAACAACGTGACGGTCACAGTAGTGGGCGAACGCTGGAAGGTCATAGCAGGAGCAGAGCTCCCGACGGTCACCAGCAGGTTCCGAGTAACCATGACGACCAACCCACGCAATCCGCTCAATCAGTACGGTATCGTGATAACGAGTGTGAACTTCAAACCGAACATCAAGGGAGAGAAGAGTTCAGAAGCCGAAGATCCTTCAATGGGAGCCGATTTATGAGAGTAGTACGTATGAATCGACACATAGTAGCTGTAATGACTGTAGTAACTGGAGTGCTCATCGGTGGATTGTCCACGGCGCATGCTCGAGATGTTGAGTATCGTGACGGAGACGGAGACATCGAGGTCTACGTCAATCCGGGCGAACCGACGAACATCGAGTTTCCGGGCCGGATCAAGGAGGGATTCCAGAGCTCCACTGCTGGCGTTGCAATCAGCCGCAAAGTGGACTCGGTCGTGGTCTTCGGAAAGGAAAATATTAACGAAAATGGAGAGGTAATCCTCGTAAAGCTCGAGGATTCGCGCACGTACCCAGTTCGAATACGACGTGCTACCGCGGACAACCCGCGTGATGCAACGGTTTCTATCGGTGACGGCAAGGGACCGATCGGAGACGACGAGGAGGAGATGCCAGCCTACAAGGAGCGTGGCTTCGACAAGGCTCCTCCAAGCAAGGTCTCAGGGCTCATGCGTGAAATGGTGTTGGTGGCTGAGTTCGGCAAGCGCTCCATAGCGGGCTACCAGGTCAGCGAAAAGTACAAGGGGCAGACCGTCGTGAACGACGGAGCGGTGTTGGCGAAGATCGACAGGATCTTCATCGGGCCAAACCTTTGGGGATACGTTCTCGACACCACTAACATGCTCGATCAATCTCAGAAGTTGAATCCAGCTTCCTTCAGAATCGATGGGACGCGGGCTATTTCAGCATCGAATTGGGAGCTTGCAGCTCGTCCGATGAATGTAGAGGAGCAGGTGTCCAGTAAGCACAATACAAAGGTCTACATCGTTTCACGGGCTCGTTAAGGGTAGGAGTTCATCATGTCGCAGTTCATAAAAGACCTCGGGCTCAGGCTCAAAAGTGACCGAAAGACCCAGGTTATCTCAGGAGTGGTGGTGTTGTGTGTCCTGTGGATGGTGCTCGGGGACAATTCGCCCAGGGGAGGACGGGGCAGACCCAAGCCGCAGGTCGACGTAGGACAGACCGATCCCCAGGAGGGAAGAGAGGACCTGATCGCACGCTTCACCAGTCACCTCAATGAGCTGACGCGGAAGACCAACGACCTAACGACAACGGTCGAGGAAAACAGGAAGGCGATGCAGGATTACGAACAGACCACCGCAGAGATCTTCAAGAAGATCATCGAACGGTTGTCTGAGATTCAGACCGTGAATCAGACGGTGACTAATGACCCGGGCCCGTCGGGCGGCTTCGTGCCTCCTCCGCTAGATCCAGGACCGGTGGAGTCCGCAAACCTAGTGGGGATCGAAGGTGATGCGCCGGTCGCGGATGGACCTCCTGAGCGTCCCGAGAAGCCGCGGGTCGCAGCGATCATGCCGGGTGATTCTGTGCGGGTGCAGCTCTTGGCTGGTGTCAACGCACCAACTGATGGCACCCCCTACCCCGTCGTTCTCAAGCTCGTAGGCGACGTAATCGGTCCAGACGGCAACAGCGTGCCGCTCGGAGAGGCGCGTGTTATCGCTGCAGCGCAGGGTTCACTTACTGATTCTCGAGTGCTCTTTCGGCTTACCCGGCTCAGCATGCGGCTACCGAACGGTCGTCGTAAGGAGTTCGGTGTCGATGGTTGGGTCGTAGGCGAAGACGGCATCCGGGGTATGGAGGGTGTGCTGATCGATCCAATCGGGAAGGCGATCGCCGGAGCAGGATTTGCCGGCGGTTTGGCCGGTCTCGGTCAGGGGCTCGCGGCAGCTAATACGGTCAACCGCTTCGGAGTAGGCAACACCGCAGACACGAGCTTCGTCAAGGATGGACAGATGCCTGAGTATGCGGCTGGTATGGCGCTGTCATCTTCCGCGCGAGAGTACAGCGCGATCATCCGGGAGCGTCTAGCACAACTAGTTCCGGTCGTTCAGGTGTTGTCGAATCGCGAAGCAACAGCGGTGTTCTCGCAGTCTCTGGCGATTCCGGATCTGCTCGAGCAGCTCGATGAAGAGGAATCTTCGGTAGTCTATACGTCTCTGGATTAAGTGATTGGAGGTTGTTGGTATGAAATCTCTCAAGTTCGTCGTTATCCCGGTTCTCGCGCTTATCTGTACGGGCTGCTCCTCCATGGGGCGGATTCTCAATCCGTTCTACGACGCTCCGAGTGAGGTCGCCTACTTCGGAGAGAAGAACGATCATGCGCTCAATGATTCCGGTGGGGGAAAGGGTGCTAGGGCCCGAGAGGCGCTCGAGGCGTTCAACACGTATCAGCGAGCACTCCCTGCGCAGCCGAACAATCCGGTGATTAACCCGGCTGTCGTGCGACTGATGTGGGTTCCCGACCATTTGAATTCTCATGGCGACCTCGTTCCGGCTCACTACTACTACCTGAAGGTCAAGAAGGACGAGTGGGCGGTTACCGATGCGTTCGAGCTCGAGTCGCAGCTAAACGGTGGAGCTAGTGGTGCCGGCTCTGCGGTCGGATACGTGAACCCGGAGGATCTCCGATGATACGGGTCAGTGGCAGATTGTTAATCGGTCTAGTGGTCGGGCTCGCTGGATGCGCAGCAGGTCCAAAGGAGTACGAACCGTACTCGAAGAACGACAGGACGCTCTTCATGCCGACCTTTCGAACGGCAGCGCCAGAGCCGGTCTACGCGCGGGCGCGTTGGGCACACCTACCGGAGGTCCTCCCGCAGCGCGAGATGCCGGGCGACGAGAAGCGTGATGGCGGTCCAGACACAGGACCTGCTTTGAGGCCGATTTTTGAGCTGACCCTCAACAAAGCAACCCTAGAGGAAACTGCTAGAGTCCTAGCAGCTATGGCTCGCTACTCCAGCTACACGGACCCCTCGATCGCAAAAAATACGTTTTCTATCGAAAATTTAGGAACAATCGACGAGCTCGGGCGGACTATAGGAGTGAAGGCAGGAATTCAGGTGGTTATCGATCATGACAACAAGGAGGTGCGCTTTTTAGCCCCCGCTGCGGAAACGCCACGACTGTTTAGTGAGTAAAGCTCATGAGTATCAATAGGTTAACTCGTAACAGGTTATTTCAAGACGAGCAGCTTTTCAACAAACTGCTCCCCTTCGCGAGGTACGACGAGGAGATGGAGATCTTCTTGCACACCGACGCGTCGATTTGGTCCCTGTGGGAGTTGCAACCTAAATGGATAACCAAGGTTTCGGACGCAGAGGCCTTCCAGCTCACGGAACGTGTCCAAGAGATGCTCGACTCGATGGAGCACACCATATCGGCTCAGTTCTGCTGGGTAACCACATTCGATGTAGAAGATCTCCTGCGTGATTGTCTCTCGCGCTATCCGATGTCTGGTCCGGCGGGCTGGATGACGCGTCGCTGGGTGCGATCGATTCGCCTGGCGAGCCAGAGCAGGTCGCTACACCGCAGACCTCGCAGACTCCGTCTCTTCGCATGCTTCCGCTATGACCCACCCTGGCAGGGTAAGGGCCTCATGCAGCAGGTCGCGCGCAGTCTGAAGATGCTCATGTACGGTGCCGTTGGTATCGGCCGCGAGCAGCGACAGGCCGAGTACCTCGGCTACGCCAACAAATTCAAGGGGCTCACCGATGGAGCAGCAGCGAAGTTGGCCGACCTCGGGTTTTATCCGCGCCGAATGGATGGGCAGGACCTCATCAATCTTCTCTTCCCGATCCTCAATCGAAGAAGCGTCAAGCCGGGCAAGTACCGTCGTGGGCGCACCACGGCTGTTCCCGTACCGGTATATGACAGCGACGACCTGCTCGCGAACCAGCTCTCCGAGACGCATGTAGAGCATCCGCGTGACGGTATCATCCGCAAGGACGGACGCGTGTTCCGCTCGGTATCGATGGTCAAGCCGCCCAAGCAGTGTTTGCCGCTGATGATTGCTCCGCTGCAGTCGGCGCCGTACGAAAATATCGTAAGTGTCACCTTCTCCAAGGATCCCAAGGAGAAACAGCTCGAGCGCTTGGACCGCCTTGATGGAACCCTCGGTATGCGTGAGCGTGCCTGGGGAGGTCGCTCGAACCAGAAGATACTCCATCAGATCTCGGCCATCCGATCCGCCCGACAGGAGCTCTACAACTCCAAGGAGCAGATCGTCAGAGTCGGCGTACACCAGACCTTCGTCTGTCAGACGGAGGACGAGGCTATTCGTGCTACCTCTGAAGCTGTGGCCACTTTCCCACAGCTAAACGGTGCGCGCGGTATGGTGCACGAGATATCCGACATGGCGGTGCTGATTAACTCGCTTCCTGGATGTTACGATCCTTCGACCGATGGCGCTGGATGGACCACGGTGATGCAGTCCTCGCGTGCTACGCGCATGTTCCCGCTCTGGGGTAACTGGAAGGGCAGCGACGGTTCGCAGATCCTCCTGCCGAGCTTGTGGAATCGTGAGTTGGTGGGCTTCGACCTCTACGACTCTAATATCGCGCCGAACGTGCTCATAAGCGGAGTGTCGGGAGCTGGTAAGAGTTACCTGATGTGCTTCCTGATAACGATGCTGAATCGCGGACACTTCGCGACCCTCTCCGATGGTCGCATCGTAGAGAGAAATCCGATCACCTTCGTATTCGACAAGGGAATGGTGGGACAACCGTGCGGTTTCGAGAAGATCGCCAAGCTCTTCGGCGGTCGTGTGTATGAAGCAACACCGTCCCGTGCTCCGGCGATGAACTTCCTGGCACGGCTCGGGGAGCTCACTCCCGATTCGAGAAACGACGATTACAAGGATCTGATCGACATGTGCGCCGACGTCATCTGCGACATGGCGACCGATGGAAACAACAACCCCGACCGTCTCGAGCGCGGTAGCGTGGCAGAATCGCTCTCCGAAGCTCACCGGATCTACCGCAGCGGACCGATGCGGCGAGAGTTCATCCTGAGCGACGTGGTATCGGTATTGCGCGCACCACGGCGAGTGGACGAAACCGAGGATGCAGCGCGACGTCGTCAACGTATTGCGCTCTTGATTGCGGACTACTACGGCGAGGGAACCTATGCGCGCTTCTTCGACCGCCCAGGATCTCTGAAACTCAAGGAGCGTTTCATCGTATTCGACCTGAAGGCCTTGAGCAGAAACCCCGACCTCCAGCGGGTGTTCCTGAAGATCGCGATGGTGTGGGCCGATACGGTCATGAACGACCCACGCGAGCTCGATACCAGAAAGGTTCTGGTATTCGACGAGGCGCACGAATTGATCGGAAAGACGCAGGTGAATACGATAGAAACGGCTTTCCGTCTTTACCGTAAGCGCAAAGGTATCGTAATCGCGGCATCTCAGTCGGGTGAAGATTTCTACGTAGGGCAAGGCGGTCAAGCGATCGTACAGAACAGCGCCCACAAGATCTTCCTCAGGCAGGACCCGAACAAGTTCCATCTGACGGCGCAAGCGTTCAACCTCACACCACAGCAATCAGACGTGATCATGCGTCTGCGCACGGTGAAGGGGGTCGAGTCGCAGTTCTACCTAGTCTCGGATATCGGAGAGGGTGCGTTGGTGTTGCCGGTAGAGCCGGCGTTCTACTGGGTCAGCACCAACAACGGAGATGACAACCAGCTCTTCTCCGACGCGCTCACCCGGCACAACAACGATTTCAGCAAGGCGCTCGAGGAGGTTGTAGCGGTTGCCCCGTTCGGAGCCAAGGATCTGCACGAACGCTTGGTCGGCGGCATGGGCAGAGAGGAAGGAGGCGGCGTCGGCGTTACCGGTGCAGTGAACGATATGATGCAGAGTGGATTTAGAGATTCGTCGTTGTAGGAGTGCGGTGTATGGCTACTATTAAGAGAATGAGCGGTTTAAGTGCAGCGCTGTTGATGGTGCTTGGGGTAAGTGCTTGTAGTCCTAAGGCCCCCGAGCTCCCACCCACCATTCAATATCAGGTTCGAAATGTTCCAGGTGTCGTCGAGTACATCTGGGAAGAGCCGATGGTCGATGTGGTGGATGTTCCTCCTGGACTGGACCCTGAAGGACACTACTATCGTCCTGGACACCAAGAGGTGGTAGAGATTCGACAGGGCCGCTGGCAATACTACCGGCGACCACAACAGTAACGCAGGGAGCATATGAGCCTCATCAACGTCAGAAATTTTCTCGCCCCCCTTCAGAACAAGTATCAGATGGGAGCGCTGCTGGTGCTCGCGCTAATCATCGCTGTAGTGCGCGTCATCGGAAGCAGTGAAGCGCCAGCGAGCCGAGAAAATGTGAAGTTGAACGACGAGATAAAGAGCTTCTTGGCAAGTCAACAGCCTTCCACTGTCGCTCAGAAGGATCGAGCAGGGTCGGCTTCTGAGGATCCTTTCCAGAACGATCTGTTGCCCGATGGCTGGGAGGAAGAGCAGCGGAAGGACGCCAAAGTACCGGAGAAGGCAAAGAACAATGGTGGATTTTCGGATGTGAAGAAATCGCTAGGACTCGAATAGTCATGGACTAGGAGGATCTCGTACGGACCTGATTCTGCACGAGAGAAGTGAAGCAAAGTGCACGGGAGTCAGGAAAAGGGGAAGGCGGTCCCCTTCCCGGAACCCCCGAGGTTTACAGCGTTAGGTATAAAGCGGTTATGAAGCTGATGAGCAAGGTCGGTACGAACAAAGGAGTCAGCTCACGCCTCCTCGCAGCAGCGCTGGTGGTAGGAGTTATGACTGGCGCAGACCAAGTCCAGGCTGAAGCCTCGAAGGTCAATTTTGTTGCCCCCTCTTCTTCTTCTTTTGCCAATGACCGTGGCTTGATGGCCGCTGAGAGAGACCTCCTTCATTCCCTGGCAGCAAACTCGTCAGAGACCCATGATACTAGGGCGGAGCTCAAGGCGTCGCCGGGTGGTCCCAGCAAGGGAGCATCGGTACGCGAAGAGCGCTCAGCACCCGCCCCTAAATCGAACGAAACGTCAAACGCCGTCAGAGTAGTCAAAGATGTGAAGGCTCCCGCTGTAAAAGCTGTAGCCGAAGCGAAAGGACCGCCCGCGGAGCTGGTAGAAAAAGTGCGCTCACTCGAGGGGACAAACGCGAGCATGAGGGGAGAGCTTCAGTCTGCCCGTGAGCGTATCGCTGTATTGGAACAGCAATTGGACGAGTCGCGCAGTCAGCTTGCGATAGCAGAGACTGAGGTGAGCCGTCTCTCTGGGGTCTTGGATTCGAAGACTCGTGCGAGCTTGGGAAAATACAACCTGCCGGTCCCTGCCGCAGCGGCGGCAAAGCCTGCTGTTGCTCAGCAAGCACCTCGTGCAGTTCCGGCACGTGCTGCTCAGCCCTCAGTTGATGTACGCCCACCTTCGGCGGATGCCGATCTGCAAGTGGCGACCGTCGCAGTCGAGAAAGCAGATTTGAGGCTCGGACCAGGTAAGAATCACTCCGCTCTCATGTCGCTGCGACGCGGTTCGAGGTTGATGGTCGAAGCTCGGCAGGGGGAATGGTATCGTGTATTTGCTCCGAATGGAGACCGAGCATGGATAGCAGCATCCTTGGTAAGCTTCGGTGACGGCTCCTCTGCCCTCAATGATGGCAGTTCGGTTAGAATCAAGGGCTTTACGGCGAGTGCGGAGGAGGAGGCGTTCCGTCGTGTGCACCGCTCCGGTAACTGAGAGAGTAAGGCGCGATTCCAGTCGCGCGTGGATCATATGTAAGCTGTCTCTGATCGCTGCAGCTCTTGTCGTGACGGACGCTTATGGCGTGCCATCTTCGTTGACCAAAGTCGTCTCACGACCTGCCTTCGTATATCCGGTCATGGGTCCGCGCCTCTCGAGCGATTTCGGCAAGAGAAAGCATCCGAAGTTCAAATCTGTCCGCCATCATCACGGGGTGGATCTAGCAGCTCCAGAGCAGAGCCCGATCAGAGCTATCGGTGGTGGGCAGGTGATCTACGCTGACCCGTATGCGGGTTACGGGAATCTCGTTGTGGTTCGCCACGCTGATGGAATGACAAGCCACTATGGCCACTGTCGCACAATCAAGGTGACGATAGGACAGCGAGTCAAGCCAGGTCAGATGATCGCCACAGTCGGTAGTACCGGTATCTCGACTGGCCCGCACCTTCATTTTGAAATACGCGTGAGTGGAGAGCCGCGTGATCCTGAGCTCTTCCTACCTGGATTGGCCACCGAAGCCGAGGGATAGACGAGCACGTTGATTGAGGCGGACTGTGTAGCTTTTGCCTCGTTTCTGCAAATCTGCTAACCCCCTGAAATTATGTCATAAAAAAGAGGCGACTGACTGAACCCGATTATGCAACGTTTTCGAAACAATCTATTATAACCATCTATGAAACTGGGACGCGCCTGTCGCGTTAGAAACAAGAAAGAGAAGACGTAAATGAAAACATATTCCGAATGGAGATAATTATGAACAAGAGCTTCAAACAATTGGTATCGAAGGTAAAGAGCGCACACCTGAGTCTCTGTCAGCGTGTAGGTGCAATGAGTGTTGCACCGACCGAGAAGCAGGCTCGTATCGCCCTCTTCCTGTTGGGTGTAGGTATTCTTTCATTGGGATTGTCGCACGAAGTCAGCGCACAGTTTGGGAAGACGCAAACGACTTACAACGATGCGAAGATTGCAAACGCTGTGAATGCAATCATGGCCTACCTCGAAGGCTCCTTCGGAGCGTTGGTTATGGCGGCTGCAGGTATCGGAGCTATCTTGAGTGCTGCGTTCGGTCAGTACAAAGCAGCGCTCAGCTTGATGGTGGTTGCGGTAGGAGCGTTCATTCTGCGCTCTCTCATCTCGACCTTCTTCAACGACGTTGGTATCCGTCAGTAACACCGAGGAGCGCGACTGAGAAGCTCGCGTGAATCGTAAAAACGCCGCTCGGGGAAACCCGGCGGCGTTTTCTTGTTGAGTAGATCTACAAAGGCGAGTGTGGATCCCTTTACTGCGCCCAAAAAAATCGGGCCCTCTGAGGCCTCGACCAATGACCTGGCCCCCGGTATCGTGCTCCCTGAGGTCTCTTTGACGAGTAGGCCTGAGATAGCGTTTCTGATGCCGGCACTCGAAGCTCTGGTTCGTGATCTCAGCGCACACTACCCGCCGTTTCCGCATCGGTGCTGCGAAGTCGCAGCCACTCGCGTGGAGGCACTTGGGCTGGGCTTGGACTATGTCAATGGTGTATTCCTACAGCCTGTCTACGGTCACTCGCACGCGTGGAACATGTCAGCTGAATTGGGCGTGTATGTTGACATAACGGCGAAACAGTTTTGTGACTCACTGCCATCGATCCTGATTACCCCGATAGATTCAGACCTCGCGCGCAAGCACTACCTCCGAGATGAGTACGTGATGTGGTAGGCGGACAGCCTCGCTTTCCTAAGGGACCGCAGGCGGACTCTCAGAGCCCTCCACCGGCATACCGAGTCGGAGCTGAACCACGCGCTTTAGTGCGCCGTCCTTCTCTCGTGTCAAACTTTCCTGAAGAACAGATCTCTCGCTCGGGTTCTGCGGGTTAAGCTTCGAGTAGGCCATAGACCGAGCGAGTGGTTCGGGATGTCGGGCCATGAGCTGTAGAATGTCGAGCGAACTTCGCCATTCATTTTTTCTCAAATATCGAGCGGCCTCGAGATTGAAAAGGTCAGAGCTATCAGCGTATGCGCGCGCAAGTAGGACCAACACCACTGCGTCGGCAGCGGGCTTGGTTTCGAACCAGGCAGCAATGAAGGGAGCCCGCTTTTCGGCTGGCAAGTTGAGCGCCGCTACAAGTGCCAAGGTCTGATCTCGAGTGAGCCCGGCGCGCTCTCCCGAGAGGAGCGCAAAGAGGTTCCGGTCATCAGGCTTGAAGAATCGAGCCAGGAGGACCTCGGCCGCTTGCTCGCGTACTTGCGCGAGAGGGAATGTAAGGAGGTCCGAGTATTGACTTAGCGTCAGTTGACGAACGGGAAGTTGCTCCATGAGGAGCGCGAGCTTCTCGAAGCTCGGGATAGTCGACCATCGCGCCAGTTCGTCGATGTCGAACCAGGCCAAAACCGTACCAATATCTCCCCCCTTGTCGCGAAGAGACGTCAGCATCTGCAGGGCTGAATCCTCTTTCGAATCGAGCAGTGGAAATGCGTTTGCGACTCTGGTGAGGACAGTTTTGGTGTCGGTGTTTCTTCCGAAGTAGGCCTCCAGGGCACCATCCGAGAGCTGCCCACAGGCGATAGCGCTCAGTCCGATCGCCTCTGGAGCGCTCAACTTCTGCACACCGGATTCCCTCAAGTAGCGGAACGCCGGACCGACTGGGGCGGGTAGTTCTTCCATCGTCGCTAGTGGAACCTCATCGAGCTCGCTATTCGGATTCGTAGGGGACATGTGGCAGGCAATGGCAAGGATGATCGGGGCGGCCAGATCGCCAAAGCGCCGTGAATCTTTGGGGCCCTCGGGAAGGAGCGGGGCAAGGGTAAGCGCGAGAATAGTGTCCTGATCAGCGTGAGAAAGCTGGTCGCGCCATAGAGGATTGAGCCCGGTGCGTACGAGAGCCGCTGGGATGCCCGGAGGGGTCTTGCCGTCGAGGATGTTTTCGATGATCGCATTTTGAGCCGCGGGGTCGCGATCTATAACCGCCGCCCGAGCAACTCGACGCATGCGCACTCTGTCGCCGCTCAGCCAGTCTGCTTCGTACTCTGGATTCTCCGTGCTCGCTGGCAGCGGAACGTATCGAGCCAGTGTGAAGTAGATCGCCGGAGCTCGGTAACGGAGCAGGGCGAGAAGCACGGCGATAGCTACCACTCCAACCAATACGGAACGTGTCCGCGACGATCCTAAGTTTAAGCTCAATTGTGTGCGCCCTCCGGAATTGGTCCCGGAGCTGCCAGTGGCGCGCGCCATATCCTCGCGAGCGGTTGATGTTCTCGGGCCAAGCACTCTGCCGGTTGCCGCCATCGGCGACTTCTGGTGACTACCTATATCTCGAGCTTCGAGAGAAAATGCGTCTTCCAAGCTTTCGAGAGATGGGCGTTGACGCGCTGACGGCAGGAGCAGTTGATCCACGAGTGCCCGCTGTGGGGTCGTCAACGCTTCTCCGAGGATAACCTTGAGCGTACGCCCCAGTCCGTAGAGGTCAGCAGCGTGGTGTGGTTCGTCTTCCGGGCGCAACTCCGGCGCGAGGTACTCGTCGTTGGTTCCGTTGAGAGATCCGATACGTGG
>JBILEW010000059.1:0-23163 GCA_044351885.1 Bdellovibrionota bacterium
CCTGGTTCAAGTCCAGGTGGGGCCATTCACTTGAGCGTCAGCTCGAGTGAATTGACCAGCCTGGACTTCAACCAGGGATGATCCTCTAAAAACGCGAGCTAGCGAGCGTTTTCGCGTGAGCGACGCGAAGGACGCACCGCGTCCGTAGCTTGGAGCGAACAGGTAATGCCTGGTTCAAGTCCAGGTGGGGCCATTCACTTGAGCGTCAACTCGAGTGAATTGACCAGCCTGGACTTCAACCAGGGATGATCCTCTAAAAACGCGAGCTAGCGAGCGTTTTCGCGTGAGCGACGCGAAGGACGGATACTGAAGCTGCTCATAATCGATCACTACATCCCACCGTTATCGGGAATTCGAAAACCCTGCGCTACCAGATTTCGAATCGGTAAGAACAGAGATGACGGAAGAGCATTCCACTCGAACCACCGCCAACCGGCGCATTTGTCCGGTTCCCTAACCTCAGGAGTTCCTCCCTCGTAGGCCGCGATGACGAACAGCGTCACGTAGTGCTTCCCCTCCTTTTCGAAAATGTCGTTGGTATAGGGTCCGAGTCGAGCGCGAGAAGCTACCAACCCCGTTTCCTCCTCGAGCTCACGTGCTGCACATTCGAGCGGAGACTCGCTAAATTCCAGGTGTCCACCTGGAAAGGACCACGTCTCAGCACCGTGAGACCCGCGACGAAGTCCAAGGAGGACTCGTGGACCATCACACACGATAACGCCGACACCTACTCTTGGTTGATTCATATGTCTGGACGGATATCACCAGATGCCACCAAAACCAACCAGATTCGTGTTGGTTACAGATACCGACTCCAGAATTTGAGTAGCCACCAACGATCTTCTACCATTACTGGAGATGGCAGGTAATCCTTCTATAGACCGCAGAACTGCACTTCAGGCCGGACTCGCCATCCTTGGGAGCTTGGTGCTTCCCGGGTGTTCAGACTCCACAGCACATAAGCCGACGACGACCCCCGAAGGTAATACCGTCCCTGATCGCATGAGGTCTCTCGTGCGAGACTTACCGCCGATCGATCCCTCAATCGGCTCCAAGGTGTCGGAGACCCTCGTACCGGGTGCCGAGAAACTTCTAGTGGTCATTCGTTACGGTCATCTCAATGCGCGTGCGCTCGAGGCGTCCGGGCCTACCGCTCGCGAATTACTACTGCAGTCCCAACCACAAGTCGTAAACCTAATCCAAATTCTCGCCAAACATCTTGAGGTTCGCTCCTTGACCGGAGACGGCCTGCTTCCCGAGAACGCGGCGGAGCTGAATGGGGGACTGCAGTACCTGCGAACCACGCGCCAGCAACTCGGCGACGTAGTTAATTTTCCGAATGCCGCAACCGCGCTCGAGAGTTGCAAGCAGGGCTTAGCCGATCTGCCTAGCGGACACCCCGAGCGAGCGAACTTGCTCCGACTACAGGCTGTGATCGAGAGTAAACACGACCTGGTGGATCGGGTGCTGCGCACCTACACAGAGACGCAAAGTATCCTTGCTGAGCACGCAAGCATCGAACCTATCGTGCACGTTGCTCTGGAGAGAGGTCTTGACCTGTACAGCACCGAAGACCCCGAACTGCACAGCCAAACCCTCGCGGAAGCGATCGGGGAACACGACATAAAGAAGCTCTCTCGACTCAATGAGCTGAGAGAGGATGCGATCCTCAATTCCATAGCGAACTCGGATGCGGGGGAAAAGGTCTTCATTTTGTGCATGGGTGCGATGCATCGCTTCGAGGACAACGCTCTAAGGAGGTCTACCCTTCCACCTCGCGAGCGGGTGTCAGTCGTCGAGTACAACCCACGCGCCCTGCCCGACGACTTCGATGAGCTTCTGCAAGCGATGAGTCGCTGAGCTCGTCACACTATAGAGGCGACACGTCGACCCTCGACCTCCGCCACAGAGCTGCGGTAGTCACACAGCTCGCTCTCTTCACTGGGCGGCGGGATGCGTTCCGACTGCAAGGTCGCATACATGCGAGTCACGACACCATCGACCCACCCTGCATCCCCTTCGTAGGAAATGACCTTGATCGAGAAATGGAGGCAGGCATCGAACGCCGCCCTCTTCAGGTCTCCATTGCAATACACGAAGTATGCAGTGTCTGAGACCGTAAAGCCGTTCTTTCGAAAGAGCCATTGATAGATCTCAACCTGCCGCTTGTACGCGATCTGCCAATCGGCATCGAGGGAAACCTCTCCCACCTTTGCAGTCGCTTTGCAATCGACGATGTGCAGGGCTCCACTTCGTGATTCCCAGACGTCATCCACACCACCGGTAATCTCCAGGTTCGTATCCGCGACCGCGTGAGCGATTCCGCGCCTCAAGGAGTCACGCCACTCCTCTAGTCGCGAATGTCGGAACGGTACGGCGTCTATTCCGTTTTGCACCATGAGTGGATGAGGGAGCCCTTTCTCGCGGTAGGAGTCGACCTCACTCTTTAGCAGCCCGTCGACTGCGGAATTTAGACTGAAAGGAGGGCCAGAAGGCTGCGATACCCCCAGACGACGATCAAGATAAAAGCAACGTGGGCACTGCAAGAAAAGATCGAGCTTCGAGCGGCTGATGCGAAAGGATTTTTCGCTGGCTGGATCTTAAATATTTCGAGCCCTCGGTGGCATGGTGGAATCCCCCATGAGCGTGCATCACAGGGAAGGCACGCTCGAGTTTCGGCTTGGCATATGAGTCTGTAATCTCACACATTACTTCAGCTTGCGGCTGCTACCAACCCCTTACCACTGCTCCCTGTTCAAGACTTCGTCAAATACTTGACGCACACGAAGAGCCGACAACTTCCCGATTTGTTTGAGGTTCACCGCAAGTAGAAACTTCGTTAGAATTGAAGGTAGCCCCCTAATTACAAAGCCAACCCCTTGGAGTCGCTTTTCGCATCTTACCATCTGAAAACACAGATCTATCACCATGAAGCTCTCGTTTTTAGTCAGATCAGATGCGCTGAAGATTACCAGCGCGCTGTCACGCATCTCCAAGGAACTGGGGGAGTCGCTACAGATCTTGGCGGGCGGGAGTCGCTTCATCGATCCGAGTTCAGACCCTGGCGGGCAGGCACTTGCAACTCGCATGCAGCTCGAT
This sequence comes from Bdellovibrionota bacterium, assembly GCA_044351885.1. GTDB lineage: Bacteria > Bdellovibrionota_C > UBA2361 > UBA2361 > OMII01 > OMII01. The sequence goes on from JBILEW010000059.1 coordinate 3,100, forward strand.
ATCAGGAAGGCAAATGCGGCCATTACGAACGGCACATCCGGCATCGGCGCCACCAGTATGGCCATCGATGGGATCTCCGAGATCATCCTCGTTCTCACTCGGATGAAAGAGATCGCATCGACCGGAGCCAACTCGTTACTGCGTCCAGAGCAACGCAGCGCTCTCGCTTCCGAATTCACCCTCTTGAGCTCTGAGGCTGACCGCATAGCTGCGTCCACGGAATTCAATAGCTTCAAGATGCTCTCGAACTCGAGAGAGCTTTATGTACAGGTGGGATTAGAAGGTAATGTCAGCGAGAATACGATACTGCTTCCCAAAACACTCGCTACCTTGGAATCAGTGGGTCTAAGAACTGTCGCAGGTATACTCACTGTAAGTATCACCGGAGCTACCGCAAGCCTTGCAGCATGGGCCTCTCACTACGCAATCAATCCGATCGAAGATGCCATACAGACCTTAATTCAGAGACGGGCCGTACTGTACGGAGCGGAAGGTCGCCTCGAGACAGCTGTCAATCAAGTAACTAACGCTCGTGAGGTGTATCAGGCGAGCTTGGACAGCATCCGGGCTCCCAACTATGCCGACGAACTTGCGAAAAGCCTACGCCTACAGATCCTGTCGAACGTTACTGGCGCTCTCCTGGCCCAAGCTAACTTGGATGAAGGTCGAGTACTTCAGCTCCTTCAACCTACCACGAACCTCTTTGGCCAAAGCAAATAAGCAGCGCAGGAGAAACGCGCGACGTTCTGACAGCGGCTCAATTCGATTGCGTTCCCGGAGCGGCTCTACGAATAAAGTCGACTACTGCCGCAGCCTGCACATTAGAGTTATCGCTCGGGTAATCACTGTCAGGGATGCACACGTCCGGCCCGGCTCGCACTACCGCTACGATACCCGGTAAACCATCAGCGCCTTCGAGCAAGAGCGCTCCCCCAGAATCCCCACTGCACGTATCTCCACCGTCACTGACGGACGAGACCGTTCCCGGGGAGACCGCGAGCACCCTCAAGAAGGTTGCCTTCAACGGACTCTCCCCTCGCTCGAGACGTTGCACGACGTCGTTGCCGTCCTCGTCGAGTCCAAAACCGTACACCGCGACTGTATCTCCCTGACGCACAGGTCGAGACAACATCAACGGCACAGGATTTACCGGTACCTCCTCAGATACAGTAACGACCGCTATATCGAACGGAGAGTCGATCGAACCATCATAATCCGGATGCACCTGAGACCGGCTCGCCGAAGCACGCACTCCCTCGGAGAGCACCGAGATGGCCCCTCGCCTTTGTGGAATACAGTGTGCCGCTGTTAATACGTGACGAGTGGTGATGTACACACCGGAACAGTACCCGACATCGGTTGCAACCACCGCCACTGAGGCCGGAGCAGGCTCACAACTCTCCCCGCCGGCTATCTTCAAAGTCGAACAGGCACCCCCATCGGAACTACCACCATCGCCACACCCCAACAAACCGATCGCAAGGAGGAGCAACCCCGCTGTAAGACTCGTGTGTTTTCCCTGCATACCTCCCCCCCGGGTTATCCGTGCTGTGTATTGATATAATGACGTGTCCCCATACTCCGCCATCGACCACCAGAGGTAAAGCTCGCTTCTTACGGCGAGCTGTCGGGGCACAGTCCGTTGAATTGCTAGCGCATACCGTGATATGACCTTGTAATAACAGTGGTTCGAATCAACCTCGCGTAGTGCGATCATGAGCGCTCCTGCTAGGCACGTTTGGCAACTCCCACTCAATACTTGTTACGGGGCAGCATGGGATTTACTTGTGGTATCGTCGGCCTCCCGAATGTCGGGAAATCAACCATCTTCAACGCACTCACCTCCGCGAAAGCGGCAGCTGCTAATTTTCCCTTCTGTACCATAGAACCCAACACGGGTGCCGTCCCCGTCCCCGATCCTCGGTTGGAGATCTTGGCCAACCTCGCCAAGTCGGCAAAGCTCATTCCTACACAAATGACCTTCGTGGATATCGCAGGCCTCATTCGCGGTGCATCGAAGGGCGAAGGTCTCGGCAACCAATTTCTCGGACACATTCGAAGCGTCGATGCCATTGCTCACGTCGTACGCTGCTTCGATGACGAAAACATCGTACATGTCGATGGATCAGTGAACCCCCGTCGCGACGTAGAGACGATCGACACTGAATTGATACTCTCGGATCTCGACGCACTCCAAAAATCCAAACTCAAGATCGAGAAGGCGGCAAAAACAGGGGACAAATCAGCAAAGGCCAAGCTCTCGATGATCGAGTCGCTCGAGGGCTGGCTTGGTCAAGGAAAACCGGCCCGCACCTTCGACTCTTCGGCGCTGAGTGCTGGAAGCGAAGAGGAGTACCGAGAGGTGCTCTCTCCACTACTAACCTCGAAACCCGTGCTCTTCGTAGCCAACGTGCCTGAGGACGAGCTGCTCCACGAACCAACTCCGGGCGGCTCGCTTCCAGTCGACGATCTCGCTGCGTATGCCGCCGAGATGGGATCCCCTCTGGTGACTATCTCGGGAAAGGTCGAATCGGAGATCGCAGAACTGAATCTCGAAGAGCGCAAAGAGTTCCTCGGCTCGCTCGGTATGGAAACCTCAGGACTGGATCGTCTGACGGTTGCCGGATACCGCTTACTCAATCTGATTACCTTCTTTACGGTCGGGCCCAAAGAGGCACACGCATGGACGGCTCAGGCCGGAAGCACTGCACCGCAGTGCGCCGGAAAGATCCACTCCGATTTCGAACGGGGGTTCATCAGGGCCGAGGTAATCTCGTGTGCTGACTACGTAGAGGCCGGAACTGAGGTCAAAGCCAAAGAGATGGGTAAGATGCGCACGGAAGGCAAGGAATACATCATGCAGGACGGCGACATTGTGCACTTCCGGTTTAACGTATAAAACACGCCCTTCGTTCTAAATCGAGACTTTCAGCATCCTAGCCTTAGCAGGGCAGTACCGCCTGAGCTCACTCCACATCACCCGAGGTCGTGTGGATAAGATGTGTACGCTCTACTGTTGCGAGGTCATCCTTCCGTGTCTGAACGGTTCCTTTCGTGCTCGATAGCTCTGCTCGTAGCCGTTACATCGGCCACGATTGTATGGATAGGACTCGACCGCCTCTCGTGGGAAACCCGTCGAACCAGCTTGACTCTAGGCGAGTTACGACTCGGTTCGAATCACTTTTCCTTCGGTACTAACGACGGCAAAACACCGTGCTTCGGTGCGTTCACTGCGACCTTGAGTGACGGCGAGAACCACTACTCGATACAATTCCACGGATGGCTCAAACTTGCTCTTTTGGGAAAGACCTGGATACAGGATTTTCGCGGAGAGCTCTCGTTCAATCCCATTGCACAGCTCGGCGCCTCGCTCCTCGAAATCCCGAACGGGGATGACTTCGTGAGACTCGGAACGAAGAACATTAATCCCATCACACTGCTGGCATTCAGGAGCGCTAAGGAAGAAAAACCGATCTTTCAGCAGGATCTACCCGGGCCAGTGGAGCTACGCAGGGAGGGGGAAACATTTAAAATTACGACCCCTATCCCGGTCGACAGCGGACTTCACCTCACACACGGTCCGATGCTTTCCGTTATGCCCTTTCGTATCAAGCGGGAGCGCTCGCCATCATGCACGCCAGGGGGCAGTCAGCCGTTAGACGTCACTGGAATACTGAATACACTAACGAATCTGCGAGCTCGAATCTCGAATACCTTTCCCTTAAAACTACCGTAACGCGATGATTACTGTCCTTCTCCGACCGAAATTACTCTCCATCCGCAACCGCTGGCGGCAGAGTGCTTTTACCCGCCGACACGGCCAGGATCTGGGCATCCTCATCTTTGCCTCACTCATGATGATAGCGATGTATCGAGGAACTTTGTGGGCGTTGGGAAAGATCACAGAGCTACCTTTCGTCGTGTACATCCCTCCCTACGTCCCTTTGAGTCTGATTCTCATGCTGCTGCTGGTGATGGTCACAGTTTCCGCTTTGGCAACCTCTCTTGGGAGCTTTTTCTTCGCCGAGGATATCGAACTTCTCCTTGCCACCCCGACACCTCCTACAGGATTTTTTGCTGCCCGATTCATCTACGTGCTCCTGACCGTTGCCTGGATGCCGTTCGTTTTTATCTTCCCGGTGCTCCTGGCGATGGGGAGCGACAGCCACCTCGGAGCTAGCTTCGTTTTCGTCGCAGTGTTCACCCTTCTGCCGTACTTCGTCATTCCGGCCGCGTTCTCGGTGATGGTGGCCACCTTGACGATGGCAGTAATCGACGCTCGCTGGACGAGAATCATCTGCTTGTTCGGCGTCGTGGCAGCACTTGTCGGGATTTTATACGCTGCCAACATATTCGCCACGCTCGTAGCGGAGCGAAACGACCCAGGACAGGTACTGCGAATGGTCGGCACCTTGTCTGCCGCAAACGTTTCGTGGACTCCCTACTCCTGGGCGGCCTCGATCCTCTCGGAGCTCGTGGTCCCTACCGGAAAAAGCCTTGCTTTGAGGGCAGTGCTGCTCTACGCCACGGCAGCCTTCTTCCTCTCCTCTGCCTATCTCTGCTTCGAACTTCTACACTCTCGTGGGTACACCCGCGCTCGGGCCTCTATGAAAGTTCGTTCGTGGTGGGGCAGCGCGCCTACGAGAGCCCGTAGCAAGGCCCTCTCTCCTCGCAGAGCTATTATTGCCAAGGAATTTAGATCGATCTTCAGAGATTTAGCTCAAAGCACTCAGGTGATCTTCGTGGGAGGCATCTGCCTCTTGTACCTGCTCAATATTCGCATGTTCGTGACGATCGACTCATTCCCGACCGAGAGTCAGTTTTATTGGAAGAAGGTGTTCTTCGTGATGCACTGCTGCATCACCGCGTTCTTTACTTCATCTCTTTGCACCCGCATCGTCTTCAGCTCGGTATCACTGGAAGGTAAACAGTACTGGCTCCTGCAGGTGGCACCTCTCGAGATTCGCCAGATCCTGAATGCTAAGTTCATCGCCTGGTATCGTCCAATCGCTCTTGTTTCGGCTGTACTCTTGGGCATGGGAATCTACATCATCGAGCCACGCTGGGAGATCGTAACCCTTTTCGTCTCGATGAGCTTCTTCGTCACTTACGGGATCGTCAGCGTAGGGATAGGCCTCGGTGCCCACTTCGCCGATTTTTCGTGGGAGCATCCGTCACAGCTTATCCTCTCGCTTGGAAGCTTACTCTTCATGCTCGCCAGCTCCGCCCTGGTGATGATTAACATCATCCCCTTGACCATCTTGTTGAGGTTTAGCTTGGCCCGTATCAACAGCGCCGCCGAAGACCACCTTGCAGCCGGTATCTTGGCCGCGGCTGCCGTGGTCGTACTCAATCTGGCTATTGGGCGCTATAGTATGAAGCTTGGGGAGCGAAGCCTGAGGGGCGGCACAGCAACCTAAAAGTCGGGGGTTTTAATCAATCCACGGACGAAAAGTTCCTGCCGAAGGGGAGGCTTTTAAGCGTTTTCCCTCATTTGCGTGGGAGAGATGACAAGAGTCTCGAGATTCCGTATACTCCATCCGTTTCAGCTCATGGGCCGATAGCTTCCCCCTTCGCCAAGGCTACGGGGGACAAGCAGTCGGTTCGATAGTTTCGTGAGGGCCGATAGCTCAGTCGGTAGAGCAACTGGCTTTTAACCAGTGGGTCGGCGGTTCGAATCCGCCTCGGCTCAATTTTCCCCTCCAAGTTGAAGGCGACCCTTGGGGTCGCCACCCGGCATACCCCCTGAAATCATCCTTAGGGAAGCGAGGCAAAACCTGCCACTCTTCCACGTGAACGTGCTCGTGCACCTGAACGTAAACGTACCCGAAACAAGAAAATGAAGATGTTCGGGCACGTGCACGTTTACGAGCACGAGCACGTTCACGTGATAAGATCAAAGGTGAGACCGCAGGCGAGTTTTGCCTCGCTTCCTTAGCGAAGCGAGGCAACTGCAGCTGTCGCCTTTTCCTCAAATGGTCTGATATCATCTCAAATGATGCCTAGTATTGTCCCAATTAGTGAAGCGATCGCACATTTGCACGGAGCGGACCCGACCGCTGAGCCGATCACAGTTATCGGTACTGAAGCTATCCGGTCCTCCTTCGATCAGACCTGCCTGCAACAGGCGCTCAATACTCGAGAAGCGCCAGGGGTCTCTAGGGTGGTTTTAAATCCGGACGCTCATGCTGGGTACGGCGCCCCTGTCGGATGCGTACTCTCCTCCCCTTCTCATATCTATCCCGGGCCCGTAGGCGTCGATATCAAGTGCTCGATGAGCCTTCTACAGCTCAATCTGCCTCATGAGGAGATCACCTCTAAAGAGGCGCGTCGAGCCGTTATCGATGCCCTCGTCGAAAGGCTCCCCACTGGCGCAGGCAAAGGGCAACGTTCGGTAAAGAAGGCTCGTCACATCGAATACGAGCTCGGGAAACGAGCTGCTTGCGAGGGCGCCTCGGCCTCGATCTGCGACGAGCTCGGGATTCCGCGCATCTGGAGAGATGCATGCGAGGATGCTGCTCATACCGGTCACGACGAAACGTCCAATTCGCTTTACGCGCGCTTCACAAAGCACGAGGTCGCCAAAGGCGCCGCGTTTTTGCATTCGAAACTTCAGCAGATGGGCTCCTACGGCGGCGGCAATCACTTCGGCGAAGCCAACAAGGTGTCTATACTCGATGAGCAGCGTGATGTAGCTCGCCGCTTCGGGCTGCGAGACAGTTGTATCGCATTTCTTTCGCACTGTGGGTCACGCGGTTTCGGATACTATCTGGCACAGAACCAATTTCGAACTTTACAGGAGCAATTCGCCGTTCGAGGCACAGCATTTCCCGGAAGAGATCGGGAGCTGGTTTATGCAGAGCTCGGCTCTCCCGAGGCAAATGATTACCTGGACGACCTCGCGCTCGGCGCGAACTTCGCTACGCTCAATCACCTGCTCATAAACGCGCTCGTGCTGGAGGCTTTCGAGGAAATATTCCCGGGGGTACGGGGTGAACTCGTGTACTTCATCAGCCACAACATCGCGCGCAAGGAGATCATCGACGGTCGCACCGAGTGGGTCCATCGCAAAGGAGCCACGCGGGCATTCCCTGCTGGGCACCCTGCGCTTGCAGGCGGGAGGTACGAATCGACAGGCCATCCGATCCTCCTTCCAGGGAATCCGATTGCGGGATCCGCCATAATGGTCGCCACGCCAGGTGCTGAAAAGAGCTGTTTCAGTGTGAATCACGGAGCAGGCCGTGCTATGAGCAGATCGCGTGCCGCTCGCGAGCTCTCTCAGCATGACGTCGATGCTCGGATGCTTGCAGCCGATATCTCGAGCAACTGCCGACGATATCCGATCGACGAGGCGCCCGAAGCATATAAGAACTTCGACGAGGTGCTCCGTTCCGTGGAAAAAGCCGACCTCGCACGGTGTGTGGCACGTCTATCTGCCCGATTCGTATTGAAGGACGGAGATACGTCCAACGGGGGAGCCGCGTAGCATCACCCCGCAATCAACCGGGCACTCGGAACAACGCCTCGAACCTTCTCGCTAATTCTTCGTGCGAACTCGTGTCGTTGACCAACCGCAGCGAGGATTCCTCACGAGGTGGTTCGAAATGGGACATGATGCTCGATGCGTAATCGGGGGAGATCGCATCAGCGCGAGCTGTCAGGCGTTGTCGAAGGACCTCCATCGGCGCATCGATCCATACGAACTGGATCTCAGGGTGAGCCTGACGCACCTTGAGTCGGTGACGCTCTTTGTACGCACCCTGCATGAACACGAGATGTGAATGTGCTGCGGAAAGCTCCGTGACTCGATGTACAACGACGTCGAAAAACTCATCCCGCATCTCTTCCGTAAACGGGAGTTGCGCGGCTATTGCCTCGCGCATCGCAGGCGTCAGATCGCTATCGAGGTCGTAGGCGGTATACCCAAAGCGGTCCGCTACTACCCTACCGACATAACTCTTACCTACGCCAGCGAGTCCGAATAAGAAAACAAGCTTGGGAATTCCGGGGTTCAAGAGATCTCCGCATCCGTGAAGTTGCGACTTTCATACGCTCAGACTCGCGCAAGGTCAATGTGGAGAGATCGATTCCGCTCTCGTTAGAGCGAACGCACCGTCCCAGCACCGGCAATGCGCGGTCGAATCCTTCGACGCGCCGTCCATGACAGGACTCATAGAGCCTGGAGTAGTACCACACGATAATCCCCACGTGTTCGTCAACACTACATTAGAGGAGACATGTCATGGCTGTAACAGCTAGAAGAAAACCAGTGAAGAAAGCCGCAGGGCGCGCCGGTCAGACCAAGAGAGGGGCTAATGCTCGAAGTCGCGCGAGTGCTGCTTCTGCCGGAGGAAGACGAGCCAGCGCTCGGAAGGCGGGCTCTCAAGGCAAGAAAACATCGCCCCGCAGCTCACAGAGTACGGAATCCTCGCGAGGTCGTGCGCAACCTCGTAAGGCAGCCCCCCGTTCGGGTCGTACCAGTACTGGCGCTCGGCGCGCTTCGCCCAATGCGGCCAAGCAATTACGAAGTACACAGTCAAAGCGAAGGAAAACTGCCGAAAGGAAAGCTCCTCTCTCTAAATTGGAAGGAGACAGTATGGGGGCTACCAACTGGTAAAGTTGGTGAAACACGCGTAACAAAAACCCTCTCATTCGAGACTGTTTTTGTTACGCCTCCGATTCGCGTTCCTAGGGTGCCAAGCAGTTGTAGCAGCCAAACGAGATGTCGATCTGCTCCTTCTCGAGCACACTCATGTTAGCTTCTCCGGTGTAGGTCGCCTCTGCACCAGGCTCGAGATGATCCGGTCCCGAGAGGGGGATAGCGCGCGATCTGATACTAATAGAAGTCTGTACGCCGAGTGCAGGAGCACTACCCACGTTCTTGACCTTGATCGTGGCGGACTTCAGATGGCTAGCTGTACCCTCCTTCCACACCTTCGCTGGACCGTAGGTCAAAACAAGTCGCGTTTTAGGTTCCTCCGCCGCTGGCGCGACCCCTCCAAATACATTCAACAGCAGCTTGACCGGCAAACCGAAAAGCACGAACAACGCGATCACTCCGATCCACCCCAAGTGTTCTTCGACCCACTTAGGCAAAAAGTGGCGGCGCTTGCGATGACGCTCAAGCCCAACCTCTAGCGACTCATCAGATCGCCTATTTCCTTTATCCGGTGGTCGTACCACGTACGCAGCTCTTTACAATCAGAAACTATATAGCGGCGCGAGCCGGCATAGGCCACGCGACGCTTTCTTTTAATAATAACATGAGCGCGTAGGTCGCAACACTCCCCTAGGGAAGCGAGGCAAAACCTACCCGTAGCGAGAAAGTGGAGGTTGGGTTGATATTCAATTTTAACGATGGGGAAAAACCGCAGATGTATCCGCTGCGATACATTGAGGATTTTTTCCCATCGTGAAAATTGAAGAGCAGCCCAAGATCCGCTTTCGTAGCAGGGAGGGGTTTTGCCTCGCTTCCCTAGCATCCAGGCATCGGACACCGACTAGGTTCCTTATCCGGCCTCGGGCCCGGCTGCTCGTTAGGATTCGGAGCGGGATGAGGTTTCGTCGGGGCTGGTGCTGGAGTGGTATCAGGCTTGGTCGGGGCTGGCGGAGCCTCCGGTGTAGCAGGCGCCATAGACGGTGGAGTTCTAAGCGCATCTGCCCAATTATCTTGGTGTCGAGCTTGTTCTGGTGCTGGCATACTCTATGTCTCCTATAACTTCGGTAAAGGCACATCGTTCTGAGAGCTGTGAACATATTCCCGCGGCAAGAGAACCAACGTCGAATCCTTTTCCGCGAAGTCGCGCTTGCCAACCTTGTCGGCGATCCGGGGCATGACGTACTTCATCCATGCACTGCGCTCTATCGGCCCCTCTCCTCGGGTTCTAGGCGGAAGCTCCATCCTCTTACCATCCCCCAAGAAGAGCTCGAGCGTTGCAGTGTCGAGGATCACTTCGGGGGATCTCGTCCAATCATAACGGTGAGCGAAACACAGCAAAGGGTAGGCATCAGCAGGAGCATTCCGTTCGCGCAACTTGTCATGCCATCGATAAGCTTCGGCTAACATACGCGGAGAGAGGCTTTCGGTGGGAGTGAGATCGCATTTCCACGCATCGTAGCGTGCCATAAAGAGATCTAGGAGATCGAAGAGCCCTTTAGCCACATTCGCTACTTTGTGGCAACCTTCACCAAGGGGACGTAGCAAATCTATATAATGCTGCTTTCTGGCCGCCTCGTCAGATATGAGACCATCGCCACGCACGTACCATGCATGATGCACCCTGCCCAGCGCGTCCTGCCACAGGGAGTTGGCTCTCTCGCGTTCAGGCTCCCAGCCGTAAAAGGGCTGCGAACTTTTGGGGTAGCCAGCTACGCTACCTCCAAAGACCGTGGAGATATTGGCGAGCATAATGGCGGGCATGCCCGCTTTCTCACACGCCTCAACGAGAGTAGTTACATTAAACCCCGGAACCGAGATGTCTTGTGGCACGCGATCATCAGATGTCGGCGTTAGCGACTGCAGACACGGCATCAAATAGTTCTTGAGAACCACGACCGGGATTAACGCCACGAGGTCGTATCCACCCGAGAAGTGGTTATTGGCGATAAAAAGTGTGTACCGCTCCTTGCGCTGAACGGGCACAGCAGGTCCGACAGGAAGACAGTAATCGAGCGAAGGATGGTGAACCACAATCGCGCCCCGCAAGAAAAAGAAGGAGGCATCAGGAAACTGTTCCAACGCGTTTCCGTAATGAGCGTAACCGCGCGCATACGTCCCATCCTTCAGGAACTTCGGAAAAAAGAGCTTCTCCATGCTAGGGGCACTGAGGTAACATCCCCTCCCCGGCGTCCGCTCGATGGCGGTTCCGAAAACAGCTCTGCAGTCCTCGAAGCAATCTACTCCGAAATTCGCGAGCACACTGTTTGAACCGGGCCCAGCCCTGCGAGTCTCTCCGCTGAAGCGATCAAAGTTAAAGGCATACTTGTAACCTCGCAGTGCTGTCGAGATAGCCTTATCTTTGACTGCACGACGAGCCTCCCGGAACTGTGCCCCGTCTAAGAAAGGGAGATCGTTGTGTCCTCCATCTTGGTGCAGATATTCACGCGTTGCCCGCTGCTCCTCTGGATCCTGGCTAGCCACATACCGAACCAACTGTGATTCCAACTTGACGCGGCTCAAGCGCCGACCTAACACCTCCGCGAGCGAGCCACCATCGAACGCTCGCTGCTCAAGGTTACGCTCCTCGAGGAGAGCCAACACCAACTTCCGATATGCGTCTACGGTAGCATTGTCCGGCGCCGGAGACTTCTCGTGGAACCAGGTTGCGAGCGATCTAAGGTGCCCGATTGAGACACCTGCAACCTCGGGTCCAAATCGTTCTGTCAGCAGCAACAACGCTCGAGCTCCGAGCAATTTGGCATCTAGAGGGAGCGTAGCGATCAGCCCCTGTAAATTCTCGCAGGCGTTGGTCGCATAATACCGCCAGCCCGGCTTTTGCCTGGCGATCAAGCCGGCCGAATTAAGGAGCTCCTTCGAAGAACGAGTCAGCAACTTCCACTCGTTTCTGTCGACAAGCGGCAGGGCATCGACGATAAACTGCGCCTGCGCATTTTGATCTCCCGGTGCCAAGGCGCTTGCGTCGAGCTTTCCATTCGCGCGGTTGAATGATGGACCGGAGAGGTCTCCCCATTTGTTAGGTTCTGGATTCTGCGGGGTCAGCATAGAGGTTCAAAATTTTTAGCTCATTCAGCACCCTAGCGAAATATGAGAAGTGTCAGCAATCGAGGCAAATGGGGGGGTGTTCGTTTGAGTCGTTTATAGATCAAGCTGCCTCGCTTTCCTCAGGAAGCGAGGCAAACCCGGCAAATCGCAAAACTTCTGCGAACGTGCATCTACCGATGCACGCGACCCTCCCGACAGGAGGCAAATCTCGCTCACGGGGACGTTTCCGTTCGCGAACACGTCACAGCGTATTCGTCGATGGTTACGTTTTGCCGCAGTTCCTCAAAGCTCCAAGAGGATCGCCGCTATCAACGGGAACACAATCGTAGCATCGCTTTGTATGATCGTGTACTGACTATCGACGCTCAACTTGTCCCAGGTGATCTTCTCCTTGCCACCTGCTCCGCTGTAGGAGCCAAACGACATCGGCGAAGAACCGATCTCGGTGAAGTTGGCCCAGTCCCTCACGTCCGTCAGACGCAGGTCATGCTTCAACGATGGAACTACGCAGATCGGAAAGTCCCCTGCGATACCACCGCCGAGCTGCAAAAATCCGATGCCAGGCTCTTGTGCGTTCGCGCTGTACCAATCGTACATCGAGTGCATGTAGGAGATACCACTCTTCATCACCGAAGCATCGATGTACTCGTCATCCTTGGCCTTGAGCGATCCAGTGTACGAGTACGAGGCGAAGATATTACCCATGGTGCTATCTTCGAATCCCGGCACTACCACGTGAACACCCTTCTCCCACGCGGCGAGGGCCCAACAGTTGCGCGGATCACCAGCCGGATCGGGTTTGATGCGTTTCTCGCTGAAGAGCCTGAAGAAATACTCGTGCGGGAGGTAGCTCTCCCCCTTCTTCATTGCATCCTTCCACATCGCAGCGAGATGCGGCTCCATGATCCGAACACTCTCTTCCTCGGGCAGGAAGGTGTCAGTGATACGACGATACCCCGCACGTCGAAGTTCATCCTCTTGTGCCGGCGTAAGCTCGGTGTAGCGTGGGATGTATCGATAATGCGAGTGCGCGACGTAGCGATAGAGGGACTCCTCGAAGTTCGCCGCTGTACTCGAGATCCCGTGGACCTTATCTTGACGGATCAATTCGGCGAGCATGCGCCCGACCTGGAAGGAGCTCATCGCTCCTGCGAGGGTAACGAAGAGCTTTCCACCTCGCGCCACATGATCTCTCAAGAGATATGCCGCTGCCACCGCCGCACCGGCGTTACAGTGCTTGAGCGCAAAGGCGCAGAAATCGGAGATCGGCTGCGAACTCCCCTTGAAGGACATCTGCTTGCCCGCCCCAAAAGGATTGAACGCATTATATGTTGGCTCTTCAGTTATGAAGCCTTGCAAATCATTGCTCAATTCTTTCATACACAGGTTCTCCCGAAGCGGTTGCACGGGCATTGTGCAACCTTTATTCAGCAATCTCAATACTCACCGAGCCTTATCCCTCTTCGTCAAACAGCCTTCGACTTGCGCCACACCTCGAAGCAAGAATAGTCTATGGATTCCTCAAGCCAGTTCGGCTAATTCCGGCATCGTAGGTAGTATATGATTTGGCCCTTATCCCAACGTACGCACCGCTGGTTGATACTAGTACTCGTCTGTTACCTCGCAGCACATTCGGCGTTAGCACAGCAGCCGCTCATCCTCCCAGCTCGCTCTCCGGGGAGCAGCTCTCCGGTCATCGCCGATATCGACGGAGACCCCTCCAACGGTCAAGAGATAGCGGTCGGAACACGCGATGGGCGTCTCCACGTTCTCCGCTCCAACGGCTCACTGTTGTGGTCCCGAGATCTTCCGAATAAGAGCTGTACAGCCACAAAGGAGAAAGACAAGCTCTATTCCTCCCCGGCAGTCGGCAAACTCTTCGGTGGGAGCACCCCGTACGTAGTAATTGGGTACGGTGGATACAAGGGCCGAGAGTGTGACGGCGGAGTAGCAGCCTTTCGTGGCTCCGATGGGGCCTCCACCTGGACCTTCAGTATCCGAAAGTTTTCACGGCGCGCGCGATTCTTCGCATTTCGTCATGCGGTCGTCGGTACCCCTGCTCTCGCCGACACCGATGGTGACGGCCAGCTCGAAGTTGGCTTTGGCGCACTTGATCGCTCGATATACCTCTTGAACTCAAACGGCAGAGTGCGCTGGTACACCCAAGCAGCGGATACCGTCTTCTCCTCCGCTGCTTTCTTCGACGTCGATGGAGACGGGTTCAAAGAGATGATAATCGGAACGGACATCTCGCAAAATCTGCGCTTGAAACCTCCAACACCCAACGGCGGATACCTGTACGCGCTCCGGTCAAAGCCGCTGGCATCGAGCCGCACGAGATTTTTCCCATTCCGAGATCCGCGGCTCGCGGTGTGGCGTACAGAGTTCGATCAAGTAATCCAATCCTCTCCTGTCGTAGCAGAGCTCCTGCCGGACAATCCTGGACAAGAGGTAGTGATCGGGAGTGGGTGCTTCTTCCCTCAAGGAGGGGGCGAACGTCGGGGCAAATGGTTCAAGATCGTCAGCGCTCGAACCGGGCGTGTGCTAAAGACGATCCCTATTTCGGAGTGCTCTCCTTCATCTGCTGCCGTGGCAGACCTTGATTCCGACGGATTTAACGAAGTGGTGATCAGCACGAATGGGCCATGGAGTGGGGGAAGCAGCCACCTCCTCGCATGGAAACCCACCACCGATTCGGCACTGTGGAATCTTCCGCTCCAGGTAGCGGGACGAGCTGACCGGTACGGGGCTCAGTTCAATCGCTCACCGATCATCGCCGATCTCGATGGAAATGGATCCCTCGAGGTCGCGGTTGCGCATGCTATCGGGATAGTCGTCGCTGCTGGTGCCGATGGTCAGCCCCTCTCCTGTATAACGTCCGGGTGCAACGAAGTTCTCCTGCGCCTACCAGTTCTAGCCGAGGGCACACCAGCTTTCGGCGATTCGAACGGAGACGGCATCCCAGAGCTCTACGTGGGGGGTACGTCTGACGGACGTGGCGCCCTCTTTCGATGGACGACGGAACTTACAGAGCTGCAATCTGAGCCCGGCCCGTTCATGCCCTTAGCGGCTCCGTGGCCCATGAGTCGCCGCGATCCTGCCCGAATCGGAGTAGCTGCGCCTCTCCCCTAATTTCCTCAATAGTATTGATAGGTTTGATCAAACCGAGGGTATCTGAGATACTTGGCCGGTTGAGATCTAACCAATGAATACCAAAGGCCTTATTAAACTTTTACTCAGCGCCGTCATGGTGTTCCTGGTCGTGAAGACCGTAGATTTCTCCACTCTCAAAGGCACCATCGCGTCGATCCCTCTCGCCACAGTTGTACTGGTAATTGGTGGATACACGGTCGGGCAGCTCCTCAGTTCAGTCAAATGGTGGACGATAGCGCGCTCGGGTGGCATCGCAGTTCCGTATACGACCGTTCTCAAAGCGTACTTCATCGGCATGTTCGTCAACTGCTTCGGGTTCGGCATGGTTGGAGGAGACGTTGCTCGCGGCATATTGGTCGCACAAGGGCTTCCGAAAAAGACTGAAGGGATAGCTTCGGTTGTTGCGGACCGCGTTCACGGACTTACCGTCTTGAGCTGTATCGCCTTGGTCACGGGGATCTTTCTCGGGAGCGATCGGGTCCCCAAGGAGCTAGTTCAACTACTGGGTGTGCTCACTGTGGGCTTCGTGGCTGGATGGATTATCGGGCCGTGGGTACTGAGCAACGTTCCCTTCTTCAAGAACACCAAGATCGCCCTCAAGATGAAACAGGTAGCAGCGATCTTTCCACGTGATGCGAAGACCCTGGTGATCATCACGGCCCTCTCGGCCGTATTCCACACCGTTCAGATACTACTTCACGGCGCCATGGCCGCTGGGGTCGGCGCGAACATTCCCTGGGCTACGTTGTTCCTCGTTATTCCTCTGGTCAACATCGTGAGCAGCCTTCCGATCAGCTGGAACGGCCTTGGAGTTCGAGAGAAGTCCTACATCTACTTCCTCACGGCAACGCCAGCGATTCTGACAAACGAGCAAGCCGTCGCCTTCGGCGCTCTGTGGTTGATGGCCGTAACCGTGACGAGCGCCATCGGTGGAATCGTCGCGTTGTGCTCGGGAGATTTAAAGCTCCTGAAAGCTGAGCGCCAAGCTGGCGCAGCTACTACTGCCTTGGCTCAGGAAACCTAACTGCCTTCTCGTGTGCAACACGGCTTGGTTGCCGTTCTGATATGTGCGGACGGCGGGGACGCCGTCCCTCCTGAATGGGATCGTTGTGCGGACGGCGGGGACGCCGTCCCTCATTAGTGGGATCGTTGCGCATAGGAGGGACGGCGTCCCCGCCGTCCGCGCGAAAATTGCACGCAAAGAGAAATTATCAAACCCGCGCACAGACCCCAGGAGGGACGGCGTCCCCGCCGTCCGTTGGGGCAATAATCGTGAAATCGCAGGGAGCGTGATCGTGACGGTCGCCGTGGGCTGGAACCTTCGACATATGTCATCGAGAGAACAAGACGTCCGCTGCCTCTCCGAACGTGCGGCCACCGTGTCGGATTCAGTCTGTATGAGCACGTTCCTTACTCTACCGTGACTCCTAGTGCCCCAAACGAATGCCCGTGATTGACAGCCTTTCGCAGAAAGAGGACAAGAGCTCCGTCCTAGAAGTCAGAGCGGTAGTTTCACATGAGAGACCCCCACAACGGTCGTCAACAGCCACCCGGCTATCTCAGCCACAGTCAGGTTCTGGACGTCCTCAAGAAAGGGCTTCGAGAGAATCCAAATCCGGATATCCTGGATCTGCGGGGCAAGCCGAACTGGTTGGACAGCAAGATCGTCTCGAACAACGCAAACGCTTTGACGAAGACTGGATGGTCGGCTCTCTCGAAGATCCTCTCTTTTCGCTGTATCGAGACACCCAAAAATCTGATCGGAATCGCAAAGACATTCCTCGCAAGCGGAAGTAAAGAGCCAATTAGTGCCGAGAGCCTCGTCGGTATCGAGGGTATTATCGCCGATATCGCCTGCAATCACCGCGATCTGAAATTTCGTGAACTCTCGACCTTGTGTTCGTTTCTCATACATTTGGGTCGTCATGATTACTCAGAGGGCCATCGCGGAATCAACGCCGTGCGACACCGACTGGACTCTCCGGAGCCCGAGGAAGATGCGATACAAGCTGTTCTAGGTATGGCTGTGGCGTACCTGAATGTCCCTCAAGGCACTCCCCTCTCGCATGCAGAATCTTTCAGAAGACGTATGCGAACTGCTTTGCAAACCGGCGATGAGGTGTCCCCGACCAGCGCAGCGCTCTTTTACCTGGAAACTTCCGAACTACCCGAAGAGCAGCGCTCAGTCTTCAGGCAGACGTGGGCCCGTGTAGCTTGCCAGTTCGATGATCTAGCTGGGGTCCTTCAACAGGTAGCTGGCTGCATTCGGGAACTGGAGAAGATAAACGAGCATTTTCAGACGCTCGCGGGCACTCAAAGCACTCCGGAAGTTGTCGCCGGAGCGATTACGAGCCAATTCCGGAATGCACGGGACGTCTCGAATATATTCGTCCCGCAGCAGGTTCACCTCCGGTTGTCAGGCCCCGATTCAGACGTGGTCCTCGCGAAGCTCTCCCAAGGGATAGAACCAGAGCAGTTGCAGAACTTGATCGAGTTCTCACGGCAACTTCAGATTCCACTCAAAGATGTTCCCGACGTCATAGGTATCGTCCCTACAGAGGTTCAACAGCTCCTGTGGACCGTAACTGCGTCACCTACTTCGAGCTCCACGCCATCCGCAGCAACGAGCGGTCGGCCGGTACCAGAGATACTGCCCCTCGTCGAGCTCTTATCTCCGCTGCTCAGCGCGGGCGAGACCAACACACACGTTCTGGAGAGCTTCATTGCACTCAACGAGCGCGCCAAAGCTCACCCACGCCTCTGGAATACCGAGCTCGCGACACGCTTTGCTCGACGATGCGCCAAAAAAGGGGCAGCCTTAGTTGATTTTAAAGATGTACACGAACTCCGCCTTGCTTTGGCATTGCACCATCGACTTCTGAAAGCTGGGCACTCCCCCGATGAGGCACTTCAGATATCGTGGGTGTATGCGGCTCACAAACACTACCGCGTGCAGGATTTTGGCAAACTGACTCGCTCTCTCTTCGAACCGTCACCAAGGGAGTCATTCACCAAGGCGATGCGAGAGGTTGCCAGCGACCCTCGCATTACAGACGACGAATTCCGTCGAGCGCTCAGTTTCGCAGCCAAGGCCTTTCCCGAGGACTGGGGCTCTATTCGTGCGCTCTACTCTTCGTGGGCGTGGGGAGGAGTCTTCACACTTTACAGCTTGAGGGAAGCGATCGGACGTTCTCGGAAAGAACGTCCCAATGACTTGCACATGGAGCTGGTCCGTTCCGTCGAATCGCGCCAAGCGCAACAAGTTCGCGAGCATCTTGTGACCTTCCTGCAGTCGCGAGACTCGGAGGCTCGCAATCGAGCGGTGAGCGCCTTGAACACGATCTATCACCTGGACCAAGGACCGTACCCGGTCTACGAGGATGCAACGTCGTCGATCCATCCCGGCTATCGACAGATGATGACCGAGGTGAAGGGGGTCTACAGGGGCGGCTTCGACATGCACTACGGCTTCGGACACTCGACCTTCGAGTGCATGACCCCGCCGGGCGCAGCCGACTGGATGCTCATCCGTTTCGGATTCGATATCGCCGTGCGGGTAGATCGCTTGCATTCGACCAGCAAGGAGTTATATCCGGGCCCAGGGTGCCTTCTTTCGGGATTGAAAATTGACCGCATCTTCGCCAAGAATCCCTACACTCCCGAAGATCCCTACTATTTCTTTAAGAAGGCGTGGTCGTGGGCTGCCAACGAGATCGAGGATCTCCCCTCGACACGTTTTCTCGCTTCGAGGGCAGTCAGGGCTTTGATCGGGCCCGATCTCCCCAAGTACTACCTCGACGGCTGTCATTACTCTCTGGTGGCGTGGAACGACCACTTTCTCAACCCGAATCTCGATGCCGTGAGCTTGGTACCGACCGTCGTACTCATAGCAGCATTGAAAGGCAAGCACAGCCCGAGCCAAACGCTCGGCCAAAGACCCATAGTTACTCCGCAGAACTCCGCGCATGACGAAGCTCTGAGCTTTCCCGCCTTGGCCTCTGAGAGCGCCGCTCGAGGTCTGAACATACTCAACCTGGGCTGGGCTTCCAATTTGGGAGGACTCTGCAACGCCTATCCACCATTTTCTAGTCCTCATTTCGAGTGGGAACGGGGACTTCTCGGACACTCAAAGGATCGAGCTGGTCACATTCACAAGTCTCACATCAGTGGTCGCTACGTGCACAAGATAGACGAAGCGACAGAGCGACTACTCCTACCTCTGCGCGAAGCGCACGCATCAGTTCAAAAAACATCGGCCGCTTACCTTAACGTCCACGACCTTTTCAGAGTTTCTCTAGCGATGTGGCACAAAGGGCTCACGGTGGCTGAGGAAATGAGCGAGATGGCAGAACCTGAATTCACGCAGGACAGCGACTCGCAACTCAACCCTCACGAGCTGCGAATGCTGCACGAAGCCTATCGGTGGCACAGACTCCACGAGCGCGAAGTCACTGATCAGGATGCGTTCCCAGTTCTGTGTATCGCACCGACGCTCGACAACTGGTCCAGGGTGCGCTCTCCCCTCATCCTAGATACGTTTGATCTGACTCTTCGCATAGCCAAGCAAGAGACCATTCAGCTCCCCAAAGACACTGGTGGACACGGTGCGTTCGAAGCTACAGTGTGGAGTCATTACGTTAAGCCGCTTTATTTCACGCGCCCCGATCGTGACCTACGATTTCTAGACAGAAGGACCGTTACCTATGATGACACAGGTTCAAAGCGCTAAGAGATCCTCCCAAGCTCGAGCAGCAACGGCTCCAGCGGAAACACCAGCTCCGACTGAGACACCCGCGCCTGCTCCGACCAAGGAACCGAGTCCTGCTCCTACCGAAGAGCCTACACGGCAACCGACCCCCAGGCCGATTACTCCGCCTCGTGAAGATCCCGACCCACATTTTGATCCTGTGCCGGGATTCTGCCCAATGAGAAATACCGGTCTGGAGAATCTTAAACTGCCTCCGCGCTAGAGGTTGTTGGGAAGGCGACCGTGTCGGTCGCCGTGCGTTCGAATTATCGACATACGTCTCCTATGGACCGAGGTCCTCATGTTCTCCGCTTCAGCGAACGTCGATCGGCAGCCGAGCTTTTTGGTTAATTAACGCGGAGGCGCGGAAAACGCGGAGGGCGCCGCCGAATGTTATGAGTATAGATCGGCTCCTCAAGTCGGCCATTCTCGTGCACTAGCT
>JBILEW010000135.1:0-7905 GCA_044351885.1 Bdellovibrionota bacterium
CTGCTTCGATCGGAAACACAGCTCGTACATCCGTTTGCTTAGGTACATTCTTGGTGCTCTCACCCCCTTTTAATCGGAAGCGAGGTGATTATGTTGCGTCACATGGGAAGAAAAGTTGGGGGTAAGAAAAGTTGGGGTGTACCAGAGAAGAGGTACCAGAGAAGAGTACCAGAGAAGAGGGGACTTCAAATCGCCTCTCTAGTGAACATGGCTAATTCTTGATGCTGGTTGAAGAGGATTATTTCCGCCTCCACGTGAGCGTCTGTACACCGACTTTTCCAGCAATCTCCACAGGTGGAGTCGACAGCACGAGGTGTCCATCAGAATCGAGCACAGCGTGTCGAATCAAGGTACACCCTCCCCAGTTCGGAAACGAGCACACCTCTACATCGTGGAACACGATGCCGTTTCGATATCGGAAGTTGCCGTAGTACGAAAAATACTCGCTGTAGGCCTGAGCCCTCTCCTCGAAAGTCCCTCCGAGCGGGTCGTTCTGAGCAAATCTTTTCTGCTGCCCCGGAGCCAGTGTCACTACCATTGAGCCATCTGCAGAATATACAATTTTTCCGCGCGCGTCTTTGCCCATCGGATACGCAGTCTCCTCCGACCCAACTTGGGTTGCAGTGAACGAGACGAGATCCCACGCACCGATGAGCGTGTCTCGCGTCGGAATCACCACCTCGCCGACTGAGACTCGGACCCCTCGCTCCAAGAAACCAGGTCGTGCATAGGCAGGATTCGGATAGGTATAAAAGCCGCTTCCCGTTTTCAGCCCGAGCTTTCCAGCAGCTACCATGTCACGCAGGAACTGTGGTGGTCGATCTTCCTCCTTGCCCGTGAGATTCGCATACCGCTCTTCGATCGCCAAAACCACGTCGAGCCCCACGGTGTCCATCACTCCGAAGGGACCACGCGAGGTCTTGAAGGCCATCATCCATATTCTGTCGAAATCTTCTGGAGTGTTGACTCCGCGCTGCACGAGGTCGAGGACGGTCTTCTTGATGTTCCTCCACGCTATGTTGAAGATGAATCCGACGTTCTCCTGCTGTACATCGATCGGGATCATTCCGATGCCGCTGAAGAGCTCCGATACCTGCTGCGTGATGAGGGGCAACGTTACGGCGCTAGGCATTATCTCTATTGCCGCACAGCCGCGCTGAAGGGGGTGAGAATTTATAATGCGCTCTGGGAAAGAGACCTCTCGACACAACTCTCGTACGGGGAAGGAAGAGCTCACCGTCATGAGAGGGACCTGTGGTGATACCAGTTCATCGAGAGCCTTCAAGACACGCTCTTTTAGCTCCTTAATCTCCGGCAAGGCTTCTATGACATATCCCACCTGCTGTAGCGCATCCCGTATGTGACTATCGTCGTGGATCTCACCTGCGAGGTAGTTGAGGCGCGCTAGTACGCGAGGGCGTTCTGCAGGAGGGATCGCTTCCCTTTCGATGGCAGCTTCGAGTGCCGCTCGCGCCGCTTCGAGCGCGCTATCATTCTTGTCGACTAGATACACATCGTGGCCGCCGAGCGCGGCCTCGAGTGCCATGAAACGCCCGATGGTGCCTGCTCCGATGACCGCTACGCCTTTTCCTCCGAAGGCAGGATGGGTGGAGCGCGCAAGATCGGTCTCGGTAGTGGCGTGATTGGCACGGTTAATCATGGGACACCATAGCTGATCGGGTTAATCGACGAGACGCGACTAGTGGCGCTGATTATGCCAGATATGCGCATAATGTCGACGTTGAGCGATGAGAGCAAGGAATGAATTGTCAGTTATAGGTGATAATAGCTAAAGATTCGCTCCATGCCCGACCTACTTGTGGGTAAGGAGATGTAAGGGAAGACCGATTCGGCAAAGTCCCATGTTTCCCGGCGCATTGCAGCACCTGCCTAGGTAATCACGATCCAACCTATTTTATATGAAGTCGGGATGGGGCCAGATCGGTGGTAGGCCGAGGCTACGTAGAGCCTTGTGAGCGTTCAGGTCGAACGATGGTGCTAGGGGGTTCTGTAGAGTATCGAGGTCAAATTCTTTGCAGTCCATGGTCCGGCCATTTCGAGGGGTGTAGGTACAAGGTCCTACGGAGTTCTCTCCTGGAACAAAAAACTCTCCAAGTGAGGTTTCGAATCGGAGATTCCCAGTTCCTAGTCCACCGCGAACTGCGCTCAGGAGCTCAACCTCGTTCCATCGACCTGCCTCTCCATGGAAGCAGCGAATTCCAGTTACAGCCAGGCACTTGTTCGTCACATAAGGGTGACAACCGAATTTTTCGAACGCGAAACAAACATAGCCAAGGTGCTCTTGATGGAGAAATACCCTGGGAGTCGCTGGGTACGGCGTGTAGTTAAGGGCTGATGTGTCCATCTCGTCATGTAGATATCGACGTACATGGGCGTAATCGCCAGGTAAAGAGGTTCTGACCGTAACTGAGTCGAAGTCTCGGTTGATAGTAATGTGCGAGTTCGGTAGCGGGCCGTCGCCGCTTACCTCGAAATATTGAGAAGAGCTTTCACGCTCAGAGCCCGGCGACATGTACAACTGGATCGCTTGCGAGCCGCGTGCAAGGAAAAAGGGTTGTCCAAGGGAGTAGTCGGATTCGCCCGAGTGCCCTGCGCCGTTGTCTACTGCTTGCCGAGAGTTAAAGAGGAGGAGGCTCCAGTCCCCGTCCTCTGCACGGAAGGTTGAAGCCTGGAAGCGCTGCATCAGATAATTGAAATCGTGCGCCTGGATCGCAAGGGGAGGGAGCGAAAGCGGCCCTTCTGGGAGTAATTCACGAAGATGGGATACGTTGAGCATCAACGACTACTTCTTCCGCTGCGTGCAGATCTATTCAAGGATATTTTCGAGGCCGACCACCATGTGTGAAAGCTTCGAGAGCGCCTCGACACTGAGCTGAATACCTTGCGCAAAGCTTTGCCTCGAAAAGCTCTCGTGATCGATGATAAGCCGTTCGTGTTCCGTGTTTATGTACACCTGCTGTTTAGCCAAAAAACCCGGAGAGCGGATCGATGCTATAGTTTCCGGGGCGATTCCCACGAGGTTCGCAGTGTAGCTCGCAGTTCCGGAAGGCTTATCTTTCTTCTGAGCATGATGAAATTCGACGATCGAGATGTCCTTGAAATGGCGACTCATCAGCGCGGTCATCTTCGTCATGTAAGCGACTCCGAGCGAGAAGTTCGGAACGACAAGCCCACCCAGATTCCGCTCTGCGCAGGATCGTACGAGAGCCTCTATCTGCGCTTTGGTTAATCCGCTCGCCCCGATCAGAGGCTTGACTCCGTTGTTGAGGATAGACCATGCGTTGCGCTCGACGCTCAGATGCGAGGTGAGCTCGATGGCGATGTCTGGTTTGGTGCTCTCGAGAACGTGGTTCAGATCGTCGCCGGAGTAAACGCGAATTATCTCTTTCACCGATGACATCGCCGAGAGTGCTTCGTCGGCAAGTATTCCCATCTTTCCTTTTGCGCCGATTATAGCGACCTTCATCGTGCCTCCCTTGTGGTGTTCTGAACTTTCCCCTCTCAGTATAGGTCACCATTTGAATTGTAGTCGAGAGCGCTTTGGTTTCTATTGGCTGCTTTGTTCGAGCTAGAAGCCTGGAATTTCGCCAGCCTGATATCTAGGGTTGCTCAGACGACGCAAGTGGAGTGTTACCTAGTACTCGTTAACTCGAGAAATGCGCGACCGACAATTTCATTTCCCCTTTCATTGAGGTGTGTACCGTCCGGCAATCTGTCGTCAGGGCTGAGGGGTGCCGCTCTGATCGGAACTATAAGCGGTAGTGCCAGCTTCCGAGCGATGTCCTTGAACACCGTCGAGTAGGGCTCTATGTCGTCTACGAGCAGCAGGAAGATTGGAGTGCCACGGGCCGTGGATTTGAAGCGCTCCAAGAGGATCGAGGTTGTGTGCGCGGCATCTCTAAAAGGTTGGAATGAGAACCCCGTTTTTTGGATCTCGAATTCGACAGAGGGGGCTTTTCCGAGGCGTGCCTGCTCCGCAAGGGTTGAGTCCCAGCGCGAGTTCGTTCGATACGCAAAGCGCGATATCGAAATGAGGGGATAGAGGAGCCAGTCGTTTCGCCGCGGAAATCTGAGCCTTACCGTTTCCCCCTCAAGGTATGGTCGTGGGCCGGGGGCTCGCTGCAGGAGGCTTTCGCGCTCGAGCTCGAAGGAGTTGTTAAGTATGTCGTTACTACAGAGCTGTAGGACTATGAACGCGGGGCGTACCCCCTGACTGAGGTATCCTTCGAGTACCGTAATCTCCTGCAAGGTACCGTAGCCTAGGCCCCCGTAGGCTATCACACCCTTGTCAGGATGCCGTCGAGCGATCTCAGCGAACCACATCTTGTCGGTGGCAACGGTAAGGCCCTCTGTGAACGAGTCTCCGATCACGAGGATGGGGTTGTTCGATATCGGCTCGAGCCGATGCTCCTTTCCGGTCCATCCGAGGATGGGATCCCATTTCGCGCTTGGGTTGAGGCTCAACGGCGTTCCTTTGCGGATACGGTGCTCGATCCGCAGGCCCGCCTCTAGAAGTATGAAAGGAAGGAGTAGTCCGAAAAGAACCAGTGAGATGCGGACTAGTAGTACTTTGCGTGAGCTCGTCATACGGAGGCCCCAGCGGCTCCGAGCCGGCCGCGGCTGTAGAGTTGTGCAAATTTCAGGAATGGGCTGGTTCTGATCGGCCGTAAATTATAGCAGGAGGTATAGACAGGCCACCCAGAACTGGGGATGCCATTCGGTCTTATCGCTGTACGAATTTGGTTGAGTACCTGCCCTTAAGGCAGGTTATCACTCGTAGCGAAACCTAGCGGCACTCACCAGCTACTGGGGGCAGTCCTTCAGGGGCTCACGGCCCCAGTCGAACTATTTCACTGTCCGATCGCAGAGGGGACGACCCATATTTACGCCGTTACCGTAACATCTACCGATATCCGGTATAGCGACACATCGACCACCCACCTTGATCCAGCCAGCAGGGCTGCGCGACGCACGAATCGCCCTGCGGCGAAGAATGCCTGTCTGAGTAGAGCTCACGACGCGACCGGTGCAATGATCTGCACGGCAAGGATATGGGGTCAGACTAGCCAAGCGTACACCGTTCGTCGCATAGAGGATGCCCGACCTTCTGAAGATACGAGGGCCTCGACCCGGTTGGCCCGCGAGGGTGATCACCGGATTCTGTCCGATTACCGGGGCATTTATCGCTGAGCTTGCGCGTATGGGCTTGTTGTTTTTGTAGAAATAATTGCTACCGATATCTTCTCGAATCGACGGGGGACAGACCTCATCGAGGCTAGCCTTGGCTATCGATGGTCGCGTCCTGCGCTCCGCCGACGAGAGATCGGGAGTAATCACGAAAAGACTTACCAGCAAGAGAGCAACTACCTTTTTCATTGGTTATCTCCGAAAAGTACACATCGAGAGTGTTTAGCCGACTCGTATGTCCTTGGCAAGAATTTACGCGAATGCTCGATAAACAGGGCTTGCTGTTTGATTTAATCATCACATGGCCCCTCGGTGCGTTCGACCTATCCTACCGAGGGGCCGGCCCGAGTCGGCGCATAGCATCACGAATTGCTTGAGGGCTCGGCGCAGACCCTCACGTGGGCTCTGCTAGGAGCGCTGGTAAGTCGAGGGGCAAGTTGGTACAAACCTATGTACGAAGCGACTACTTCGTGTACCAGTAGATAACGACAGCCAAAAAAGGGGTCAGTTATGAGATGGATGTGCGCACTGGTTTTGACCAACCTACTTCTCTGCAGTGCGTGCGCAAAGGCCCCTTACATGCCTCGTGGCGATGTGTACCAGAGCCCAGAGCCTTTTGTCGACGAACCGCAGATCTCTCGGGGCGAACCGAATGCGATAGCGGATGGCCTCGGCCACTATCTTTTCTCTCTTCCCGAAAAGCTGATCCTCTGGAATTGGAAGATGGGAAACCACGATATATCGCCCGAGACGGAGGAGTCGATGAGGGCATATCTGGAGCGGAATGATCTTAGTGCGGTTAAGGTGCGGCTTAATGAGTACGCACCGCTAGGAGAATGGAAGCGTCTCACGAATAACGAGGGCGTAGGGGCAGGCTGGCGCTACACCTTGGGGGTTTTGTCCTGGATCATGTATACTATCTTGCCGGGCCGCATCCTCGGTGGAGATGCCTACAACCCCTACACAAATTCCATTTACCTTTATTCGGACATTCCGGTCGTTGCTCTTCACGAAGGTGGGCATGCCAAAGATTTCGCTGTGCGTAGGTGGAAGGGGAGCCGAGCAGCGCTGTACATCCTTCCGATCGCCCCGCTCTTCATGGAAGCTCGAGCGAGTAACGATGCTCTCGGCTACGCACTCGATACAGATCCGAAGCTCCTGGAGTCCGGGTACAAGATGCTCTATCCAGCGTATGGGACCTATGTGGGGTCGGAGGCGCTTGGTGGTGTGCCTATTGTTGGCCCTGTGGCCGGAGCGATCGGCGCAATTCCCGGACATATTATCGGGCGCATCAAGGCCAGTAACGTCAGAGAGCGTTATCCCGAGTCCTTTCCGCGAGAGGGTGAGGTCGAAGGCAGTGGGGAAGAGGGTTCTCAGAGCCAGATGCCTTCTGATGTTCAGTAATTCTAGGGAAGGAAGGTAAAACCTGACACTCTACCACGTGAACGTGCTCGTGCACCTGAACGTAAACGTACCCGGGACAAAAACATCAAGATGTTCGGACACGTGCACGTTCACGTGACAAGTTAAAAAGTGCGACGAGAGGTACGTTTCGCCTCGCTTCCCTAAATGGCATCAGGCTCGAGATTCCGGACTTTCTAAGGGGATTTCAGCGGGCACTATCTCACGGTTTCGATATCAGGCGAATCGAGAGAAGTTTGATACTCCTCCCAAATCTGTATCGGAGTGATATCCCCCTCCAATTCCATCCCGTCGCACGTGAGATATACATGGTTATCTACAAAGGTCACGTTCCACGTCGGACTGCTGTGGTCCAGGGGAACGAGACTCTCCAGAAGTTCTTCGGAGATCTTGTAGAATTGAATGTCCTTCACCCAGTTAGTTTTGCTACCCCTCAGCATGTGACAGAACTCGGAGATCTGTCCGGTCTCGTAAAAGTAGACAATGTGCTCTGCAGAGGGATCCGAGCGCAGGGTTACCTCAAGTTTCTTTCTTTCGGGTACCCCGAGCTGTACCCATAAGAGCACTTCTCCCGTTACTTCCTTTTGCCAGATCGTAGGTTCTTTCGGTTCGAATAATCCCTGCGTGAAGCTTTGCCCCGGCCTGTAGCAGTGGGCATAAGCGATCATACGGGCATAGAGGTGCTGCAAGCTCTCGTTCGGATGGAGTGCGGTTTTGGTCCTAAACCGTAAAAATGTCTGCCGATCGACGTGGTTCAGCTCAAGGGTAAAGTTGTAGAAGGCTGCGGCGAAAGACATGATGCTCCGAGGCACCTATAACGCCGAACAGCTTTTCAGTCAAAGAGGGTAGACAGGTAGAGGAGAGCAAGTCGCTGGAGCGGCAACTAATGCTCTCCTCTCCTCCTCAGACTACATGCACCGGCTCGAGTTCCAGCGAGGCGTCGCCATTACGGTACCCCTCGTAGTACTTCTGGAGCTGCTGGCGCATGATCACCCGCGACCTGTGGAGGCGACTCTTCACGGCAGGGACCGAGAGCTGGAGGATCTTGCTCACTGACTCGTTCGAGAGGCCATCGATATCGCGAAGGATGAAGATCGCTCTGTAGTCTTCCGGTAGTTTGTCGACCGCAGCCTCGATGGCGTCACGGATTTCATGTTTGGAGGACATGAAATCTACGTCGAACATCTCGGTGCGGTTACCTACCCAGTTGTTGAGGGTAGAAGGTTCGAGGTCTTCCAGAGATACGGAGCGACGACGATTGCGGGCCCGGATCTT
>JBILEW010000060.1:0-22889 GCA_044351885.1 Bdellovibrionota bacterium
TATAGAGGAACACCATCACCGCACCGATGAGCATCGGGTGGGTCCACGTAGTATGTTTCAAGGAGAGGAAGACCCAGATCTTCTGCACATCACTCGCTACGAGATTGATAATGAATCCACTCGGAGCGCTGCTCCTTTCGGCTCGGTCCAGAACGAGTGATTTGCGATAGACGAGCTGCGAGAACCCTAACTTGACCCTGGTCGCTAGTATAATCTGTCTGTACCAGATGTGGTGACCAGCTAGTATGGAAACGACGGTCGACACAAACAGCAACAGGCAGCTCAGAAGCGCCTGACTCGCGGCACTCGTAACCCCTGATACCTCAAAGAGCGGATCCAACAGCCCGGAGTTGGCGACGACTTCGGTCCGAGACGTTAAGGAGCGCAAAAGCTCGCGCAACAAAAGTGGATTAAGGCATGTACAGACGAGTAGCACGAGAGACAATCCGAAGAGGGCGAGGAGTGTTCTGCGGTAGATGAGGAGTATGTTGAGAGCGAGGCCCAGAACATTTTTGCCCGCTGAGCCCTCGAGCGCCCGTTCCATCGCCGAGGTGTCACGAGATACCACGTCGACGACCGGAAGTTGCAGGAGGTCGTCCTCGTTCAGTGGGGTGCGGGCGTTACGCCGTATGAAGGGCGTCACCCATAGGAATAGCGTTGTTGATAGAATCTTGGGGACTCGAAGCATGTGACCAAGACATTATCACATCGCGAAGCCTCACAGGTAGTTTTGGCTGGAGGTGCTTCAACGTCAGTGCCCCGCACTGCTCGACTATCTCAAAAAATCTCGCTTCTCTAGGGTGTGTCGCTTCGGCGGCCATCAATGGAATCGACTAAGATCCAAAACGATTACCTTGCCCAAGACATACTCCCATCCGTCTGGACCCTCTTATTTGGGTTAGAGAAGACTCACACCAGCCTCTCGCCACCCGTGATACTTATGGACCGCTAAAGCATCGTCGTTCGGATGAGGAAGTTCCCTGGTCTGAGCGATGAGGTGGGTGATCCCCGCTTCCTTCGAGTCGAGAACGAGCTGATCCAGGAGTACCCTGTAAGGGGCAACGCCTGCAAGCTGACAAACTCCCCTACCAATATCGGTTGTGTGCAAGGAATCGACATAACCCCAAGTCCCGGAGGGTAGTCGCCCGTTTGTTTCGAGTGCCGCGGCGAGTCGCTGGCTGTGGAGAGGCTGGTTTGTAGGGTCGAGATAGCTCACGCTGTAGCCGAGCACCGTGTGGCCTAGTCGTATGAGGTTTATGCGACAGCCCGGCTTATGGAGCATCTCCGCAAAATTCTCTGGGGTGTATGAATTCAGAAAGCCAAGTTTCGGTGCCGTAAGGTCGTCCCCCGCTGTGACCGAGGATGAGTTGTAGGCAGTAGCTAGCTCATTCAAGACAGCCGTATCGATAAAGCACGATCCGTTGGTATGCAGGGTGGTTGATTGAACAAACTCCAAGCGAGTGCCGGGAGATGCTGCAGACGGCTCTCCGAGATTGCGAAGAATTTCATTCTCTCGAATTTTCGAGAGTGTCTTCACGAGAAGCTGTTGGCGAGGAATTTGAACTACAGGGCTCCCAGCGAGATGCCTTCGGGTTCTGAGTTCACTACGCGGGTCAAACGAGCAGTCTAGTAAAAATCTCCGTCCTTCGGATATTGCGGATTGAAGCTCCTCTCCGCTGCCGATCATGTTGAATTGGGTAGAGGGCACGAATGTTTTGAGTACGTGGCTGATTGTCTTTGCGATTATGGGCGAGGGGCAGTAGATAGAAAGTGTCTCGATTTTTGCCGCTGTGCGTAGTTCGCTGGTAAGGGCGGCGGTATAGAGGTGTGGTGAGAGGATGCTGAGAGGCGCCTCAGAGCACTCTTTGGTTATCACGTGAGCATTTGCAGCAAACGCAAGCACGTCGAGAGTCGATGTAGGCGTACTTTCAGCAAGTTTTTGCTTGTCTATATCGGTGATAGCTACGCACCGAGGGGTTTTGACGAGTTGATTCGAGTCAATCTGTGAGCTCATAACACCTTTAAAGCACGCTTCGTAAGGGTATGGAGCTTCGGTAGCTAGCTGTGACTCAGTAGAGCTGGGTGGGATAATTCAGGGCTGTTGTGCGCTCGGGGCACGGGGAGCTCAATTGGCGAAACTAAGGCGCCTTTTCCAGGCAATCGCCGAGTTAGGTCGAGTTATAAGCCCTCGCCTAGCGAGCCGCGCTTCCCCCACTTTTTGACCAGATCTGATGCCACTCGAACCATCCTAGGTTCCCAAAGCGCTATCTGATCCTGAAAGTTCGCGAATGGCTTAGCCCATACCGCAAGCTTAGCATCCATGGACTGGTTTGGAGGTTGACGTGGCGTCTGAAGCCGCTTGCAGATCCGCGGCAACGACGAACTTGCCAGGCTCAGCGTCGAAGGATATTGCAGCTTTTCCCGGCGAAGCCGGAAGGCGCAGCGCTGTGGCGCTTAGGGCCCGGGTCTGCAATAGGTTGTCAGGCAATTTCATAAGCTAACTCGCGATAGCTGTTCGTTAGACCCCATTTTTTTCAATTAGCTTTAGGGGACAGAAAGCACTTGAATACTGTGGATGGGCGCATCACTTGATATCCGGAGGGGGGTACGCGAAAGCCTACGCGTTGGGGGGAGGGGTGTCCTTTGCTTCCCTGCCGAGGGCGCGTCTAGTAATGAGCCCGAACCATCTTTTTCTTCTTTAAAATTCGGACACGAGTACTATAGTGGGGAGGCCGTTACGGAGGGTTGTATGAACTTTCACTCCAAAGATTCGAGCTCTAAAGATGGAGATGTCCACGAGGCAGGCCTGCAGGAGGCTAGAAGGCGGAGCGCGCCGCCGTTTTATTCGACAGGGGAGAGCGCGTCTGGCGCAGCTCACGTAGACGGAGCTCTACCCGGGGCGTATAGGTCGGAATTACGGGAGCAATGGCACCGGAAATTTGCCAAGCTCGGATGTATCGTCGCGGAATTTAGTCTCAGTGATTGCGACTCCGTTGAAGGTCGGAGTGGGACCCCTTCAATGACGTCCCGACTGATGGATTCATTTGAATCGACCCTGCGTGCCGCACGAGCTTATCCGCGAGAAGACGGACGTAGCTCAGTCGAGGCAGTGGGGCGCCTTGCGCTCGAGGTGGTCGGGAAGTGGATACAGATGGATCGTTCCCCTCGCGCGACTACAGTCGTGTCGGGTCTGGTCATAGCTCTCCAGGGAGTTTCGTCGCTTCTGGCCGTAGAGGTTGCGCACGCGGCTATCGAAGCAGGGGGTAGATTGTCCGCGCCCACTGTGCTGTGCACGATTGCTCATGCAACTCGAAATGCGACCTGTCCCGAAAATATAGGAGTAATATATCGATTTGCGCAGGAGGCTCTCACACGAGGGCTCGTCCCCGTCTCATCTTCGAAGACGGTAGGGTTCTACAATGTATTGCTGGCGGTGGCCGGCGCCCCTGTTCCCAACGTGGGACGAGTTGGGCCCGCATATCGCGATGTAGATTCTCTGGATGTGGCGGAGCGGTTGCTTAATGCGGCGCCCCTTGCGCTCTCGGCGATCGACGCGAATCTTCCCTTCAGTGATCGGGAGACTGAAGGAAGGATTAATCTCTTTCTCAGGGCGCTGTGCTCGGCCTCGTTGATTCTGGATGTCGAGCAGGTTCGTATCTGGGAGAGTCTCTCGCCCTCTGAGGTCCTCAAGCTGCGTCGAGAGATCGGTGCAGATAAGCAGCTTCGCGCACACATCTCCGAGGATCGGCGTGATGCGGATTTGCTCAAACCGGCCCGCGCCTTGGTGTCCCAGGCGCTTTTGTTGGCTGAATCGGCCCTCGAGGTGATGAAGAGGGCTGACCATAATAGACCTCTGCGCTACGAGATTCGTGGTAGTACGATCAATCTCCTGAGCAATGCGGCATTTTTCTGCGAAGAGCTCTCTGTCGACCAAACACATCGCCTCTTGTCGATCGTATCCACAGCCTTGGAGTTGCCGAGGGTGCGCAGAAAGATGTACTCCGCGAGTATCGAGAACGCGGTGTTGACGGGATTTTCAGCGGCCTATGGCTCCGAGGAGAGGCCAGGTCTGTTGTTGCATGCCTGTTCGACCTTTGTTTCAGCGATGCGCAAAGGGTTTACGTTCTCAGATGGCCTGATGAGTCGTGTGCGTGATGCGTATGAAGAAGTGCCTCTGGCGGACAGAGCCGACATTTCCGTGCTAGAGGATGTAGCTTACCTCGAGATGCGTCTTGCAAGAACTTCGAGAAAATCTTTAATGCCGAATCGACACGCTACCAAGCCCTCGCAGACACAGACGCTCGAGGGAGGGCTCCCGTCGGGTCGATCGCGGTTCATAAGATCGTTTGCTGATCTCCAGCAGACAATCCTGGCGGAGAACGGCGCGAAAAATCAGGAGCACTGATACCTCGCATAGTCTTGACTAGCTTCGACTACGGGTTGGGGTGTGCTCGTGTCCGAACGTCTTGATGTTTGTATTTCCGGTAGGTTTGCGTTCGGGTGCTCGAGCGCGCTCACGTGGTAGAGTGGCAGGTTTTGCTTCGCTTTCTTAGCGCGCGTTTTCGATGATTACTTCGACTCTCCTATTCCGCCGTCGGCCCTGATCGGTTCGGTTGGAAGCAATCGGCTCGCTCTCTCCGAGAGCACGCGTCGTAATCCGACGAGGGGCTACGTTGCTGTGCTCCAGTTCAGTTCGAACTGACCTAGCTCGTGAATCGGATAGCTTATAATTGTAGTCGATAGTACCGATGCTGTCCGTGTGGCCCTCCACCGAAATCCGTCGGGCTGGCGCTTGATTGATCACATCGGCGATCTCTCTGACCGTAGAGCGTGCCTGAGGAGTGAGGTTGGCGCTATTGAAACCGAAGAGCACGTCCGGAAGATTGACTACTATGCCGCGGTCGGAGTCTCGTACGTCGATACCTCGCTGCCGCAGCTCCTCGAGGAGTTTGCGGTTCTCCGCAAGCATCCTGTCGTTCTCGGCGATCCGTCGATCGTTGTTCTCTAGTGCTCGATCTTGCCGCTCGATCTGCGAGCCTATCAAGGCCCCACCCAATGCGCCTGCCGCAGATCCGATTGCTATGCCCCCTCCGGTGTGACCGGTCTGGTGCCCTATGATCGCCCCCAATCCGGCTCCGGCGGCGGCTCCACCGAGCGCTCCCACATCGGTGGCCCCGAATCTGTAGTTATCGCAGGCAGACAGCAGGAGGATAGTTGAAATTATCAAGCGTCTCATAACACTGCTCCTTCTTCGGGGAAGAATCGTACTCCTGCGTCAGAATTTGATATTTTCGGACGCTATGTGATCAAGGCTCTGTTTCGCAGGGGCGTACGATGGATCCACATCAAGCGCCTGCTTGAATTCAAGCTCTGCATCGTTCCTTCGGTCCATAGCGACGTATACCTTTCCCAGCTCGTGATGCATGCGGGCGTTGTTCGGGCACAACCGCAAGGCACGTCGGAGGTGGAAGAGCTTATCGGAACTGTCCATAGCGTTTTGCGCGGCAGTTCTATCCTTCTCAGCCTCTGCGCATGAATCCGACGAGTCAGAATCAGCCACAACTTGCTTTGCAGGTGTCTGTTCGTCATGCACTTTCACATTCTTGGGTTGAGTGGATGTCGGGCGATTGTATCTCTCGCTAGCAAGCACGGGGGCTGCCTTGACGTTCGTGGTGCTAAGGGACCGTTCGCTCAGCGATTGAGAACTCATGTTCAGCCGAGCCAACGGATCGGACGAGTTTCGAGACAGGGACCCCGGCATGCTGGTGCTCACACTGCGTGAGCTGTACGGGGAGGGCCCACGCTTCTGGAGAGCGAGACGCTTCTGCTCTACTATGTCAGGATTTAGGTTGCGGAGCTCCGCGATCTCCGTCCGCTGGGCTGCTATCATACGCTCCTGCCGTTCGATAGCTTCGTCTTGAGAGCGAACCGATTCCTGTTGAGCTTGAAGGGCATTGCCGATCAATGCTCCCGTTGCGGCGCCTGCTACTGCTCCGATTGCGAGGCCACTGCCGGCGTCTCCAGTTTGGTTTCCTATGATAGCGCCGAGCCCGGCTCCGATGGCACCACCAGTGGCGGCGCTCACGGCGGTAGTCTCCTTGGGCTTTGTACATCCCAGCGCAGCACTCAGAATAACGGTGCCGATCAAGACGATTCGAAAGGAATTTTTACGAGACTGTAGCATTAGTAACCTCCAAAACCGTCACGCGACGGTGTGCCTTCTGGGTTTTCCTTCGGATATCGCGTGCGCAGATAGTCATCGTGGAACTTTTGTCTCTTGAGATCGTCAATCTCTTGGGACTGCTTTTCCAGCTCCTTCTTCTGCCGCTCGATGAAGCGTTCCTCTTCGGTCGTCTTCGGCTCTGCGAGCTCCGGCGGAGTATCGGTTGGTCCCCCTGCAAGGAGATGGTCCGGGTTGCCAGCTCCCTTACTCGAGCCACAGCCGATGCTCGTGACTACCAGGATTGTACAGGCCAGTGAGCGCAGAGATTTGAAAGACATCGCCAATACTCCCTTCACATAAATCGCGAAGCCACGCCGACGGCGTCGTCGCTCCGATTGTCGAGACCAATTGTAGAGGTAGGCGAGGGGTGGGGCAACGGGTAACCGCAGGTACCAAAGAGAGACGCGATCGTCTAGGCGTTGCCCTCTCGCGAAGATGATATCCCTTGCTACGAGGAGGCGTCTGCCGGTTCCGCCGGCGAAAAAAAGGACAGCACGAGCAAGATCGTCACCCCGACGCAGATGGCACTATCTGCCACGTTGAATGCCGGCCAATGAGAGTTCCCGACGTAGAAATCGAGGAAGTCGACCACCGAACCGTGCACGAAACGATCAATTATGTTGCCGATTGCACCGCCGAGAATGCCTGCCAAAGCTGTTTGAGCTATCCAGGTTCGATAGTGCGGTTGCCTCATGAAATATACCACTACACCGAGGGCAAGCAGGTTGGTGAGAGCAAGTACCAGTTCTCTTACACCACCCGGTAGGCCAGACCAGAGGCCGAAAGCCGCTCCGAGGTTGAAGGTTAATGTCAGGTTGAAGAGCCCCGGAATGATCGGCACGCTTTCGCCGGGTGAGAAGGTCAGGAGAATCAGGTGCTTGGTCAGCTGATCGAGGGCAGCTGTAGCTAGTGTGACGAGGATGGTAAGGGTCGCAAAGGAGCTGGTCCTCGCGAGGTGCTGAGGGGTAGTGTTCATATATACGCGCTAAGACATAACCTGCACCGAGCTTTGCCGCAATCGATGGGTGGGTTGGTACTCAGGAAAGCACGCCAACACGCCCCGGGTGTGCGAGAGGAGAGGGCCCGGAATTTCAGTAATCGGAGTCCTCTACCCTGTAAGTCGTATGTGGTGTTGGGGCAGGAGTTGGTAGGGGCGCTTTGAGATCGCTCACTTCAGCCACAGTTCCGTCCCGGGTTGTCACGATCAGGTTGCCGCTTTGGAGAAAGATCACGTCTTTCGCGTTCTCGATGCGTTGATGCGTGGCTCGAATGAGCTTGAAAGGGTTAGTTTCCAAAGCAGTTCCGAAGGTGGGATCGCGCTCGAGAACTGCCACTGACACCATCATGTCCCGTCCGACCGAAGCGATACGTTCGCCGTTAATATCGAACGAGACCGATAGCACTCGTCCCGAGTGGAGCGCCTCGCGAGCTACCTTAACGAAGCCCCTGACCTCCCATACCTCGACGTATCCGTCTTCAGTCCCGAGGCCGAGCCGTTCGCCCGACGACGATACGCTCAGGGCGGTGATGCCTCTGTCTGGTTTTCTGAGGGCCTGAACGAAGGTGCTTTTATCAGAGTAAAAACGGGCGCCGAATAGATTTCTGTCGTATGCGCCTCCGTGCACATCAGCCGTGTACGGTAGCCAACCGAACAGTGTGCCGTTCCAATCTCCAGTGAAAAAGGCTCTACCGAATGGATGTGACGCGACGGCGCTCACGATGTTCTGATGAGCTACATAACGCTCGAGGATCTTCTCCTGTTCCTTGACGCTCGTAGCTGTATCTTCGTCCATGAAGCGCCAGCGGTACACACGACCATCTGCTCCCGCGATAAGGAGGGCAGAGTCACTCCCCTGAAACGCCAAACCGGTTGGTCTGATCTTCAATCGGTTGAGTTTCCAGCTCCGCTGACAATCCGTGATACAGGTGATTGAGATGCCATCGGAGTTGTACGATGCGAGTAGTGGTCTCTTTTCGCCTAGGGCCGCGAGCGAGATCGGAGCTGAAAGAGAGGTGATGCGGTGACCGGAATAGCTTTTCAGATCCCATCCGATGATCGACCCGTCGGCTCCGACCGTGATCAACTGTCCTGGGGTGCTGGGATTCTCCAAAGCTGTAAGCACGGCGCCCTCGTGCTTGTTTGCTTCGGGTAGAGAGCGCAGATTCATAGAAGACCATTCCGGTACTTGGTCGACCTGCAGTTGTGCCGCGGGTTGGTGGGGGGTGGCCAAGTCGGTTACGAGCTGGCAGCCCGCTACGCAGAGGCTCGCAAAGGCCAGGAGTGCGAAGCTACGGAAGATGTTTTGCTTAATAACTTCCATGGGTTATATATTTTTATCGCCTTGAGGCGGTATCAGGATGACGAAACTTCCGCTAATGTGGCTATATGGTATAGAATACATTCTTGGAATTGAGAACGATCGCCAGTGCGTTTCGTGGTAGGTGCCCGACTGAAGAGATGGTCCCACGACACTGTGTCGCTCTATGAATGCTTCCCTTCTCTTTACAAACTGAGAGGTGAGCACGAAGTCCAATAATGAAATTACCTTATCGACCTGGCACAATTCTGTGCCCTGTTACGAATATGGTGTAATGGAGAAAATACGCCGTAATCGGGAATTTCGCAGGAAACCGCGTTCTTCGGAGCGGTCTCGGCGCGAAATCCCCCGAGAGAGGCACTAGCTGATAGTCACCCGTTCAGAGTATGGCGTCCGAGCGGTGCGAACTCCCGTAGTTCGTATCACAAACGGATATGTGTTGTGCTGTAAGAGCGTGTGTTGTCAGTTGTCCACGGAGATACATGGGAGGAGTAATGGGAGTAATGGGAGCACGCGGCAGCGACGAAGCCAACCAGATCGTCGAAGCAGCGAAAGCGAAACTTCAGCAGAGCGACGGTAAAGATCTGTGCGAAGCAAAGGTCGCTGCGCTGGAGAGTCTCGGTAAGGGGGTCGATGTTCAGCTTTATGCGGCTGCCGGCTCGGAGCGGACCGCCACCTATGGAGCGTGGCTGTCAGCTACAGCAGGTAAGGCCCTGGTTCTCTGCGGTTCTGCAGAAGAGGGTGAGAAGGTCGTGGGATCCCTGAAAGGGCTCGGAGTGAACGCCGTACTGGCCCCGACCTCGGACGATCTGAAGGGCGCGTGGGTGTCCGAAGATCTGTGTGTAGTCGCCCCCCCCTCTGCCGTTGCTGCTTTTCTAAAGGCGAAAACAGCAACGATCGTTGCTTCTCGGTGTGTGGTCGACAGCATCGATTCGATTCTTTCTCACGGACCTCTGTCCGAGCTCGAGGCCTCTCTGCTCGGATTTCGTGAGTCCAACCCCGAAGCGCAAATTGTTTTGATTGGTTCGGAGCCCTCTCTGAACATCTCAGCATTAAGCAGGAGATTTCTCAGAGAACCACAGTCTTGTTCGATTAAAGGAGCTGCAGTGCAGAATATGGAGCACGTTTACTACGAAGTTGAAACATCCCTTTTGGCAAAGCCTCAGGCACTTTGCGATCTGATAGAGTTGGAGGGCGGTAATTCCTGTATCGTTTTCTGTAATTCGCCATCCGATGCTGATTTTGCCGACGTGATTCTTCGAAAGCGCGGTATCGCCTCGATGAAGCTGATCGGCTACGTACCTCAACTCAAGTTGAGCAAGGCCATCCAGCAGCTCCAGAAGAAGGAGATTACGACCCTCGTTTTGACCGATGTCGCAGCTCGAGGAGTGCCGCTGGAGGATTTCGCAGTAGTGGTGAACTACTCCGTGCCAACGGACCCAGAGGTCTACTTCCATCGG
Organism: Bdellovibrionota bacterium; assembly: GCA_044351885.1. Lineage (GTDB taxonomy): Bacteria > Bdellovibrionota_C > UBA2361 > UBA2361 > OMII01 > OMII01. Next base: position 10,002 of record JBILEW010000060.1, read on the forward strand.
TACTCGGCGGGCCCCGAGAGCCAGACCAAGAAGGTCATCAGCTTGGTGGCGGCGATGGACATCTCGAACTTCCACTATCTCAAGAAGCTTGGAAAGCTCGAGTTCGTTCAAGGAGAACTCCCGGCTCCCGAGCAGCTCTTCCTGGGTAAGTTTGGACAGCTTCGCGACCAAGCGGTCGAGAAGGCGCTCGTCAATGACTCTGGGATCGCCGCTATGGTGGACAAGATCCTTGCCGACGAGAAGGTTCGCGATATTGCGGCCCTCTTGGTGTACAACACCCTCTCGGTAATTCCATCCCTGAAAGCTGCTGCGGCATCTTCGCGTGAAGAGGTGCAGGAGCAGGATTACGACGAGGAGGATGATGACGGTCACCAGCCTCAACCTGGGGCGGATCGCCGTCGTGGCCGTGGCCATCAGGGGCGAGATCGTGACAGAGATTCTCGTGACTCGCGCGATTCCCGTGATTCTCGTGATTCGCGTGATTCGCGAGGTAACCGCGGTCGTCGTGGCGGGCGCTCTCAAGAGCGTTCTCATGACTCTTACAACCAAGACGGGGATAGCTTTCACGCACATTCCGAGGAGGGAGGACAGGGCCGTCGTAATGGTCGCCGCGGTGGAGACGGCGAGCGTGGTGGTGAGTCGCGCGAGCGGCAGCCCCGGCAGCCTCGTAAGCCGATGGTAGTGGACAAAGAGGCTCGGCTCTACGTTGGTATCGGAAAAAACCACGGGGTGTCTGATACCGGGTTGACCCAAGATGTAGTGAGCCTTTGCGGTGTAGAGGCTTCTGATGTGCACCGCGTGAGTGTTCGAGAGTTTTACTCTTTCATAGACGTGCCCGAGACGGTTGCAAACCAGGTCATCGACAAGTTGGGTGAGCACGAGGCAGCGGGTACAGGAGAGAAGTACTTCGTAAAGAAGGCTGTGACGCTCTCGATCCCTCGTGAAGGTAGTGCTGACGAATCAGCGGGAGGCCACGATGGTGCCTCGTACGAGGATTCGCACGTAGCGCAGGCTTCGCACGATGATGCTGGGGAAGACGGACCCACGATGCTTGCGGTTGACGATCAACCGTAGCCTTACTTTCGCATCGAATATTTGAACCCGCGGTTCAGCATCTCTTCGGACCTCAAGGCTCTGTCGTTAGCCTGGTCGGATGCTGATTGAGCGTGCTGGGCCGTGGTAAGAGCATTTTGTGCCGTAGAGAGCGCCATGTCAGCCGTGCGCTGAGCTTCACGCGCGTCGTTTTGTACCTTGTTGAGGGCTGAGGTGCTGGCGCATCCCGCAGTAAGGACGAGCAGCGAAGAGGCAGCGATGAGAAAGGGTCTGTGTCTGTATGTTGGCATAGTGCTCCTAAATTGTTCCGAAGAAGGCAGATGAGTCTTGTGACTATATCCCCTGATTGCGAGATCGGAGCGTGAGGGGCATTAGTGGCTAATCTCGCAACCTGTTAGTCGAGTGAGTAGCGCAGATCCTGTTGGCACAGGTTCTGTCGGCACGTCGTTCTCGACAGCTTTTCTTGAGCCTTTGTGGTGACGCACCTCATACAGATAGCCGCAACCTTACTTTAGGTTACTTGAACTAATTTGACCTCACGAAGGGGTTGTACGAACGGGCCGTGAAGGCGGCGCTTCTGGGAGTAGGTGCTATGAAACAGTTGGGGTGGACCGCTAAAGATTCTTCTGAAGAGTATCGGCTGTTTCTACAGCAGGAATATGAGCGGTTACAAAGTCAGAAATCAGAACGTGACGCAGTGGGAGGTTTCGAAGAGGTGAAGTTGAGGCTTTTTCTCTCTCTTCTCGACAAACCCGAGAGAGATGGCGGTTCGGTAGAGAAACGCGCTGTCAACGAGTAGCTCCCACTCTCGAGGCGACTAACAGCGCGCATGCTGTGAGCATAGCTCCGGTCAGAAAGGGAGCAGCCGAACTCGTCGCGAGGAGAGCTCCTGCAATCGTCGGACCGATGATTCGGCCGAGCGCAACAGCCGATTGATTCATAGCCAATCCGAGACCTTGATTCTCCTCGGAGCAGCTCTTGGACACCAATCCCGCCATGGAGGGATTAAAGAGGCCGCTCCCGAGGGCGAGTGCAGCGCCTGATACGAGAAACAGGGGAAAATTCCCCACTGCTCCCAATGATGGAACAAGCACGAGGCTGACTACGAGGATCGCGAGACCAGCTCGCACGATAGTGAGTTCACCCGTAGATTGCAGCCAGCGACGGACGAGAAATCCTTGAACGAAGATGGCGGTGAGTCCAACGGTAACGAGGAAGGTGCTCGTCAATCGGCTGGCCTCTTTGATTCTTTCTGCAGACTCTGAAGGAACCCAGTGCATACCGATGTAGAGGCTTATGCTCTGCTCCATGATGGAGAAGGCGGTCATGGTGAAGAGGGTAGTGATGACGAGCTTCCGAAGCTCTCCAGAGGCAGAAAATATAGTACGGATTCGGACTCGAGGCGCGCGTTCATCGCGACTTGTGGTGTGAGTCTCTTGGAGTCTGAAGATGACGAAAAGAATATTAAGAGCTGCTAAGATACCTGCGAAAACAGCGGGGGCACGGTAGTCGATTTGGCACAGGATGCCTCCGAGAAGGGGGCCCAGAATGAATCCAACCCCGAAGGCAACACCGATGAGAGCCATGGCTCTGCTGCGTTCCGCCGGTGCATGGGTATCTGAGAGAACGGCTTGCGCGGTGGCTATGTTGGCAGCGCCAGTACCCGCGAGCGCACGGGCAGCGAAGAGCGCGAAAAGCGACTGAGATGCCGCGAAGGCTAGGTGTCCGACCAGGGTAATGACGATGGTTGCGAGGAGCACTGGCTTGCGCCCTACTCGATCCGAGAGCCCTCCCCACACAGGCGCCCACGCCAATTGCATCAATGAATAGGTCGTACCAAGGAGAGTGACCACGGTTGTGGAAGCTCCGAAGTCCTGCGCCAAGAACGGTTGGACCGGGATAATCAGACCAACCCCCATAATGTCCAGGAGGACTATGAGAAAAACCGCAAAACGCGGGGAAACGGGGGCTGTAACCATATGCAAACGACACGCTTTACCCTAAGCGGGCTTTAGCCTAAATTCTACCGATTAGGAGTGCAATCGGGATCGTCCCGAATGACCATCCGCTCGGCAGCATCTGCCGAGCATAGACGTAAACCAACACGGATGTATACGGAGAGCTATGGGGGTCAACCTCTCAGGAGCACATATTTCGGAGCTTGGGGCTCGCTTTACCAAAGAGATCGGTGCAGTCGATCGGCCCGAAGATCTTGAGGTCCTCAGGCGCGATTGGTTGGGCAAGGAGGGGCTCGTCAAGGAGCTCTTCAAAGGATTGCGTGATGTTCCACCTGACGAGAAGCCTGCGGTAGCGGCGCTCTTGAATGATCTCAAGAATCAGGTCGAAGCTGGGATAGAGGCAAAGGATGCTGCATTCAAGAGCGCGGCTCTCAGACGCACGCTCAACGAGCAGTTTCTTGACCTCTCACTGCCCGAGTCCTCGCCTGGATTTGGTGCGGTCCATCCGGTGACGATCATCGAGGAGCGCATCACCGAGATCCTCCGTCCATTCGGCTTTCAAAATATCAGCGGTCCGGAGATCGAAACGGATTACTACTGCTTTGACTCGCTCAATATCCCTAAGCATCACCCCGCGCGGGACATGCAGGACACCTTTTATACGGAAACTGGGCACGTGCTTCGTACTCACACCACTTCGGTTCAGGCGCGTGTCCTCCAGGAGCGGCATCTCTTCGAAAACAATCGTCTCCCTATAAAGGTCGCTTCGCTTGGCCGGGTGTACCGTAACGAGACGGAAGATGCCTCGCACCAGGCGATGTTCCATCAATACGAGTTGGTGTGGATCGAACCGGGGCTTACCTTGGCCCATCTGATGGGCCTCATCACGCACATTTTGAAGGAGCTCTACGGGAAGCGCCGCAAAGTGCGCTTCGTGCCGAAGTTCTACCCTTATACTGAACCGAGCCTCGGCCCACAGATCGATTGTTCTGTGTGCAAGGGCGAGGGGTGTGGAGCATGTGGTGGTGCTGGCTGGGCGACGGTCGGTGGTGCAGGTATGGTGCATCGCAATGTACTTACGGAGTTTAAATTCGATCCCGAGAAAGTTTCCGGGTTCGCGTTTGGGCTGGGCACCTCACGCCTTGCTGCTCAGATGTACAACTTCCCGCACCTCCGGGCGGTGTATGAGAACGATCTTCGAGTTCTTAAGGAGATAGTATGAAGTTGTATGTGCGCATGTTGGAGAAGCTGATCGAGCTTCCCGAGTGTCCGATCGAGTCCGCCGCAAAATCTCCCCTTCGCCATCTCCTGGACGATATCGGACTCGAGGTAAAGGGAGTCGAGGTTGGTCCACAGACCGGCGTTGTGTTTACGATCGAGAGCCTCGCCAATCGTGGAGACCATCTGTATGCACTTGGCGCAGCTCGCGAGATCTCGGCTCGCACGCTCGCGCAAATAAAGATGCCGACCGTTGCCGGGCAACTTCCAGAGCGCAAGGCGGGGGTTCCTGTTCGTCGTGTGACGGACAAGTGTCTTCGGTATGCCCTTCTTGAAATGACGGTGCCGTCGCCGATGCCTCTTAGGAATGATGTGGCTGCCTGCTTGGAAGAGCCAGGAAAACACCACGCCATCGTCGATCTTCTGAACTACGTTCAGCAAGAGTTCGGTCAGCCGATGCATGCGTTCGATGCCGACAAGGTTGATGGTGAGATAATCGTCGACCTCGCCACGCAGGTGGAGGAGATCGAAGCTCTCGATGGTAAGACCTATAAGGTGCCGGAGGGTTCTATCCTCATACGCGACCGAAAAAAGATCGTAGCAGTGGCAGGGGTAATCGGGTGCGCCAACAGTATGGTCACTGAGAGCACCAGCAAGGTTCTAGTGGAGGCGGCGATCTTTGATCCCGTCTGTGTGCGGATCACAGCGCGAGCAATGGGGATCGGTACGGAAGCGTCTCACTTCTTCGAACGTGGGTGCGATCCCGAGGGGATAATGCCGGCGCTCAAGCGTCTCGTATATCTCGCCGGTGGTTCCGCTGGTGCGGTGAGCGTTGCGGATGTAGCGCATGCCCTCGGACTTACCTATTCGGAGGCTGCGCCGCCTGAGAAACGAAAGGTATCGACAACCCTGAGTGCATTGCGTGCGCAGGTCAATCTTCCGCGCTTGGAAGAGACCGAGATCGTCGTGCGTCTCAAGAATCTTGGATACGGGGTAGAGGTGTCTGCCGAGGGTAAGGACAAGGCGCTTTCGTTGACGGTACCCTCGTGGCGTCTCTGGGATGTGCGTAATCCCGATGACATCGTCGAGGAGGTGGCACGGTCATTGAGCTTCAGCCGTGTGAAGGTGGAATTGCCACCTCTCGAGTACAACCTACCCGAACAGGATCCGGTGGAGATCCTGACTGCCCGAATCCGTCCCGCTCTGCGCGGAAGCGGATTCAGCGAGGTCATAACCAAGGGCTTCTATTCGCTGGCGGAAGTAGAGTTGCTCGAATCGCTCGAAAAGGGGAGCGCGTCGCGCCATATCGGAATCAAGAACGCGCTGGAGCAGAGTAACTCGCACATGAAGATCACCAACGTGATCCATCTGACGCGAGTGCTCGCCGCGAATCGTAAGCGTGGTGTGCTTTCAGCCAAAGCTTTCGAACTGTGTCACGTGTTTGCAAAGCCCGAGCAGATACCGTCGGGAGAGCCACGACCTCGTGAGCCGATGGTGTACGATTACGAGCGCGATGTTTTGACTATGGCTTTCGCAGGGCGTTGGAGCGAAGGTGAGTGGCGCAAAGAGGAGCCTCTCGAAGAGTTGGCACGACTTCTCAAAGGCTCTATCGCCTCCGTAGTAAGTAGTCTTGGCGGGGAGCTGTCGGTAGGAAAGAGCGATTCGGCTTTCCTGCATCCGGGTATGCAAGCTTCAATCAAGGTGGGACGTTCGGTCGTCGGCTTTTTCGGCGTCGTGCATCCGCTCATTCGTGAAGCATGCGAGCTGAAGGATGCGGCGTTCTACTGTGAATTTGATGTCTCGGCGCTGTACAAAGTCATCCGTCGCACTGAGACGCCTAGTGTCAGTGATTTTCCGCCGATCTCTCGAGATATGACCCTCAAGGTCGGTGCGAAGGAGCAGGCTGGCCGGGTCGTGAGGATAATCCAAGAGGCTAGCCTCGAATCACTGAGCGCTACGGCGATCGTAGACGACTTCAAAAAGCCCGACGAGGATTTCAGGCGAGTTACCTACCGTGTGATCTTCCAGCGGCCGGATCGAACCCTCAGGCACGAAGAGGTTGATCAAGCGATGGCAGGTCTTATGGAGATCTTGAAATCGAAGCACAGTGTGGAGATGGCTCCGTAGCCGATCCGTTTCGTTGATGATGCTCTTGGTCGCCTCGGATACAGTGCACGCGTAGAGCGTGTAACATCTAACAGCCTTGGAGGGCGAGAACTCAAGGTGCGCACAACGTTTGTATCGGGCTGAGCAGACATAAGCCGCGTGATTTGTGGTGTAGATCGGCGGATCTGCTCAGTACTATGTTATTCATCTGAACGAAAACTATGGTCGGTAAGCATCCCAAACAGTTACACCGACCGGGTATTGACGAATACGGTCGTACTCCGGCGCATTACGCAGCACTTAAGGGCGACTCCAGCGCGATCCAACAACTCGTCTCGCAGGGTGAACACTTAAGCCCCCAAGATGATAACGGGCTCACCCCGCTTCACTTTGCCGTTCAAGAGAAGCATATAGAGACCGTAAAGACCCTTCTGCAATGCGGTGCAGATCCTAATCTTGTCGATCGCCACGGAAATGGGCCTCTTTGGACCGCGATTCTGAGCGCTCATGGCGAGCCACGCATCGTTCGCCCCCTCCTCGAGGCTGGTGCCAATCCAGACCACAAAAACAATCATGGTAGGTCCCCCCGGGAGATGGCTGAGGAAATCGGCCACGGTGTTGAAGATCCTTTCAAGGACTTTTGACACGGTGAATAAAAACAAAGTGCACCAGACATACGGCCAGGTTATTCTATTTCCGATTTGTAACGTCATCGCGGCCGTTTGCCGGTGACATAATCGTCATGTCTCAAACGAGCTCGTAATAGGGCAGCTTATTCCTTCTCTTCCTCATAACTCTGCACCTGCACCGGTTTCCTGTTCTTCATCTTTGAGAACTTCCAGAGAGACAACGAGAAGAACGGCCGCTTTGATCGGGACCACCTCTACTCCATGGCTCGCGGCACGAGGGTCAGAACACGCTGCCATCTGAGACAGTATCGGTATCGTCGATATGCACACTGAAATGGCCGGACGAGAATGAGGAAACTGGTGCAGGTGCAGAATGATGAGAAGGATGAGGATGAGGAATAGGAGGAGGACTTACTACCGCTAGTATGCTAGTTAAGGGTATAGCAAGAACGTCGACGGGACTATTTCTTTGAGCGCCTGACTTTAAGAGTTGGTTAGCTGACGATCGAAGATATAAGGACTTTCCTGAGCGAGTCCTCTAAGGCGTGACAGTTCTCCTCATCAAATAAAATTCTGCTTACAAGAGACGGCGTATTCGCTTGGTGATGCTATCAGCACGTCCAAAGCGCTACCCGGGCACCGCAAGAGGTATTGTTCGCTGTGCCTACGTGAAACGTTCGATAGGGTTTGCATTGCTTCGGAGCCTACAGACCGGAAGCGCGAGATTGCGTGCCGATTCCAATAGCATCCTTCTGCATGTAATGCCTGGCGGCGATGCTGTGCGCTAGCAATGGCAGGAAGGGCTCGGATATCATCTTCTCTCTCTGGAAACCACAGCAGGTGTTATAATGCTGTAGCCGTTTAACGTGCAATCAAAAGTAACGCGGGGCAATTTTGCAAGAATACGACTGATTTGCCCAGATTTTGCAGATGCCCGCTGTATCGCCTTGGAAAGCAGTGCAGGATTTGGGGCGACGGAGCGCTCATGAAGCGCACGTTCGAGATTTATCCCCTCTGCAGCCAACGTCTTCACTGCTTGTCGCAACACTCTAAGGGGAAGCGCCAGCGAAACCTCGCCACACGCCGCTGTCTTCGGTACACATCGTAACTGAATATCCGGCATCAGTGCGCTCGCCCGGAAATATTCCTCGGCTGCCTGACTCACCCGCAACGCGCTGCTTTTCGAAGCGAGCTTGGCTCGAGCGCCGCTATGCCGAGCACTCTGTATGAGCGTAGTCTTACGAAGTAACTCACGCTCCAGAGCGGCAACTCTTCGTGCCCCGTTGAACAGAGGCTTCTGCTTCGCCTCTTCCTGACATTTGGCAGGATTGTACGCCTGGAGTCGAGCCTCGGGGATCTTACTCAGGTATTGGCCCGGCATTACTGTCTTGTCAAAACCACCTCCGACTAACTTTATACTCCTGAACTGAAGCAACCTCGAAGACCGGTTCGAAGCAAGTTTCGATATAGCAAAGAAACCCTTTGAGTCTGCACTCTGGATCTTGCGCTCCTGAATGAGGAAAACGAGCGTATTAGCCAACGCAGGATGGTCACCTGCTATCGTATCCGTAGGGAGCTCACTAGAAGATGAGGTTGGACTACCAACGACTGTCGGGGTTGGAGTTGGTGACCCTGCAGACGTGGGAGTCGGAGATGCGCTTGCCGTGACGGAGGCTAGCGCCGTCGCTGTTTGAGTCGCTGTTGATGTTGGGGTTGCTGTCGCTGTTTGCGTCGCGGTTGCGGTTGCTGTTGCAGTTCTAGTTGGTATTGCTGTCGCTGTTCGCGTCGCGGTTGCCGTTGCTGTTGCAGTCCTAGTTGGTATTGCTGTCGCCGTTCGCGTAGCGGTTGCGGTTGCTGTCGCTGTTGGCGTTGCCGTTACTATCGGAGGAGTACCAGCTTTGACCCTACCAATTAAGTCGAAGGGTATCTGATCCCAACCACCAGGGGCTTGTGCACTGGTTACGGCGAAAGTCGACTCGTTGAATGGAAGTGGATCTCCGGACTTCGTGACGAGGTTGTTAGTCGGTGAGATCCAAGGGGCTGCTGAGCCGGGTGCCGTCAATTGCTGGATCGCGTTACGGGCAACGATGTTCTTGCTGATTCGAATATTTCGAGGTTGCCCATCTTCGATATCCCAGATCCTCTGCCGCAACCTCGGATACATCTCCAGGTAGGGATGAACGGCTGTCATAGGATCAGCCCCTCCGCACGATGGGTCAGGCAGACCGAGGCTGAGCCTGGAGGTGATCGCGTAGAATGGCCAGTAGTATCGATCAAACGCTCGATAGAAGCCTCCACCCGTGTACGGCCCCTTGAGGGACAAACCAACCACCTTGACCTTCCACGGGGAAGGCGTGCTTGAACCAGGCTCGTAATACAGCTCCGTAGTTCCCGTTGGACACGGGTCGTTCGTGAGACCAACTAGACTCGACAATCCAGAGATACGCCCGATCACCGTACCCTTTGTCATATTCAGGGGACGTGCTGTGGTCACTATCAGATACGGAGGGGATGTAGACGTTCCAGGAACTCCCTCTATCATACTGATCGGTACATTGACCTGGCTCGTCTGAGAAGGATTCAAGCCTAGAGAGCCTATGTACAACGGCTCCTGGGTCTTCGATGTCGAGTCGAAGAATATATTGTTTTCCACGGAACCATCTCTTCCTGCATTCATGAGAAACGGGACGTCATAACCTTTGAAGACATTACCGTACGCCGATTGCCCATCTATCATGGCGTCCCAGTAAAGTCCTACGCTGTGCAGCTTAGCAGTAATGCCCATAGGGTTTATCGGCTGCAACCCCTGAAAGTAATTGTACTTGGTCATGGTTCCACGCTGCACCCACGACCACCACGTGTAAATAGTTCCACAATCGATGCACTCCGAATTCGTTCCTAGGAAGCGATTGTAATCGAACAGAAAGTTGTTACCTTTGTAGTGAATCGAGGAGTGAGGCGCGTCTACAAATTCTGAGTGACGTACCCGATTTCCCGCACCTCCAGTGAGATCGTTGTTGACGTACCCTCCGTTCAAATTCACCCCGGGACGATAAAACCGGTTCCTCAGTCCATATTTCGAGATCTTACTGTTGACGACGAAATTGAATCCACTCGCAAGGGATTTCCGCGCATTGGTATCCGTAATTGAGCGAGAGAGTGGAAGTTGACCACCACTCGCTATCACCACACCATCATCGTCGATGTTGTAAATCTCGGTATTCCAGATACCGTTCTGCGTTCCCAGCATTTCTACTCCAACCGCCGAATTTCGTAGAACTGAATTTTCAATCGAGCAGTAAGAGGAGCTTTCCGACATCTGGACTGCGGCATGTCGTGCATGTTCTAGGGTCACCCCAACAACCTTTACGTGAGAGGTGCCCTGAAACTTGATGACCGCTGGCACCATTGATACCGACGCCTCGGAACCTGTGATGGAAGCTCCGAGCGGTGGGCGAAAGTACAGTCTTCCTGACGCAGTGTCGAGAAACCACTCCTCGTTAGTATCGAGCGCGGACAGGAAATTCTCCACGAAGAAGGCAGAGCGGCCGAACTCGCCTCCCTGCTGAAACCCATCCCGCGGGCCCGGCTGCATCGTGATCTGTGCTCCTCCGGGGATAGAGGAAACCGAGACTAACTTCTCGAAGCTATCGATGTATGCCGTGAGCCAGAAACCGTAAACCCACGCTTGACTCAAGTCGGCGCTGTTCCAAGACAGCGGGGTAGTATCAGCGACGTTGATAGAGGTCATCTTTGTGGTGCCGCTACCCGTTACCGATCCTCCTACTACATTCTGAAAACCCCAATTTGCCGCAGCTTTGTTGGGCCAGCGGGCCAAGGTCATCGGGTTATCACCAAAGAAGAAGCGCAGAGCGCGGCACGGTTCGTTCTTCGAGGTGCCGCAGGTCATAGTCAAGAAGGCTGCAACTCCGCCCCCCCCGCCGTCTGGGGTACCCCCAATACCGATACCACTACGAGCCATGGTTCCGTAGTCGGTGATGGGAGGACTCAAAGCTTTCAAGTCAGCATAAAATCCCCCCGGTCGCGCCGGGTCAGGCACGAAATTCGTGACTTTTCGTCCGCCGCTTATCCTCACGGTCTCACCGGGATAGGAGCGATACACTATTGGTGCGCTCGCTGTGCCACTATCCTCGGGCCCAAGTACGAACGGGGCACTCAGATAGTACGTTCCTCCCCGCAGAAAGACCGTTGCTCCGAGTGACCTGTCTGTAAAGGAGCGAATCTTGTTGCGTGCTGCCTCGAGGGTTTTCAGTGGCGCCGAAAACTCTCCGGAATTGAGATCATTGCCATTCGGAGATACGTAGATATTTCGCGGCGACGCCGAGCGTGTCTTGAAGCTCATTACAGCAGAGACGCTCCTATTTCCCGACTCGTCGCGCGAAGCCACCGAGTACGTGTAGGTAGTTCCAGGGGTGAGTCCCGTGAAGAGATGCGCGTGTGAATACGAAAGCGCTGGGTCCGGATTACGGTCTGCAGAGACAAAACTCCCTCCAGACAGCGATACAGAGCTATCTGCCGGCTCGCCCGTAGTCCATACGATCTCTGCCGAATCCTCGCGGACGTTGGAGGTCGTAAGCTCCCGAATCCCGGGGCCTTGGGTGTCCGCTTCGATCCTGAACGAAACTGGTAACTCCGCAGAGAGAAGCCCCGTGGCTCGGTCATCACAGCGAATATAATACGTATACGATTGTCCATGCTTGAGGTTTCGCATGTTGAACCACGAGGTCTTTCTGATCCGGTTGTGCGGCACCAACTCCATGGTTTGAAAGGTCGCCCCTGCTCTGGTCGACGCTCGACACCAGACATCCCTGTCGCCTTCAATCTTCACATTCGTGTCCACTACCCACGATGGCAAAACAGAGCCAGGTTGCTGCTTGGTGATGACCGGCGGTACGCTCGAAAGCACAGCGCTCGTATCGAAGAGTGTCGCTATCTCACGACCATTGAGCGCGCGGTTGTACAGTCGAACTTCGTCCATTACCCCACGAAAGGTGTGATTACCCCACGCAGGCGAGCCTAGACGCAAGGCACCCGTCGAAGCTGCGTACGGGTTGTTGCTACTCTTCACAAAATCTTTCGCTGCCGTCTTATCGACCGTCGTAGTGTACGTGGTGCCATCAAAGACAACCACAATATGATGCCACCCGGGAGACCCGCCAAAGTTGAACGTTGCGAGTCGTGTCGAACTCCCCAGAAAAACCCCATCGGGCTTGATCGCCAGCATGGTGCCTCCACCATCAGCAGAGAGGAGCGCATACTGTGAATAATACGGCGCTGTCGAGGGAATACCGAGATCCGGCTTGACCCACACTGAGAACGACCACGCTGCGGCATTGAACGAAGGTTGTAGCACCACTGCCTTGTTCGGATCCGAAGCGCTCCTGTTTCCGAACCTCACCCCTCCTCCCCACCGTCCCGACGCCTCAAAGGTGACTCCAGAGGTTTGCGTGTTCGCTGCGTTGACTGAGTTGACTATCGTGTTCGTCGAGGAGAGCTGATCAAGTTTCCAATGACCTACCAACCCGCTCGTGATATCAGCCGATTGGCTGGAGGCGAGGAAGGGAAAGCACATCACCGTCACGGCGACTTGTACTAGTCGCCTAAAATAGTCTAAAGCTTCGCCCATGATCTCCCCCCACCTTGTATCCCCTGAGTCGGCCTTGCGCGCCAAAACTTTCGCTTCTGTCGCTATTTAAAGAGAGCGCTTGAGGGTTGACTCAGCTCCATACTTTGGGAGCAGGTGTCGGACGAAGCGAGGCGAAAACCCCTCTCCTCCAATGTTTTCAAGCACTTACAGTGCCACTACCGACGCGGCCCGTAGCAGACCTAGGCTCTTAATATCGCTCTAGAAAATCCCCCATTCTCCCGATCTTCTATGTGGGGTCCTCATCCGTTGCATCGGT
>JBILEW010000013.1:0-62958 GCA_044351885.1 Bdellovibrionota bacterium
GAGTGATGAGAACGGTCGCAAGGAATGTTACTACCGGGATCTGCCACGGCATCCAGAAAGCGAGCTCGGAATTTTTTGCCAAGATGCTGGTCAACGAGGCGATACCCATGCCGAGCCCACATCCGATTGATCCTACGAGGGCTGTTTGAAGGCCGATCATCGCAAATAAGGTCCCGTTCGAGGCGCCCATGGCCTTGAGGATGCCAAGGTAACGCATATTGTCGAGGATGAAGCTGTAGAAGGTTTGTCCCACGATCGCAACGCCCACCAGAAAGCCGAGGCCGACCGCCATACCAAAGTTGATCGGGATGCCGGTGTTCCGCATGAAGTAACGGATCGTGATCCCTTTGAATTGCTGGGGTGTATACGCGGCGAGCCCCGTTTGCTGGGCAATCCTCTTGATGACGACGTGCGGATCAACTCCATCGCGCACCTTCGCCAGAACAAACGAAAGCAACTTCCGTTCCCGTGGTGCAAACCGCATCGCCCGTGAGTAGGTCGTATAGACAACGGGCTGAGATTGAAAGGTTCGAGTCGTGCGCGCTATTCCTACGACCACAGCGCGGTTGTCGTTGAGTTCGAGTGTGTCTCCAACCTTGAGTGGTATAGGTGCAGTTCCGGGGACGGGGTTACGTTTAGCCAGCTTTCCTGTTGCTCCAGCTTCGTCGACGATGACTCCATCGGCACGACGGAGGTCTGCAAGGCTACCCTCGATCATAGTAGGTGGTCCTCCCACTAGGGTGGCGTCATCCAGTCCGATCACATTACAGGTTTGGAATGTTCCGTTTGCCAAGCGCGCGCGCAGCGAGCCCTTGTAGAGTGGCACGGCCCACGCAACGCCTTCTACTCCACGTACCTGCAGCAGCTTGGTGTCTTGAAGAGGCTTGAGGTCGTCGACGAATTGCGCCTTCGGGTCGACGATCCAGAGGTCAGGCTGCGAGGTGTCCCAGATGAAGCCGACCGTGCGCGACATCAGCCCCACGAATATTGAAGCTTGCTGTGTAATGATGAGCGATGTTAGCGCAACGCCGAAAAGCATGGCGAAGAACTTTCCACGATTTCCGACCAACATTTTGAGGGCTATCGTCAGCACCGGGCTATGGTACTTCTTCTGCGCGCGAGGGGAAACAGGGATGGGATGCGAAAACTCAAGCCGAGCCGGGCCTGATCATCCCGTGAGCGAGCAGATCTTGTATGTCTACCAGCCCCACGGGAACCTGAGCCTCGTCTACGACGATCAATTGATCCACCTTTCTCTCTTGGATGATTCGGGAGGCCTCCTGCGCTAGTTGAGTTGGCTTGACGGTCAGAGGGTCTCGGCTACAGGTCTCGCCGATCGGCTTGTCGAGAAACGACGTGTCCTGCTCGAGGTGGCGGCGTAGGTTGCCGTCGGTAAATATGCCGATCAGGGCGCCTTTGTCATCGACGATAGCTGCCGCTCCTGGACGTCCGCGTGTTTCGGTAATCGCGTGTAATCCTTTGCTGGTGATAGTAGCGCAGTGAAGCACGCAGTGAGCGTCACCAGTGCGCATTATTTCCGATATGAGCATCAGCGACCTGCCGAGATCTCCACCGGGGTGAAACGCGGCGAACTCCTCGCGTGTGAATCCCTTTCGATGTACGAGGGTCATCGCCAAAGCATCTCCCAAAGCCATCATGACTGTAGTGCTCGTGGTCGGTGCCAGTCCGAGCGGACCCGCTTCTTCGAACTTCCCCATCTCCAGAACAACATCGCTGTGTTTCGCGAGTGTGGAGTTTGCAGACCCTGTCATCGAGATGATGCAGCTGCCAGTTTGTTTGAGAGCTGGAAGTAAACGGAGCACCTCGTTGGTTTCTCCTGAATTAGAGAGGAGTAAAGCGATGTCATGTTTCGTAAAACGTCCAAGGTCTCCGTGAACAGCGTCGGCGGGGTGCAGGTAAAAGCTAGGAACGCCGATGCTCGCAAGGGTCCCCGAAAGCTTCATAGCGACAAACCCTGCTTTGCCGATACCGGACACGACGATTCGCGACCCAGGCTGAAGTCCGAGGATCCTCTCGACTGCTTGTAAGAAGCGTGCATCGAGCTTCTCTACTACACAGGAGAGGGCAGCGATCTCCTCGCGGATGATGGACTTGCCATACTCCAGGTAATCTATCTTTTTGGTATCGTCCATCGCGGGTTTCCTTCGACCTTCCGAGTATACTCAGTTGATCTGGAATAATCCAATCGGCAGCTTGGTACGGGATGTCATGATAAGTGGCTATAACCGCGAAAATCCTGGCAAAACGGGGGTTTGTCGGGGACTCTGCGGCTATCGAGGTGTCTCTGACGGAGCGGGAGATTGAGCGGGAGCTGAGACGTTTGAGGGGGCCTTTTCGCTTGCGATTGAGAGCATCTGCTTGGCGCCGAAGATCATGCCCACCATAACGAACAGGTTTGTCGAGGCGACGATCAGAAGGGTGCGGCTTACGCGGTTAGAGAGCATTCCGCGCATCGACGACATGTCGTCCATGATCGTCTCCAGATCGCACACCCGAGGTTTTCTCACGATCGCTTCCACGAGCCCCGATACCCATCCGGTAGCGAGGAGGGGATGGAGCGCAGCGATAGGAGCAGCTACGAACGAGGCTATCACAGTGAGGGGATGCGCTCGCACAACCGCTGCCCCCAATGCTCCCGCGACCCCGGTAATCCAGAACCACGTCGTGAGCATTCGTGTAAATGTTTCAGCGCCAGAGGTTGCGAGCCCATATACGAGACCTGCTACGATAAGTCCGGGAATAGACCAACCGATGATACGCAGGGTGAGGCTTTTGGGGGGCACCACACTGATCGGCGCGAGATCTGATGGCGTGCCGATGTGCTTCTTTATCCCAGGGACATGTGCAGCGCCTACGACAGCGACTATCCGTTTTCCCCCGACCTCTCTTATCTTTTGAGCAAGGTAGATATCCCGCTCGTCGATCAGCGCCCTACGTAAATCGGGAAGGAGCGCTCCGAATTCGCGGAGGACCTCTTCGAGAGCGTCGGTGCTTTTGAGTCGCTCGATCTCCTCTTCGGTGACCTCCTGCGGCTTCTGCATCATTCCGACGAGCCCGGCGTACAATACTTTGAATAGGCCGATGATCCCGAGTGAGGCCATAGCTCTCCGTAAAGTTACGCTTATCTCTCTGTCTGCGAGAGAGAAGGGGACGTTGAGCCTCTCAGCAGAGTTGACCGCTGCCATCATCTCGGCTCCAGGTTTGATCTTGAGCTTCAATCCGAGCTTTCTTTGGTAGGCTGCAAGTAGGAGTTGCGCCAGGAGCACGTGAGCGCGCCCCTCTCTGACAACTGTTGCGATGTTGGTGTTCTTCCAGCGATCCGGATCCTTCATTGAGCGTAGGCGGCCTTCACACAGCTCGACGGCAACGGCATCCGGGCTCACTTGCGAGATGACACTCTCGACCAGGTCGACGCTCTGGGCGCTCACATGGGCGGTTCCGACCAGATAGATCTCACGATCATCGAGGCAGATCTTGTCTACATTATGTGAGGAGATATCTGTCATTTTAACGTCGTGAGTCTACGGCACGCAGGACGGTTACGCAATCGAGCAGAAGAGTGCGCGCATGGCCAATCGTACCAAGCTCGACGGTTGGCTAAGTTTTAGTTGAGTCAAGACCTCTGTGGATACGAGGCTAAGAATTGCTGCGCGCACGAACGGCCGCATTGCCGCCGGCACGCGTGCAAGAGCGTTGCCGAGAAGCGAGCGAGCTACAGCCTCGGACGTTGGCGAAGCTGTTGCCCAGGATTCCCTCTTGAAACGCTCATTGGCTTCGACAAAGTCAGAGTAGGAGAGTGGTAGAGGATCAGAGCCCATCTTCTCGCTGACGCGACGCATGAGTCGGTAGAGCGCAAGCTCGTCCTCGGGGCACGGGCGATGAGTGCTGTTACGACGGATCGAGTCGATGAATCCGCATGAAAGGGTGTATAAAACGAAGCTGAACGCAGGAGACTGGGGGTTAATTCCCATATCGCGATGAACCTGATTTACTCGAGTAATGATGGCATTTCCCTCTGGAGAATCAGGGCCATACAAGATGATCGTTTTGAAGAAATTCCTGGTTGCTTCGAATCGCTCACGTGGATCGGTCGCATACTTGCGTGAGTTCGAAACAATAGCCGCAATCTCGGGGATGCTGATCTGCAGAAAGAGGCTTTCAGCTAGGAAGTATCGCCATGGGATACGTATGCGGGAAAAGAGAGCCCTGAGAGTATCGAGATCCGCTTGCGCAAGCTCTCTGTTACGCAAGACCTCCTGCGGGCCCCGACGAGGCGAAGTGAGCTTGCTCGACCAGTTGGGCTCAATGGATATCGAATTCGTTGCAAATGGAGCGCCAAATACATCTTCGGTCTTACCAGGGATGCTGGGCGGCGCTCGATGCGCCGGTGCTCTGTGACTTGCTGGATACACCACGATGCTGCTTGCGTTTACGACCGAGATTCCAGCGAACGATAGCGTATTCTCAACGAGTTTCCTACGATAACAATGTCCGAAAACGTCATCAAAAGCGCAGCTGCGAGTGGGGAGATGTAACCCAGAGCAGCCAGAGGAATGGCCGCCACGTTGTAAAAGAGTGCCCAGAAGAGGTTCTGCTTGATGGTTCTTACCGTTAATCGTCCTAATTGGATCGTTTTGGGAAGCGTCGAGATCGTCCCGCCCGTCAAGAGCACCTGTGCCGATTTCATGGCCACGTCTGAGGCAGAGCCTAGCGAGACACCTACTGCGGCTTCTGCTAGCGCAGGCGCGTCGTTGATGCCATCGCCTACGTACACGAGCGGCATTTTTGCTTGAGTTCGACGCAGGATCTCCAATTTCTGTTCGGGAAGCTGCTCCGCATGCACTTCGCGGATCCCTACCCGTTTGGCAATCTCTGCACATTTGGTGGCAGTGTCGCCACTGATAATAGAGGTCGAGAGTCCTGATCGTTCGAGAGCCGAAACGACCTGCGGTGCTTCGGGTCGAAGTTCGTCCTGAAGCCGAAGTGATGCGATCAAAGAGCCGCCTTTGACTAAAACAACGTCGTCGTCTGTTTCGATCTTGAAGCGCGCTGCGACCGCTCGACCGCCACAGACATAGCGAGAGCCATCTTCTCCGATACCCTCGATGCCGACCCCCTTCGTCTCTACAATTGAGTGTAGCGCGACGTCACTCGAATGATTTCCTTGGTAGGCGCTGGTGATAGCGCGAGCAATCGGGTGAGACGACGCTCGCTGGAGAGAAACTAGGATACCCTTTGCCATCTGAGTATCGTGTTGATTGTGGAGAGTGAGCTCTCCTACGTGGAGGGAGCCTTTGGTGAGGGTGCCCGTCTTGTCGAACGCTACATGCGTGATACTGGCGAGCCTCTCCAGGGTGTCACCTCCACGGATGAGTATGCCGTTTTTCGCTGCGCGTCCGAGGGCAACCATGATGGCCGTGGGGGTCGCCAAGCCCATAGCGCACGGACAGGCAACGACCACGATCGCTAGAGAGCGCACGATCGCCTGAGAAAGTGGTATGTCAAAGAAAACGAAGCTGACCAGAAGTGCTAGGGCCGATACGAGTAACACAGCAGGTACGAACCAGGCGCTCACAGCATCTCCGACGCGTTGAATAGAGGGCTTTCGTTGCTGGGCATCACGAACCATGCGCACGATAGCAGCGAGCTCTGTATCATCTCCTACCGCAGTCGTACGAACAACGACTGAGCCTGCTACGAGCAGTGTTCCTCCGATAACGTGGGCGCCTGCCCCGCGATCAACCGGCACCGACTCTCCAGTCAGCATAGACTCGTCGAGTGAGCATGCTCCGCGCTCGATAGTTCCATCGGCGGGGATCTTGTCTCCAGTGTTTACTTGCAGAAGATCTCCGACTTTGATGTCGTTAGCGAGTATCGTGTCAAGGCGCTCGCGTCCGTTGTCGTCTAGGACGATTCGCTTTGCGTGACTAGGTTGAAGATTCGATAGATCTTTGATTGCGGATGTTGTCTTCTGAACTGCGCGCTCTTCCAGTAGGTGGCCTACCAGAATGAAGGTCGTTATCGATGCGACTGCTTCGAAAAAAAGCAGTTCGTGTCCGAGGCCGAGTACGAGAGTAAGGATACTGGCCGTGTATCCAGCTAGGATGCCCGAAGCGATGAGCACGTCCATATTCGCTACACCAGCTCGTAGCGAGCGCAGGCCACTAGCCCCAAAATGGAGGATTCCTATCAGGAAAACTGGAGTTGCCAAAATTAGTTGTATCCAGGGATCGTGCAGGGCAGGGATATGTAAGAACATACCTATCAGCATCGGGGCGGTGAGCGCAGCCGATACTGCCGCTTTTACGTAGAGCGCAGTCTTACGGCTGTGGACAGGTTGCTCCGATATCTCGAAAACCCTGTACCCTAATCGCTGAATGCTCTTTTTGATGTCCGGTAGCCGCTCCACATCTCCCAATGAAAAAGTAGTGCGACCGCTTGCGAAGTCGACGGATGGAGAATCTGCACCAACTCGTGCCAGGTGTCGCTCGAGAGAGAGCGCGCAGTTGGTACAGTTGAGGCCCGTGACGCGTAGAGCCACCTCTTGTGCTGGTCGACGAGGATCGACAGAAGGACTATTCATGGAAAAATAATAGCACGATAGTCAACCAGCCGCACCTGAGCTTGCCATGTAAGCAGATTGAGAAAGCTCAAGAGCGTCTGAAGACCGGCGGACATTCGGCCAGCAGACTGAGCCGGCAAAAACCGGCTCCCTAGAACTGCTCAGTGGCGCTTGAATAGCGACGGAAGGGGCGGATGTTGTTTGGGTTGAGCATCATCGAATCCCTCCATCGACCACAGTCCACGCCGCGCCGTACGTCCTTCGGAGAGTGCTGCCCGTAGGCGGTCGGAGTGGCGGATGTTAGGTGGAACCGTCAAGAGCTTGCCATATCCCATCGAAAGGATCTTTTCGTTAAGCATCCTCCCATCGGGAAGGTACACATATCCGAGGAGGCGGCCGTAGTGGTCCCTTCGCTCGACATCGAACTCAACCGTGACGCGGGAGCCGACGGGGACCATTCCACTTACGGCAGATTTGGCTCGCTCGCCGAGTTTTATGATCGTGTTGGTATCGGTCAGGCTACGTTCTGCTTGCTTCTCGGCGCGTTTGTTCACGCGACTCTCTGGGGTATCGATCCCGATTAGTCGCAGGAGTTCTCGGTCTTGACCGAGGCGCAGTCGCAGGGTATCCCCGTCAACGACCGTTATCACGGTAGCCTCCGTTCTTGTTTGAGCTATGGAGTCTTTCGCTGTATTCGTGAGCAGAAGAAAGATGCAGGCAGAAAGAGCAAGGAGTAAGAGGGAGGGAAGCCGCGCAGGTCTCATGGTAATCAAGTATCTACTATACCTTCACGGAGTCCGCTAGATTGTAAGGGTAAACGGTATTCTCGGTAGAGCTCGTGAGGTAGAGGTGTATGGGTTTTCTCGTTACGATCTTCAGTGCACTGTGTTCGACTGCAAAGGATATCGTGAGCAAAGGCCTCGCGAGTCGCGTACATAGCGATGTATCTACATTTGCGTCCTTCCTGTTTGCCCTACCCTTCTATGTTTTGATTGTGATCGTAGCCTCACTTGTAGGACTCGAACCCCTTGCCTTTTCGGGGCCGTTTCTCTGGCTTGTACTCGCGCGAAGTATTACCGATGTCTTCGCCGAGAGCTTCAAGATGAAGGCCTTTGCTTCGGGAGACCTCTCGCTCGTCTCTACGTTTCTCTCTTTGTCTCCAATCATTTTGGCGATCATGTCGCCTTTCATAACGGGTGATAGCGTCACGATAATGGACTTCGTCGCTCTTGGAATGATCGTTGCTGGAAGCCTACTCGTAATCCAGCGCGATAGGAGTACAGGAAAGGTCTTTCAACTCAAAGCGGTTCTCTACGCGCTCGCTGCCTCCATGGCTTTCGCACTCAACAGTTGCTTCGATCGATTGGCTGTCATCGAGAGCGGTGCCATTGTCTCAGGCTTGGCGATGACCCTACTTGCGGCGCTCTTTACCCTTCCTCTGGCATTGCGGCATAGTGGGGCGGCACGTGCTTTGAGCACGAACTCGCCCTCCTTCTTCACGCGCGGCGCCTTCGAGGCGCTCTTTATGGTCAGTAAGCTGTTTGCGCTGACGATGCTTCCAGCCCATGTAGTCGTCGGTGGTACGCGAGTCTCGTTGATTATCTCTGTTATTGCCGGAAGGGTCTGGTTCGGAGAGCGAAATACTCTACGGCGATTGATAGCTGCACTTTGTGTGTACGGCGGCTTGTTGGTTTTGGTGCTCGAACATGTGTAGATGTCGCATCATGAGCCTGCGCCTCGCTTCCCTAAGAAAGCGAGGCAAAAGCTGATGATTCCCTGCGTGTGAACGTGCTCGTGAACGTAAAAGTACACGAAACAACATTCTCAATTTTCTGGGTGCGTTCACGTTCCCGAAACGTTACATGTGCGGATCAGTTTTAGATTTTTCCGAATCCACGGGAGGCTGTTGTATGCCGCATCACCGAGAATAGTTTTTTGAAGGAGTGCTCGGTACAGCGGAACACGACTCGACCAGTCGTGCTGTGCCTCGACCGCATTGCATACCAAGGTGCGATAGGTCCCAGCATCGCGCGCGCTTTCCAGCGCCCACTGAACGGTAGCTGCAAAGGCATTCGGAGTGAAGTCATTGCACAGAAAGCCATTTCCGCTTCTGCGCTCTGGGCAGTAGTTGTCGATAGTAGCGGCTATTCCACCGACCCTCCTACCAATCACCAAGGTTCCCCCAGCGAGCGCCTCAAGTTGGGTAATCCCACCCGGTTCGAATCGAGATGGCATGAGGAAGAACGTGCTTCCGAAGATGATCTCCAGAGCTTGTGCATGTGTCACGTAATCGAGGTGAGCGCGAATACGACCTGGATATCGAGGAGTAAGATAGGTGAGGCACTCTCTCAGGTTTTTAGCTTCTCTGTCGCCTTCGGTGATGGGGCCAGCTATCAAAATCTGCACGTTGGGGTTATTGAGTAGGATCTCTTCGAGCACAGAGCGCCCTGTAGTAGAAACGATTCCAGAGAGCAGGCTCAAACCCTTTTGCTCGGCCAAGCGGCCGACGAAGCTCATTAATTGAGCATCTGAACGGACGTCCAGTCCGAATCGACGCTGGATCTCCGTCTGAACAGTGCTCTTCCCAGCCAGCAGCTCGTCAAGCGTCGCGAAGGATTGGCTGGAGTGATTGGCGAGGGTGCAGAGGAAGTGTTCGATCTCACAACGGTTAATTCCATTGCTCACTCCGAAAACGCGATCGCGCTTGTTGAGAAGGTTGCACTCGAGGCCATCTCCACATCCTGGAGTGGCAAGCTCTGCAGCATAGGTTTGGCTGACAGTTAGAACAGCACCGCTCACATGCTTCGTCGCCGCCATCGTGAGGTTCAGAAGGTCGCTGTTGTGAGGGTCGCGGAATCCGAAGAAATGTTCGGGCCCAAGACCGAACATGGGCCAGAGGTCTTCATTGTTGAGGTGAATCGGAAGCCGGCCGTGATAATCTGCGCCACCGTTGTGGATCATGTGAATCGTCTTGCACGAACGCAGCCATGGCGCTGCGTGATAGCGCTGATCAAGGGCAAGGATCGGAGGAATACACGCGGTCATCCAATCGTTCGAGATGATCGCACTTGGACGGATCCCGAACTGAGGATCCGCAATGACCTCCAGTACGCCGCGAGATAGAACTATAGAGCGTCGTAGTTGTTCGTCCGAAAACACCGGCTGGTACAGGCGATCGAAGACCGATGCGTTCGACAGCAAGAACAATCGAAGTGCTCCGCGTTGAGCAAGATACACCTTCAACGGGATCGTCGCTGGTTGCCTTCGAAAAGAGGTCGTGCCTCTGTGATAGGTAGGGCCCAAGGGAACAGAGATGGTTCCGAGTAAAGTGGGGCGAACTCTCTCGCCTCCTAGCTTCACCCCCTGCTGAAGAAGCTGTTGTGCCGAGGAGTGTCGATTGCCATTCTCCTTGCAGTAGAGGGGAGCGACTATAGTAACGGGAATGCCAGCTCGACACAGCTCGGGAGGAAGTCCCGAAATCACTTGAGCGAGCCCTCCTGCTGCAGCGTGGGTGCCCTCAGGTGTGGCGAACACTATCTCGCCGATACCGTAATTGAGCAGCGCCGTTTTCAACGCACTTGTGCTGCTCTCTCGAGCGAGTTTGTCGGCTATCGTAAAGAGGTGTTGTCGGCCCTCTTCGGTCTCCGATGCGTGTGCAACGAGCGCTCCTAGGCCGAGGTGAGGGGCATCGGAAGCGATCATTTCGCAACGTGACGAAAGGTCCTGGTGGGACGCGATACAGCGAGCCAGCTCTCTCGAAGCGACAGCATGGATGTTGTCAAAGGCTTCGAGCCTCTCGCGAGCGATTCGCAGGTCGTCCGACACGATAGAGACGCGTGCATCGTCGAGCCAGGGCCTACCCAGCCAGATCGCATTGCTCGTTCCTCTGATTTGGGCAAAGAGGGTGATGCCGTAGCCGCCTCTGGTGGGGATGTGCAGGCGATGGAGGAAGGAATGACGCGAATCCGAAGAGTCTGCCCGAAGAACAACCAGTTCATCCTGCCATGGAGGCGAAGACTCCTCGTAGCTTCCCCAATGTAGGAAGATCTCTGTTTCTCCGGAGAGCTCGACTGGAAGGTGCAGTGAGGCAGAGACCTCTACGAGATTTCCGACAACGGTCGCAGTCAAAGGCGCTTCGAGTCGTATCGACTTTTCCAGGCGTTCGACAGCATCGTTCAGATACGCGCGTTCGACTTTGGGGAGTACGAGGGTTGGAACATCATCGATGTCGAGAGCTATCTCCGTGGAGATGTCATCGACTACGAATACCTTGCGCGCAACAGCACCCACGCTCGAAGACAGGTTCGGATCTTGAATCTGAATATCTTCCCTGAAAAGTTTTAGGGCGTCGGTCTGAATAGTGGGAGTCGATTCGATGATACTCTTCAAGATATACGAAACGGTACGCGCCGTATCGCCGGTGAGGTGTGATGCAAGGTAGCTCGTGAGGTTAGAGTGGGTACGGCTTCCGGGTTGTACACGGAGGCCTTTTGGCAGCCGGTGTCGCCCCAGGGTGCTGAGTGAGTACTGTCTAGATTGAAGGTCGAGCTCTATCTCGGCCTTAATCGCCTTGCGCGGTGGTGTGCGGGGTTTGCCTTTGAGATGGGGCGGCCGTAACCCTTCTACTAGGGCTCTATACGAGGCGCCGTGCACTACGACATCGAAGCGTAGCACTGTTTCGTCCTGAGCATCCGTACTCATCTCAAATCCTTACGAGATGGTGGATGATGTAACTGTCCAAAAAGATTCGGCACTTCCCAAGGAAGTTAGACTTTACTGGCGTTCAGCAACGACAAACGGGTTCGCCCTGCAGAAAAATTAGCGTTAAGACCGTGCGCCCGCTGGGGTTTTATTCGCTTATAGTCGTGTAACCCATTGATCTGTCTGTCTGTTTTGCCTGATCAGGGGCTGGCGATGAGGCTCTTCTACCAATGAGGGTCGCTTTTCAGCAAATGCTGAGACACGTAGTCATCGATCCCCTCCTCAAGTGTGCGGAAGGGTTTTGTGAAACCGATGTTTCTTAGCTTCGACATCGGAGCCTCAGTGAAATACTGATACTGGTCCCGTAGGTGTGGTGGCATCTCGATGTACTCGATGTGCGGGGCGCGCTTCAAAGACTTGAACACCGAGCCCACCAGATCGTTCCACGAGCGAGCTTTACCCGAACCTACATTCAAGAGGCCGTTGGCAGAGCGGTTGCCCACCAGCCACCACATCACGTCGCAGCAGTCTTTGACGTAAACGAAATCACGCATCTGCTCGCCATCCTTGTACTCGGGTCGATATGATTTAAAGAGTGAAAACGAGCCCGACTCGCGAATTTTTGTGAAAGCCTTCCACACGACGCTCGCCATGTCCTCTTTGTAGTACTCGTTGGGGCCGTACACGTTGAAGAACTTCAAGCCTGCAATGTGAGAAAAGAGCCCCTGCTTTCGCGCCCACAAATCAAAGAGGTGCTTCGAGTACCCGTATGCATTGAGGGGGGCCAGTTCGCCTAAGCGAGTCTCATCGTCATCGTATCCGAGAGCGCCATCTCCGTAGGTGGCCGCGCTGCTGGCATACACGAAACGGATCCCACGGTGGATTGAATATTCCGCCAGAGTTTTGGTGTACTCATAGTTGTTCTGGAGGAGGTATTCGACGTTACGCTCGGTGGTGCTGGAGCATGCCCCGAGGTGCACAATGCCCTCCACCGACGCGGGCAAAGCATCGTTCTGCACCATCTCCAGGAAGCGATCCTTATGGACATATTCACGGAAAGATTTGCGAACGAGGTTCTTCCATCGCGGAGAGCTTGCGAGATCGTCAACGACCAGAATGTCTTTGATACCCTCTGAGTTGAGCTTCGCTATGAAAGCGCTTCCTATGAAACCGGCACCGCCTGTAACTATGAACATGCCTCCTAGATTACCTGCCTACACCTGTTGATGTCCATGCAGGGCCTGTAAGTGAGGCAAGGCAAACTCGCCTCCTATCGTAAGTGCCTGACGCGACTTGCTGACATTTCCATGGACTCTATGACATCTACGGACAGCTACTAGCGGCAGCTTTGTGCCTCCGAGCTCCTCACGCTAGGATGAGTCCCTATGATGAATCAGTCCAAGCCGTTTCTTACTGCAGAGTGGAGGTCTCTCGTTATGCTCAACTGGGAGGTGCCGGAGAGCATGCTGCTTCCGTACCTGCCTCGTGGCGTGGAGTTCGATCGCCTGGGGTCGAAATTGTACGCGAGCATCGTCGCCTTCCGCTTTCTCGAGACGAGAGTATTGGGAATTCCGGTGCCGTGGCACCGAGATTTCGAAGAGGTCAATTTGCGGTTCTACGTACGGCGAGAGGTTGCCGGAGAGGTTCGTCGTGGTGTCGTCTTTATCAGTGAGTTGGTGCCGCGTTTCTGGGTCGCAGCGCTTGCTCGTGCGCTCTACAACGAACGTTACCGAGCTGTCCCGATGATGCATGAAGTGGTCAGTACAGAGTGCGGCATACGGGCGAAATATGGTTGGAGTGTGAAGGGATTCGAGCACTTCGTGTGCGCATCGGCCGAAGGTGAACCACGTCTAATGCCGAACAATTCACCTGAGATGTTCATAGCGGAGCATTACTGGGGATATTCGCGTTTACGAAACGGTACGACTATGGAGTATCGCGTGGAGCATCCGACATGGCGGCAGTGGACGGAGTGCCAGGTTGACCTTTCTCCTGACATAGCGCTGTCGTACGGAGACGAATGGCGCGAGGTGCTCGGTCGAAAGCCAGACTTCTCTTTTATAGGCGAGGGCTCTCCTGTTGCGGTTTTTCCTGGGGCTCGCCTCCCATAGCCCGCAGCGCAACGCCCAACCGTCGCGTGTCGTTACTCGAACTACGAGACGAGGGGGACGAGATTCGTGTAACGCTGATTCGAAGTGGAAGATCCTCAGGGCTCAGATCTGATGGGGGCGTAATCTGCAGGGTGCTCCACGTTCCCGGATTGGGTAGAGCAAGTCTGGAAAGCTCCTTTCCCTGGGCCGTGGCCACGGAGAGTGTTTGCTCGGCCCACGGACTCATCGTCTCCAGTGTGAAGGAACGAGGGAGTGCTGCTGTCGGGGAGAATTCGAGATCTGTGATGCGATTCGAAAGCCAACAATGTGACTCCGAGGAGTTTGGGCACGATGGACTCACCGTGGAATCGGTGACAGTGAGGGGGAGCTTGGCGGGAGCCTCACTAGCAAAGGTTCGAACTACGTCAGGAGGTACACGGAATACCGTGATCGCTGGATTCTCAGGCACTCTTTGGGGGACAGTTACACCCGGAATTGCAGTCTCTACCGGCAGTACCTGCCGAAGGTGGTGCGATATTTCGATGTTGTCTGGTGCCACGATATAGTCGTAGCCGCGCTGTGCCAGTTGTGGTGCGGAGAGTTCCTCTGGATTGAAGGAGTCCACGCCGGGAAGCGCAAAAAGATGGATCGGGATCTGCAGGGGGCCGGCGACGGCGACCTCGTGGCCTCGAAGCCCCTCCTGATTGAGCCACGTAGCGAGTTCGTTCCTCGAATCTCGGTGCTGTACCGCCTCTGCTATCGTGCTCGTCGACGTGCGTGTTATTTGGATGAGCGAGAGAGCAGCCAACGAGAGGTATGCGACGATTCGAAGCTCTCGCCGAGGGATGCGAGAGACGACGACGCCCAGGCCGAATGCCGCGAGCAGGGCAACGTAGGGAACGAGCACAATCATGTTTCGGGTGAAGTTTGCCCTTTGCATCACCATCAACCCTGTATAAGCAAACGGGAATATCAGAAGGACGAGTGCTGCGCGATCCCGCTGTTTGAAGATGGCGGTCAGCCCGATCAAAGCGAGGAGTACCGGAGCCGTTCCTACGCCGTCGTCTAGTAGCCATCGCCCGTAGAATATCGCTTGTGGAATACCTCTAGGAGCGATGTTTCCTTCATGTCCCGCCACGCTGTAGTGCCACACCTCATAGGTCATATCCTTCCAAAACTCGGGAAATGAGGCGGCAATGTACGGGCTCCCGAGCACGAGTCCGACAAGTGGAAGTAAGAGCGGAATGAATACTGACTCTCGACTATGCGCTCTCAGATACCAGACTACGAGCGGTACGAGTGCTATCGGCGCGGCGTTGTACTTCGCCGAGCCTGCCAATCCCGCAACCAATGCACACAGAGCCAACTTTGCAGGCGAGTATCTTTTGTATGCCCACACGCCCAGTACCGAGCACGCCACGCAGAGAAGCGCCATAAGCATGTCGACGCCGATAATGTGAGCGTTTCGGAGTACCTCGTTCGATAAAGTGGTTAAGCACGCCGCAAAGGCGCTGACTATGAGGGATGAAGAGAATTGGTAGGTAAGGATAAATGTAAGAGCGATGAGCAGCATGGTTGACGCAACGCTACCCCAGCGACTCCACCTCACGATGGTCGGATGTGAGGCGGTATAGGCGTATCGTGCCAGTCCGTACGGATCTCTCGTCCTTATCTCCTTGATGCTCTGGAGCTCCCCATGTCGCATGGCCCACGCAGCGCTCGCGACGACGATCGGTATGCGCAGGTAAAAATGGAGGGAGGGCTTCTTGAAGTAGTGAGGATTCAAATCCTTATTTTTGGCCATCTCTACCGTGCGGTTGAAGTGATGGCCGTCGTCCTCGTGTCGAAAATAGCGCGTGTTCGATTCGACCAGCGGGCGATACAACGCTAACGCACCGCCGAGGATGGTCAAGAGTACGCAGAGGCAGCCGAGCAAGCGTAAACGCATGGTCACTAAGGTACGGCGGCCACGCTCAACGGCGCAAGAAGAGCTCTTCTCGAGAGATACGAACTTTCTTCAATTGGGCGGAGGGGTCTTGCTCCGAACGGTATCCCAGCGCACAGGCGACCTTAGTTCGCAGTCCCGTGCCTCCTAGGCCGAGGATCTCGTCGTATGCGCTTGCATCGATCCCTTCGAGCGGGCATGCGTCGATCTGAAGCATCGCCGAGGTGGAGAGTAGGACTCCAAGCGCCAGATAGGCTTGATGAGTACACCACGCCTCCAAGGATCCTTTTGCCTGGAGGTTTTCCAGGAAGGAGATGATCAATCCTCGATATGACGCGAGACTTTCGGGGGCAAGCTCGCGAACTTCACAGATTCGGTGCATAGCCTTGTCGACATCGGACTCTCCCATAGAATCTTTAGCTGCGAGTACGACGAAGTGCGAGCTCTCGACGACTTGCGGTTGGTTCCAGGATACCGCACGCAGTTTTTCCCGTAATGCCTCGTCTCGTACCGTGACGACTCTCCAAGGCTGCAAGCCGAAAGACGATGGAGCCTGAAGAAGTGCTTGCTCTAAGGTTTCCCAGTTGCGTTCTGAGATGTTCTTGGTCGAATCGAATCTCTTGGTAGCATAACGCCAGGATAGTTGGCGTTCGACGGTTTCGTTCATTGCATGAACCATAACTTTCCTTTGTATCTAAAATTACGCCCAGCCGTCCTCGGCGTGAGAAAGCACTATAAGAGACCCTGCGGGCAGGAGTCGAGGAGTATTACTCTCCGCCAAGGATAGAGATTCGATAG
The DNA here is from genome assembly GCA_044351885.1 of Bdellovibrionota bacterium. Taxonomy (GTDB): domain Bacteria; phylum Bdellovibrionota_C; class UBA2361; order UBA2361; family OMII01; genus OMII01. Next base: position 16,118 of record JBILEW010000013.1, read on the forward strand.
AGGTTTCGACATCCCGATCCTGGAAGTGGTCTAACATGATGTTACGAGCGACGTCAGAGGTGCTTGCGGTCGAGTGGTTGGTGAAGAAGACAGCTCCGGCGGCGGGTTCGAGTACGCTGAGGCACAGACTGACTATCTCCGGAGCCTTTTCCTCGAGCGTCCAGGTGTTGTTCTTTGAGACGCGGCTGAAAGATGGAGGGTCGATGATCACGATGTCATAGCGGTTTCCTTTCCTATTCTCTCGCGCCATGAATCCGAGCGCATCATCCGTGATCCAACGCACCTTGTCGGTCCCTATTTCGTTTGCCGTTGCATTTTTCTTGGCCCATTCTATAGCGCGCTTCGCCAGATCGACGTGTGTAACGAAGGTATGTGGAAGCTTCGCACAAAACGCAGTGGCGAGGCCGGTGTAGGCGAACAGGTTTAGGATCTTCAGAGGTCGCGCGGCCTTGTGGTGTAGTTTATCGAGGTAGGTGCGCAAAAGCGGTAGGTACAGAGCGTGCTCTGGAAAGATACCTAGTTGTCCGTTGGACATCAGCTCGAGCTGTAGGTTGACCCCTGCAACGGTAGCCTCCCAGGTCGTGAAAGGTTTGCCTCGAAACTCCCAGCGGTCCGGGGGGAGATACGTGGCATCGGCCTTCTCCCATGCGGATGCAGGGAGACGCCTCTTCCAGGCACTTAACGACGAGGGACGATTGATTATCGTGGAGCCGAAACGCTCGAGCTTCCGCTGGTCACCGGAGTCTAGAAGGGCATATCCAGGTATTTGCTCAGTCATAAGGGCAGTATGGCATGGATAGCGCATCATTTCATCACCACGCCGAGTGATTCACATGGGCTTTAAGTATCGGCCCCATTTTATTACGAGCCCCTCCAGAATGTTGGTTGTCAAAACCATCGAGCATGCCCCCGAACAGCTCTAGGTACTCGACCGATTTAGCTTTGGTCTGGGTGGTTTTGTGCCGATAGAACTTCCAGCAGAAGTAGTGGACCCACTAATCGTAGTCTGAAGTTCAAGAGGTGTGCCTGTGCAAAGTCGTTCAAAAGAACAAGAGGTGCAGTTTTACCTCGATCGAAGTCAAGAAGCTCTCGTCACGGTTCTCAGAAGCATAATTGGAAATCCCCGTCTGTCGGGAGACGAGCAGTTCCATATTTTACGCATGCTTGAGCAGCATCATAAGCAGATAGCCGAGCTCATTGGCCAGCGCCTCACCGATGGAGAGAGACGCGGTTACGAATTGGCAGGTGTTCCTGTGCCACCTCACCTAGCGCGCTAGGGGAGAAAGGCAAAGCCTGCAACTTTACCACGTGAACGTGCTCGTGCACCTGAACGTAAACGTACCCGAACAAGAACATCAAGATTTTCGGGTGGGTGCACGTTTACGAGCACGAGCACGTTCACGTGCTAAGTTTCAAAGAGAGACCACAGGTAGGTTTCGCCTCGCTTTCTTAGGTTAGAGCGGCGCTAGGGACAGTCTCTGCTTCCTTGAAAGCTAGAAAGCTCTCAGGGCTCACTCCTCTATGCATGACCCTGAAGCGAAAGATATCGCGAAACATCAAGAGGGCATCGGTGATGAGGTTGACCTTCGAGCCGGCCACATTCGTCCAGTTTATGGCTACCTCCTCTATCTTCAGCTCTGCTTTGCGCGCTAGAAAGAGAATCTCCACGTCGAAGCTGAATCTGTCAGAGCGTTGGTGCTTGAAGAGAAACATCGCACTCTGGCGAGAAAACATCTTGAACCCGCACTGTGTATCGGCGATGTCGGGGAGAAGGGTGGTATTGACGCACCAGTTGAAGACTCTACCCAGGCAACGTCGGTGCACCGACGTTTCTACCTTGGTCTCGGAGGAGGCGAGCGCGCGCGACCCTATGGCGATATCCGCTCCTTTGTCTAGTGCTGCTGAAAGTCGCGAGATCTCTTGGATGGGTGTCGACCCATCTGCGTCTGCAAACAGGATGCGCTTGCCTCTGCTGTTGAGTACTCCTAAGCGTACCGCGTGTCCTTTGCCATAGTTTCTTGGGAGTTGAATGAGCTTGATGCACGAACGTACCCGCTCGAATTTACGCACTACTTCCGAAGTTCGGTCGGTGCTTCCATCGTCTACGACGATCACCTCGTAATCGGTTCCAGCTCTGTCGAAGTAATCCACCATGTCGATCAACGTCGGAGGTAGGCGACGCTCTTCATTGAATGCAGGTACGACTACGCTCAGTGTAATAGGAGAGCTCGTCGCCGTCTGACGCGCAATCCAGCTGGTGTAGTGCTCGGGTGTCTCTGTCATGGGTTCGGTAGGGCTAATCTGCTGCCACCTTTAAGATGTCCTGAAGGAGCTTTTTCGACAATGAGTCGATGGCTTCGTTCGGGAGCGCGCCCTCGAGATCTGGCGGTATGTCCTGAGGTTGTTCGGGCGCGAGCGCATCTCTGGAAGGCAAGTGTTCGTGTTTGAGGAATAGCTGAGGAGTTGCCTCAGGAGTAAGATCGCTCTTTTCGCGGACTAGCCACGTAGCGACCTTTGAGCCTTCCATTTCTGCCAAAGAAGCAAAGATCGATTGGAGCTCCTCGTGGCCCAAATAGAATTCCGGGGGGAGAGGTATTGCCGGCCTCTTGCGCTTCTTAGAGAGGCATTGGTACCAGATATCCGCAGACCTGCATGCGCGCTCGAACGGATCGTCGGGAAGGATCGGCGAGCGAGTGCCTACCGCTTTCATCAGTTGCGAAAGCCTGTCCGCACCCAGCCCGGCACGTTGCAGTATCATGATTGCAATTTGAAGACTGTTGCACTGCCACCTTTCGAATTCGAAAGCCCAGTCGCTCGCGATCTCCTTCGAGCGCAGATGCCGCGTGTATTTCAAGAATCCATCCGGGTCGTGGCGAATGAACGCAAAAAAGGCAATATAGCGAAAGCCACCGCAGAGCAAGCCCGTCCCCAAGCCGACGGCTGGGAGAAGCTTTCCTATCATTCCACCTAGGTTGAGCCCCCTTTGTAGTCGGCTCGTGGCGTTTTCGAATAGGGCCGCATCGCAGTACTTTTTGGCTTGTCGATGGAAAAAGACGAAGGAAAGGAGGTATGCATGCTCCTCCCCAGAGAATGCTCGAAGAAGTTCATCCCCTTGGAGGGGTTCGCTCGGGTCAGGAAGGCTCTCGGGTCTCAGGTGCTTACACACGTGGTAGTAGACCGCCTGCAAGGTCTTGCTTTTGAGGAAGCGAGACATGAAGAAACGACCATAGTCCGAGATTGTCGTGGGATTTTTCTCGTAGTCGGAGAGAAGCAACCGCACAACGCTCGTAACAGAGGTGGGTAGAGTGCCGAGCGACATCGCAAACGCCGTTGCGTACTCCCAGCTCTCACTCGTAAAGCCACCATCAAAGTTTAAGTCAGCGTTCATGCAAGATGCTTGTTTCAGTCATAAAGGGTATCGGCTAGATTCTCACAAAGCTAAGGCACCTTGTAATTGCCGGTACTCGTTATCCTCGTCTTGACAGAGAGAGGAGGCCTTAACTGCCTGGAAACTATACCTTGCATTTTCGGGTCTTAAAACAGGGATTCCGAAGGGGGCTCGGCCTATCGTTTTGTTGAGAGGAAAAGATTTGGGTCGTCCGCGAATCTGAGGATCTGTTTTTCGTGAGGAGCATGACAAAGGGGTATAAAGGGATACTGCCAGGCATAACGGCTTTTGTTATGACGTGTTGGTTGGCCCACGCAGAGTTGCCTCGTTCAAGCGCCGAGCTCGGCGGACCCACAGCGAGGACGGACCGGTGTCTGGCGCACTTGGAGACTACGTACGTCCGAGGGCTCGATCTGGAACGTTATGGCCTGGTAGGGGACCGCAAATACCTCGATATTGCTACCCTGGAGCGGGCATTGGCGTTTTCCCGACCTTCCTCTGATGGAATTCCTAAATGGGCCAAGGGTACCTTGCATGCTCATACACAGCTTGTCGATCCGGTCTTGGGAGGAGCGTACGAGTATTCTCTCGGTGGCGATTGGAATCATCCCTGCTACACCAAGACATTGGCAGGACAAAATGCGGCGATAGTCCTGTATGCGGGGGCCTATCGTACTCAAGGGATTCTTGAATATCTTTCTGTAGCCGAGCGCTCCGTCGATTATGTCGAGAAATTTTTGAAAGCAGGATCGGGTAGCTATTTTACTTCCCGTGGCTCATGCGCTCGAGAAACCGACCGAGGAGCGCAGGGGGTGGGCTCAGATGGGGATCACGATCAAAACCGGCACACCCTCGTAAAGGACGAACGAGTCTTGGTCGCCGAAAATGCAGATTTCGTACGTGCGCTTGCGGAGCTGTACGCCGTGTCGACTCGCGAAAGATTCAAGGAACTGGCACTACAGAGCGCCAGAAGGCTGAGAGCTCGCGACGGTGAGCCTAAGCACAAGGTGATCGATATCAGAGGGATCTCTGCGACGCACGATGTTCTCGATAAAGTGGCGATTGGGCGGGCGCTGTTTTCCCTGTACTCCATCACCGGCGATTCAAGGTGGCTGCACGACTCCGTCGTGCTTCTGGATAAACTGATCAGCGACCATGGCCCATTCTCGAGAAGTCTGAAGGAACATCTCGCTCTGTCGAGTCGCATAGAAGTAGCTACCTCTCTCTCTCGGCTTTCGAACATGATATACTTGAGTACCGGTGATGCTCGGTACCGCGAAGAGGCGAAGCGCGCGCTCGAGTCGGCGTTGTCGGCTCGCTGTGACGAGGCGAGCGTCGTCGATGCAGCGCGCTTGTTGCTCGCTGACGAGGAGCTCCGAACGGAGCCGCCGCACGCGGTTCTCGTCGGTGATGGCAACGACGGAAGCGGAGAGGATCTTTGGCGGGTCATTTTGTCGAAATTACCATCTTATGCGAGGCGGGAGCGATTTTCGAGCGTATCGGCTCTAAGGCAAGATACGGATATGCGCTATCCGAGGCTATCGAGACCGGCGGCCTTTCTATGCGTGAAGAAGCGATGCTCTGTACCTATCTTTACCGCCACGGAGTTGACTGAGCGGATTGCTGAGATGATGGCCGATAGAATAGGTGTTAGTGATGAAAATCGTTAGTTCTGAAGTTCTGTACCAAGGCAGGCTACGGGCGGTTCGCGAGGTAGTAGAGAGCCCTGAAGGAAAGCTGTTTCGACACGAGACTATCGAGCATCCAGGCGCGGTAGTTGTGCTTCCCATAGATGCTCACGGGAATTTCGTTTTTGTTGAGCAGTATCGACACTCGATTCGAGAGGTTCTTCTCGAGCTCCCTGCAGGAACCTTGGAGATCGGGGAAGACCCGCGCGAGTGTGCTCGTCGGGAGTTGACGGAGGAGATAGGAATGACCTCTGATGACCTCGTGTCGCTCGGCGAGTTGATTCCTACGCCCGGGTTTTGTAGTGAACGACAGTACCTTTTTTGTGCGCGAGCCTTGCGGCCGGAGAAGGGAACTCCTGATGAAGATGAGAACATCGTCACGGTGCTGATGTCGAAGGATGAGACCTTTGAAGCAATTAAAACTGGCCGGTTGCGTGACTCGAAGTCGATCGCGCTGCTGATGCGAGCGATGGTGCGAGGCTTTCTTTAGAGGATTTATTGCATGGCTAAGATCAAGAATCTCGCGAAGAAGACGAATTCCGCGTTGGGTGTCTTCACCGTGATCTGCGGGTTTGTAATGATGTGGGCCAGTAGTCTTGGTGGTTCGACGGCACGATCATCCCTCACCTCGGCTTTGCAGGAAGCTATCGATATAGATGCGACTCGGCCAAGTCCGGCGAACAACGGTAAAATCGTCGTAGCCTCGGCTAATCTACGAGGCGATGGACCGTTAGAAGATGAGTTTTTGCTCCCGCAGCCGGTAGTGCGTCTCGTGCGACACGTCGAGATGTTTCAGTGGGTCGAGAATGCCGACGTGGACGGCAAATCTTCGGGTGTTCCTGGTTATTCTCTGGAGTGGGTTTCGGGGGAGATCGACTTCTTCCGGTTTCAAGAGCCTACGGGGCACGAAAATCCGGTCATGAAGGTGCAGCCGCTCGACAAGAAGCCGAACATGGCTTTTTTCGGAGCCTTCGACGGGGCTCCAATCGTCAATATCATAGAGAGCCTGTCGCCTTTGCAACTCACTCCTGACATGCTCAAGGACCGATCGGGTGTACTAGAAGGCAACAAGCTGGTGATCAAGAGGGAGCCCGATACGAAGGGGCCTTCCCTGGGAGATATGCGTGTCTGGTACGAGGTTCTTCCGGCTGGTCGGTATACCGTGCTGGCACGACAAGCAGACGAGATGTCCCTGATAGGTTCGCATCCTGCGGGCGAGGTCGTCATCCAGAGAGGTGCGTATACGGCCGACGAGTTGTTCGGGATTGTATCTCAGGGCGCCAAACAAGCGTACACGGGTATGCTCTTCCTCGGGGCCCTCTTGATGACATTCGGTTTCGTGTCCGTCCTGAAGCCGTTTGCAGATCGCTTCGATCTCAATCCCAAATTCGACGTCAAAGGCATGCCAGCAGTAGTTCTGGTCAGCGCAGGTATCTCCTGTGCGTTGATGGCTATTTTCCTGGTATTGTCGTGGGTTGGGTGAGGATGACGCGTCCGTAGGCGTCAGCCACTCTGTTGGCGTACGGGGCGTCATTACGCTCCGGAGTGGTGCTCTCAAGTCGGAAGTTCGGTCAGTGAATATGAGGCCCAGGCTCTTGATCGTCTCCGTTCTTCTTGCCTTTGACGAGTCGCAAGCCCTTCTTGCTCTTGAGGCGCGCTAGCTTCCAATTGTAGTACGCGAGCTCGGCTCGACGCCGTACGTCCGGGAGATCCCCCCTGTACATGTAGCCGTAGCACAGCCCAGCCGTGACGAGTTCCGGAAGAGCCGTGATCCAACCATTGAAAACAGCGCCGAGAAGTACGAAGCCGAGACCGATTAGGGCGAACGTCTTGCCTTTGAGGGGGGTGCCCCAAAAATTGAGACTCTGTCCGTGAAAATGCGACGTAAGGCCGTATAGTATCCAGATCGTCGTTATGATCTGACGAGCTCCCGCGTAGGCAGCCGTGCTAAAGAGCGCTGGAAAGAGAAGCGCGATGCCGACAACCACAAGCTCTGCTGCCAACGGTATGCCCAGCACGAGACGGAGAAACTTCTTCCTGCCCCACCAGCTTTCGAGGTTTCCTCCGACGCTGTACACGATGAGTCCGCCAAAGATGATCTCCACAGGGTTGGGCGCTAGGAACAGGGCGGTAAACGGCCTCCAGATGTGGAAGTCATAAATGACCGCTAGGGGTATAAAGAAGAAAGTATGGATGCCGCGCTGCATCAAAAGCCCCTGCACGACCGAGAGCACTATGATTGCTACCGTCAAAACGTGTGCGGAGTGGTGGAAAGAAAAATAAGGAATTTTGAATGTTCGTGCCATACTTCCGGGCGTTTCGGATTGTTGTTCCGCCTAACCATAGCAAGAGTGAGTGGCTTGCGCACCCTATCTCACCAATTCTCCCTGAGATCTCTCATATATTCAGTCTGGACATCTATGCCTGCGGATTGATGCAAGACCTCTGCAAAGATTCGCAGCTGAGGAACTCGTTCGAAAGGATTCTCCACCTTCCTCGAGTCGGATTCGACCGTCATGCGGATGCTAAGGGTATTTGAGCAACAGTCGAGCAACAGCGATTCCGTAATCTGAGGAGTATAGCCCAAAGATGCGAAGGTTCTTCTACTCTGGAAATGCTCCAGGCCGAATCGAAAGTACCGGAGCTTGATGGGTGCTGCGGAGCCGAGGAGTCGAGGTGGGAGCCACGCAGGGATTGCACCCGTTCGCTTGATCTCTATGGAGTGAACGATATGGTGAGTGCCTTCGAAGCGAGCGAACGGGGAGTAGCAACACAGGTCGAAGTGGTCCCACGCGAACCCCTCTTTTTCCTGTTCGACGGCGCATTCGCCCCCGATCCTGAAAAGCTCGTCTTTGTGGGCTGCTGGAAGACCGGGAAGGATCTCGTCTAGCTGGTTACGCCCCTTGAAATCTAGGAGCTCCGTCTTGCCATTCTCGGGGCACACGACCGGCAGGAGGGTTCTAAGGCATCCGTCCACTAGGTCACACAGCCCCACGTCAGACAGCTCTGACGACGAAACGAAGGTAGAAGAATACCCGCCCAATATCCAATTTTTCCGAAGCTCTAGCAGTCCCATAGCCCGTCGAATTTTGCTCCTAATCGAGAGGGGGCGCAATTATGGGATTGAAGTCTCCGTCTCATCCCCCGAGAGAGGTCGTAAAGGACATAAGTCAGCTGTCTCTTAGTCAACAGACTCATAGGACACGACGTCCAGGATGTTCCTTTCTGTAAACACCTGAACGTAAATAGGCTTATTGTAGCAGACATACAAAAAATATGTGCCATAAGCGGAGAGTGACGTGCTAGAGTCCGCCCTCGTGTCTTGCGGTAGTAGTGCGACGCTTGTCCCCGTTATCAGTAAAGCGTCGTTGCATGGAGCGAAATGATCGAGCTTGGATTGATCGACTTGAGTGCGGAGGGGCGTAGGAAGTTGGCCCAGCTGGTCGAACGGTGGACCTGGTCTCAGCCCGAAGCGCGGCATTTCTCGCTTCCGCGGGTGTCGCTTCATCTGCTAGCTCCACAAGAGGTTCGATTCCACGGCGATTTGGACGTCTGCATCATCGGTCCAGAGCTGATTTCAGCGGATGCGGCCTACGTTAACCTGATTCGACAACAGCTACCTGGCAAGGTGGTGCTGTGCGTTCTCGATAGCGCGACTTTCTCCTTCGGCATGATAGAGCAGTTGGGGCGGCTCGGAGTTGACGATGTTCTCATGGATACCGCTTCGAGTGAGGAGTTCTTCCGACGCTTGGTCCTCTTGAAGCGCCGAGTCGGTTCTTCGGAGAAGGGAAAGCTCGTCGTAGTGGATGCTGCACGGGGAGGGGTTGGGGCTACCCTGGTAGCGGCCGCGCTTGCGGAAGGGTGGCTCGATTCTGGAAAAAGCGTTTGTGTGGTTGATGGGGACATCTTTTCGCAGGACCTGACCCGCTTTCTGCAGGTGCGCCCTTACGTAAATGAACCTTTGCGGCTGCTGCTCGACTGTCAGCGAGTCGTAACGGCAGAGACCGTTGCCGAGTGCGCTTTCCCCGTATGGAGAGACGAATCGCGCTTCAAGTGCGTACCACCACCGGTTGCGACAGATGAGGCGCTCCTCTCTTCCTCACAGGCTTGTCGCACCTTTGTTGGGGTACTCGAGGTTCTTCAATCTCAATATCAAATTGTAGTAGTCGATGCGGCACCGATTGTGGCCGGCTGCCGACAAGCACTTTATCAAAGTGCCGATGAGGTTGTTCTGGTTGCGAACAGGGACCCCGCGGGAGCATTCGCCAATAGGCAAGCGGTCTCGCTCATCGGTGGATATCTGCGCCCCGCCGCGCAGTTGACGACAGTGATCAATCAGAATAGCAAGATTCAAGCCTCTCTCTCTATCGTTCGTCAGCAGGTGTTGGTCCACAACGATGTTCCCGCCCGTACCTTCGTTTTCCCTTATTCAATGCAGGGCGCGCGGTGGGCTTGTAGTGGGCGCACCGCGTTCCCATCGCTCAAGCGAAGTATAAAGCCGATGCTCGGCGATAGCGATGCCGCTGCTCAGGGTGGGATTGCTGCCGCGCTCACGGCTGTACTTTCCTCGGCACGACGCCTGGTGCCGAGGAAGAGGGCGGCCAAGAGTGGGGAGGTGTCGGCGAATTCACGCGGGCACGAGGTCGGCGCGATGGCGCTCCTTCCCGTTGTACGAACTGCACAATCTTTCGAAGAAGTAGCTGCCGAGGATGCTCTCGTATCCAAGGCGGTAGTTAGTGGTTGATAGGTGAGAGGAGGATCGCTATGAACAAGAGAAACCGAAAAGATGAAAAGGGCTATACCCTCTTAGAGTACTGCGCAGGCGCCGCGATCATCGCTGGTATCTTGTGGACAGCGCTTAATGCCTTGGGTGGCAACCTGAGTGATCTACTCGACGCCGTGGGGCAATGGGCTCAGCGACGTACAACGGGTATACAGAACTAAGGAAGCGCACGTGGTAGTTCGTTCCCCGACAGTAAGGCCTCGTCGCATCCCGCTCGGAGCTGGTTCGCTTGGGCTGATCTCGCTCTGTGTCGCGATGTCGCTGGGAGCCTATCAGCTCGGGCGGACATACGTTTCGGCGCCTGTCGTCGAGCGACAACGTGCGTTTGTTCCGGAGTTCAACGTAGTGCAGGTGCCGGTGCCCCGTGCTCCGGTACCTGCAGGAACGAATGTGAAGGATATCCCGGTGCGGATGGAGTCTTTCCCAGAGCATCAATTGCCGGAGGCTGCCGTCCGTGATCTGGGTACCTGGCGCGATGCCGTAACGTTGGTAGCGCTTCCTGGCGGATTGCCGATAGTTGCGTCGAATCTTGGTGCCCCAGACGAGATCTCGAATCCGATCGTGGGCAGGATTCCCCCCGGAATGCGCGCTATGACTGTTCGCGTCGATGCCACAGCAGCGGTCGAGGGCTGGGTTCGTAGTGGATCGATAGTAGATGTTCTGCTAGTTCAACCATCCCGAACTACAGTTGTTGCCGAGCAGGTAAAGGTCATATCGGCGGAGCGCTCTCTTTCTCCGGGAGACGACTCGGCGCAAGCTCCGATACCGAGCACTGTCACGCTGCTGGTCACCCAGGATCAGTGTCTCGCCATAAACACAGCGGTCGCGCTCGGGAAGATAGCGTTTGCACTGCGAAGCGCGCGTGATCCAGATACGTGGAGGACCACACAATTTTCCGCTGATTCTTTGTCCTATGATCGAAAGCCCTCCAGTGGCGCCCGCGTCAGTGGGGTAGTTTCTGTCGGTAGTGGGTCGGAAAAAAAGAGCTTCGCACTGGTGGATGGAGCCTGGGTTTCGACAGACAGTATACCAGCGGGATTTTTGTTGGGAGAGGGTAGTGATGGGAGAAGTGCCAGTCAAAGATAGAGCTGCCTCTTCACGCGAGACGCCGATGCTGCCCCCGGTGCTTGCTCATGTGCTCGAGGAGGCGCGTCGCCAGAACTCCAAGGCCTCTCAGCAACAAAATTTCTCCGGGGGATATCGTGACGCCGGGGGGCTCGTATTGGAGGCCGCTACTCGACTCGGCGTCGAGCTCTCCAGTCTCGAGCGAGATGAAATACTGACACATCTAGAGGGAGATTGGTTCTCCTTTGGAGTCTTGCAACCGCTCATAGACGACGCGCGGGTTTCGGACATCATTGTTTCGAGTTTTGGCAAGGTTTCAATTCAACAAGGAAGACGGAACATCCGAACGCAGATTAGATTCGCAGACCAACGCTCGTACGAAGCTTTCGTGGAAAGACTTCTTCATCGCGCTGGAACATCGTATTCCACCAAACAGCCGATAGCGGACGGGATGATCGGGGCGCTCGTGCGCGTGCACGCAGTACACAAGGTGTTGTGTGACGAGGGTCCGTATTTGACCATCCGTATCAATCGTTATACCTCAGTTTCTCTCGATGATCTCGTGGCTGTAGGGCTGGCTCCTCGACCGGTCTTTGACTACTTGCGAGGACTCGTCACTATCGGCCGCACACTCTTGGTCGTAGGCGAAGTCGGTACGGGAAAGACAACTCTTGCGCGAGCTCTCGCAGGAGCCATTCCTTACGACGAGTCGGTTCTTGTGATTGAAGATACGCCCGAAATCCGCCTCGACCATCCGCACGTCCGATACGTTACGACACGAGAGGCAAATCTCGAGGGGGCTGGGCGCGTGTCTCCGGCACAATGCATACGCGCAGGAATGCGTATGGCGATGAACCGGATTATCTTCGGAGAGATTCGTGACGCGGAGGCGGCGGAAGCGTTCGTCGATGTGTGTGCATCGGGCCATCCGGGGCTTTCGACTCTGCATGGTCGAAGCGCACTTGATGCGGTGACTCGTCTCGAGCTCTTTTTGGCCAGAGCTCAACGCAACGCCGACAAGACGCTTCTCTGTGCGCAAGTGGTTACAGCTGTGCAGGTTGTCGTGGTAGTCGACCTCTGTAAGGTAACCGGTATTCGTCGAATTATGGAGGTGCGCGAGCTCGGCCCAGTCGCCGACGGTGTGTTGCGTCAGCGTGAAATATTCGCTTATAGGGTCACCAACGGAACGCCCCAGTGGAGTCTTGTAAATCGCGTGAGCGCATTCCGCGAGAAGCTCGAGAAGGAGTGTGCGCCCTTCTCGTTTTCGAAGATGCCGGATGTGATCGAGCTTCCTTTGGAGGTCTCATACCGGGAAGCCGCGCAGTCTCTGGGGAGGTAAAGAGAGATGCTGGCTTCCTTGCGCAGAGGGGACCGAATAGTCGAACAGCTCGTCAAGCCCATGGCAGATGTGGGTCCCGAGAAAGGTGCAGACTTTGCTTCTGATCAGCCTCCTGCCTCTGAGGCGCAGAGCGTTTTTCTTCTAGTGCTGCGCCGTAAAGTCGCCTTAGCCCTACTGCTGTTAGCCAGCTCGCTCGTAGCCGCTTGGCTCGGGGTTTTCAAAGGAGCTCTCTGTTTCACGGGAGGGACATTTCTACTCGCGCTCAAGGAGCGGCGCGTGCTTCGACAGCGAGCTCGCAGCGTCGATCGCGATTTGCCGGCCCTTTTGACCTCGGTTGCGTCGTCAGTACGAGCGGGAATAGACCCACTCGTTGCGTTGTCAGAAGCACGGGAGTTCCTTCCGGCGGATTCGGCTCTCACACTCGAGCTCGAGAGATTTCATCGCAGCCTCGCAGCAGGCGGCGATGAGGAGGAGGTTATCGACAGGTTGTTTCGGGAAATAACGACGCCTGACATCGAGCTTTTCAAGGGATGTCTCCGTTTGTCGCGCAAGCACGGAAGCTCGCTCGCTGAACCACTGCACCGCGTTACACGCGTAGTTCGTCAGCGACAGTCGTTCAGGCGGAAAACTCGGGCGGCGCTCGCGATGCACCGCATGTCGGCGGTCGGAATCTCTCTGTGCGCGGGGCTCATAGCGCTCATGCAAGTTTTCACGAACCCTGATGGGATTAAGTTGGTTTTCGAGCACTCGATCGGAAGTGCGCTCCTAATCTCCGGTGGTGCGTTGATAGTGATTGGTGTCGTTTGGATGATGTCACTCGGCCGAGAGACTTCGGTGTAGGCAGACTATGATGTGGAGTATTTTCATCTTTGCGATCGGTCTACTGCTCCTCATCGTAGGCTCGGACAAGGCTCGTTCGAGCGGAGTAGTGGCGACGTTGTTGTCGGATGAAGATGCTCCTTCTGAGCCTCGGGCCAATGTGGAACCGAGCCGTGGGCGATATGAACGACCGAGAATCATAGCTTGGATCGTAGGAGCCCTGTGTATGGTACTCCTGCGCCGAACCCTCGGAGTGGTTGTTGGGCCTCAGGAGATAATGTTTGCTCTTTTGGGCGGACTCGCGGGAGAGCTGTGGTATCGGGGTCGCAAGGAGCGGAGGGCGACGCGGCTCCTGAAGAGTATGGAATTGAATCTACCCATGACCATGGAGCGCATCGTCATGGCGGTTGGGTCGGGCCTGGATATCGTGCCAGCTCTTCGCGAAGCGTCTTCCCGTGTCAACGATCCGGTCTCTGCCCTTCTTTCCGAAGTAGTCGACTTGGCTGAGGCGGGATTACCCGTGGCCGACTCGCTGCGATCTGTGTCGCGCGGGGTGCCTTGCCCAGCGGTGAAGCACTGTTTCGTGCATCTTGCGTTGGCCTACCAGCAAGGGGGCGAACTCGTGCGCCCTCTCAAAGAGCTCAGCGACGCCACTCAGACGTACTACCAGGAGAGCGTAGAAGAGGAGATCGCAAAACTTCCGGTCAAGGCCGTGCTCCCCTTGGTTCTTACGTTCGCGGGTCTGATCGTGTGCTTTCTCACGATCCCCCTTATTCAAGTTAGTTCTCTTACATCAAAGGTGTCTCATGCCGCTGTGGGAGAATGAAAAAACGCACCAGGTGAGAGGCTTGTTGCCTGGGGGAACTGAGTGGTTCCCCGAGCGGGGGGCGGCTTCCCTTGTTTTTACAATTCTTTTCATACCTCTGTTGCTGATCCTATTGGTGATATCTATCGACATAGCGACTTTCTTCAGCGTGCGAGAGGGCGTTCGAGAGCTTTTGGATGACGAGGCTCAGTGGGCGCTCTCTCGTAGCTATACGTCTTCTCAAGCGAGTGAATCCATCAAGAGAAAGTTGGGGAAGCTTGCCTCGTTCCTGCAATCTCCGACGGTACAGGCAACCGTTCAACCGAATGCGAGCCTTCTCTCCCTCAGAGCTAACTATCGTGGAGTGCTGATTGACCTGTGCGGAGACTTCGTCGGTAAGCAACTCCCGGTAATTCCGATTGACGTTGAGGTGCGCTCTCGAAGGTTTTCGTCTTCGGCTTTGATCGTATTCGACAGAACGGTAGCCCGTGTCGGCTTGGAGTGTTCGGACTCGGAATTGCGCGACGTGAAGAGTTTCATAGGTACCCTGGTATCCACACTTGAATCCGTAGGAGTCGATTCGGTGAGAGTAGGGTTCACCCCCGGAGTTCGGGGTGGGATTGACGTGCTCGAGGGTACCGACAGCCTTCAAGGATGTGACGGGGTCTCTCTCGTCTCGGCTCGTCAGATTGCGAGCGTGCCTGGAGTAGCGCGCACGCTGCCTCTGCCGACGGATCTCGGTGCAGAAATCGAACAACTTGTGCTAACGCGATATGCTGCGTCTCCAACCGAGCGGATCGGTCTTGTGACTTTGGTGAGGGGTGCGCGAGCAGGTGACGGCTACATTCACTCGACGATTGATGTTCTGGATTCGATGAGCCGACAACACCAGCTCCTCGTGAATATGGTTCATTTTGGAATCAATGCCTCAGGCAGCTATCAGAGACCACCCTATCGACCTGGTTTCTACGGTGTTCGTTGGAGAGAGGTGTTACTTCAATCTACTCAGCTTAGTGATCCGAGGCTGCTCGCTGCATCTCTCGGGCACCTTGGTAATGATGTGCATATATCGAGGTAGGGGATGAAAGGAGCGCGCTTTTATAGTGCAGAGGGACCGAGGGAAAGAGGGTTTGCCTACCTGGAGATCTCCGTGTGGTCGGTAGTCCTATTGCCCGTGGTTTTGCTCGCAGCTGGAGTCGTCGGAGTCGTTCATGACTATATCAGAATGCAGAACATACCAGTTTCGGCGGCGCGCGAGCACTCCGCACCAGCGCTTCGGTTCCGAGTTGAGAGCGCGGGCGCTCGACTAGACGTGAACAAAGACGCACTGGGTCTGGTTATCCGCTTGATCCGAGATCGTATGGTAGCAGATGGCGAAAAAAGTCTGGTCGGTGGAATTGCGGATGTATCCGCAGTGGCATGCTTCTGGGTTTTCGGGGTTGATCAGACCACCGGCAAGCTTACGTCGCGGGAACGAGAGGTGTGCGAGCGCAAGGGGGCCTTGTCCGATAAGATGTCGCTCGAGCAAGACCTTGCGAAGTACCAGGCAAGTGCTTCGGGTTATCCCGCATTCGCAGTCGGGAGCGCGCCTCGCTACTTGGAATACGCGGTGCTGATAGGTGCAGGCGTGGCGGGGAAGGTGATAGGAGTGCCGGGTGTCGCCGAAGAATCTATGGTTCAGTTCGTTCATATCTCTCTACCGAGAGAGGAGGTGTCGTTATGATCGCAGTGAGAAAAATCATCAGTAGCCTGATATCCAAAGTTCGTAAGGGGAAGCGTGCCATGCCGCTGCCGTCGCTGGTCAGAGCCTTGGATCGCTTGGTTCCTCGCTCTGTTCTCAGGGAGGTCGTAGCGTCCAGTAACGATAGGCGTCAATGGGGCGTGCTTGCAGCGGCCTGGGTCGGTGTCAGTGAAAAGGAATTCACCCTCGCTGCTGCACAAGAGCTCAAAGTCGATTATCACGAACGAGTTCCGGTGCCAGAATTGCCGCAACAACCGCAAGATGCACGCGCTCTCTTAGCGGCGCTCCGCAAGGTCGGAGTAGTTCCAGTGATGGAAGGTGGTTCGATAGTTCGCTTCATCGCAGTGGATCCAGCCGAGGTTCGGGCCTTGCCGATGTACGACGGGAGCGTGCCGATAGGGCTCGGGGCCTGGTCCGACATCGCGCGCGCTCTCGATGCAGCAGAACGACGAGTTATAGAGGATGAGGCTCTCCAGGATCAAAGCGCACTCGAGCGGCGGACCAAATTGAGCGAGTCTCTGATCGAAACGATCGTGCACGAGGCCGCTACTCATGGCGCTCGTAGTGTGGAGATCGTTTCGTCCGAAGATAGGGCCCGCTATCAATTCACGACGAGAGACGGTAGGTGTGGAGTAGGAAATATCCGCCAGGATGTGATTGGAGACATCACGACTTTCCTCAGCCGCTACCAGGGGTCTTGTTTCGTGTCGCCCAAGCGAGGAGAGGTTTTGGTTCGCTCTCTTGGGGCGACTGGTAACGTGAGGCTTTCGTGGGGTGAGCTCGAGACGACGCGTCCCCAGCTCCCTTCATCCCTTCCGCCACCTTCTACGTTAGGACCGGTAGCGGCAGAACTGCCAGGCCCGAAATCCCAAGAGATGTTACCTGCGCCGGTGAATGAAGATGGCGTAGTGGAAGTGCCGCACGCAGCGCGCGGTAGCGAAAGCCCTCGGGGCGGGCGCTTGCCGGTGCTCGTCGTAGATGACAATCCGATGTTTTGTCGAGTGCTCGAGCGACTATTGGAGCGCGATGGATTTGAGCCTCACTTCGCACCAAACGGTAGCGTCGCGTGGGAGCGGCTCTCGAATGCTAGTGGGTTCAAACCCCGGGCTGTCGTGTGTGATCTTCACATGCCGCTCATGAATGGGCAGGAGCTTCTGGACAGGGTCAGAGGTCAGTCTTGGTTGAGCGAAGTGCCTTTCATTATGTTGACCTCGGATGACGACGTAGATGCGGAATTGGCATTGTTAGCCCGCGGAGCAGATGCCTTCGTGTCGAAGGCCAAGGATCCTCGTGTGTTGTGTGCGCATATCCGACGCTTGAGCCAACGAGTCGCTCTTCAAGAGGCAGCATGAGCAAGGGGTGTGCAGTCGCATGCGCTCGTGCGCTAGCCTTTTTCGCAGTTCAGCGGGAGCCGTCGGTTCTGATGCTTCTCCGTCGTATTGCCTGGGAGCTCCTTTATCTTGCTCCTGAGGGCACGGCGGACTTGGCCCTCGTAGTGCGCTCGTCCGATGGGCGGTTGATGGTGGGAAATGCGCGCGAGCACATGGCCTTGCCTTCTGACACTCTCAAAGGGCTCGTGCTCGAACATGAGCGCCGTGAAAGCATTCTGATGGTCAAGGATCATGCGCTGGATGGGGCAAGTTTCATCGATGCGGCTCCGCGTAGCTCGGTGTCTTGTCGGATAGTCACGCCTATCGGACTTTCGGCGCGCCGGGAATGTTTTCTCTGGGTAGGGCTGTACGCGGTCGCGCATTCGAGAATCGTAGAGGAGGTTCGGGAGATATCGAGTGAGCTGGCAGGGTGGTTCGAGCAATATGAAGGTGTAGTGTCGGCTATCATCAGCACTTCGTCGAGAGTGGCTGACTTGGAGGAGAAAGAGAGGGAGCTGGCGGCGGTTCTGCACGATGTTCGAGCGCCAGTCGGTGGTTTGAAGTATCTGCTAACCCAATTTCCACTTAGCGCGGAGAGCGACGCGACGATTATTTCCAGTGTGTCGCAGGAGCTCTCGTACATGGAGAATCTACTTGCGTCTCTGTCTCCCGCGCAGGTAGATCGCTCGCGCTTTCACCTCGGCGTGTGCAACGCGGACGATGTGGTCCGACGGGTCGTAGCACGATGCAGGTCGGAAGGAACACGAGAGGGGGTTTCTATCGTGGTCGATAGCGCTCTTCGGGGGATCGGCGCGCGTATTCCGGACATCGAGTTGGAGCGAGTCCTGTCGAATATTCTCGGAAATGCGATTCGATATTCCCGCGCCGGTGATGTAAATGTCACGCTACGCTGCGACCGAAACCGAGTGGTAGTGGTGGTCAGTGACACAGGTCCTGGTATCGATCCGCGGATCTTGGCCGAGCTGCGAGAGCCGCACTGTAGAACTGTTTCGAGTTCTTCGGGATGGGGAATGGGGTTGGTCTCGAGCAAGCGGCGTATCGAGCGATATGCGGGAGAGCTGTGTGTCGCATCCTCAAGCGAGCGTGGAACGACGATCGAGATCGTCCTTCCGAGGGGCCCCGACCTCTCCTCTGCGTCGCCCCAGAACGAGGATCGAGCGGTAGTTGGCGCGGCGACGGAAGCAATTGATTTGATCATCGTAGACGACGACGAGCAACAGGTGGCTGCGCTTCAAAGAGTGCTCGGCACGAGTGGTCTCACCGTTCGAGGGGCGACTTCGGTTGCAGAGGCAGCAACGATGGCGGCGTCCGCAGCTACCAAAGCGGTATTGTGCGACGCTACGATGCCTGACGGGGGCGCACTGAAGTTGATAGAGCTTTTCAAAGAGCGTGGAATCAATACCCGAATTGCTGTCGCGAGTGGGGATGGTTCCGAAGATCTACTCTATCGGTGCGCTGCGCATGGTGCACGCGAGTTCTTTTGTAAACCGGTCGATATCGGGCCGCTCCTCTCTTGGGTTCGCTCGGAGGAGTGCGAGGCAAGCGCCCCTATACCGGCTTTGTAAGTCTCGTATCGATTGGCTCTCCGAGTAGTGGAGGGAGGTCGGGGTGATACTGTTTGCCGCCCTGAGATGGGACAATCTGTTGCCGTGAGCCTTGAATGTCGCTTTGCAATTTCATGAGCGCATCCAGAACCGTTTCCGGACGAGGCGGACAGCCGGGAATGTACATGTCGACTGGGATGATCTTGTCTATGCCCGCAACTGTTGTGTAGTTGTCGTAAAAACCGCCTGAGGATGCGCACGCTCCGAAGGCCACTACCCACTTCGGTTCCGCCATCTGTTCGTAGACTCGAAGGAGAACGGGTGCAAGCTTATGATTGACCGTTCCGACTACCCACAAGAGGTCTGACTGTCTGGGGGTGAATCGTGGAAGCGCTGCCCCGAAACGGTCCGTGTCGTAGTGGGAGCAGTTCACTGACATGAACTCCATACCACAACAGGCTGTGACGAATGGATACGAGAAGAGGGAGTACTTACGAGCCCATGCAAGGGCGCTCTCGAGCTTGGTCGTCAAAAAACCAGACTGATCGGGACTTTGCATCATAAAACGCTCACTGTAAGTGTCGACTCGATATAATAGCCGCTCGGCTCGAAAATCACCATCAGGTTACACCAATTGAAGTCCGTTGGAGAAGATGGCAAGAGGGGTAATGTGCTGAAACGACGTGCGCCGGCTTTCGAGAGTTGAAGGAAAATGCCGGTCGGTAGACTATAGGCAGTGCCGCATGGAGTAGCGAGCTGCAGTAGAAACTTCGGCTGCCTCGACTTCGCGCGGAGGTGCTATGCGAACCATAAAGGAAGATATGAAGAGATATCTGGCAACAATGGTGGCGGTCGGGCTCGTATTGGGGGCTCCCGCTATCGGATTCGGAGAAGGTAAGAAGATGGAGAAAACTCAGGCTGAGATCGTCACAACCGCGTCCGGGCTCAAATACCGGGATGATAAAGTTGGTACTGGTGCGGAAGCGAAGCCGGGGCAGAGCGTGAGCGTTCACTATACTGGGTGGCTCGACGAAAACGGCAAGGCAGGTACGAAGTTCGACAGTTCGAAGGATCGTGGTGAGCCGTTCGATTTCAACCTCGGGGCCCGTCAGGTAATTCGCGGGTGGGATGAAGGAGTCGCCGGAATGAAAGTCGGTGGTGTCCGTACCCTCATGATTCCTCCAGACCTCGGGTATGGAGCACGTGGCGCAGGCGGGGTAATTCCTCCCAACGCTACCCTCATCTTCGAAGTCGAGCTCCTCGGAGTCGGCTAGGGAGTACGTCGAGTAACGCTCTTTCTGGAGCTCGGAAGGCTGGGCTGAACCTCGTATGTACGAGTGTCACCCAGCCTTCTGTATGTGAACCTAAGTGTTGAGCGACAGCGACCTGCCTGTTTTCAAAATCGAACGCGCACACCGAGAAGTGCAGAGGCTCCCGGGAGCGGTGCCACATCCTTGATGAAGGATACGTGGTTGCGAGCCTTCTCGTTCAAGAGATTGCTACCTCGAAGAAACACCTCCAGTACGTGGTCTCCCATGGCGATTTCCTTGCTAAGATATGCGTTGACCATCGTGTAGCCGTCGGTAGATGTCTCGAAAGCTGCGGTTTCTCGCTGCGCGAAGACCTGTTGTACCTCGAATCGAGCACGAAAGAGATCTTCGTTGAAGTAATTAATACCCGTCTTCAATCGGAATGGCGGGATGCGAGGTAAATTGTTGTCGTTGTCACGATCCTTGGCGCGAACGTAGTCCGGCTGAATATCGAATGAGATCTCTTTGCCCGGCTTGTCCACGGCGAAGAAGGCGAGCTGAGACTCGAAGCCAACGAAATCTGCAGCTACAGCCTCGTATCTGTATACGGGAAGATCGTCTTCGACCCCTCCCGTCGGATTGAGGGCGATGTAATCCCAGAAATGGTTGTAGAATCCCCCGATAGAACCACGAATGCTCCCACTCGTCTTGCGTAGAGTCAGGTCTGTGCCGAGGGATCGCTCGGTGTCCAGATTCGGATCCCCTACTTCGAATGATCCGGTGGCAACGTGAGGTCCATTGGTAAAGAGCTCTTGGCCATTAGGGGCTCGCTCCGAGTGTGCAATTGAGAGCGCTAGTGAGTAGGGGTTGGCTAGATCCCACACTGCGCCAGCCGATTGACTGAAAGTTGTGAAGAAGCGGCTGCTGTTGTCGAGCGCTCCGGCATCGAAGCCTGAGCTGTCGAGATCTGACCAATCAACGCGGCCACCGAGCTGCAAAGTGAGGGCGTCCGTTACGGCTGCCTCTTCAAGAGCAAACAAAGAATACGTCCTGGTGTCCGTTGGGGGTTGGTAAGCCTCCTCTCCCTCAGCCTGAAAATCGTTAGTTTGGAGCTGCAGGCCCCACGACCCCGTAACCGCCCCAACGGCGGAATGCTTCATATCAATACGCCCCTCGAAGGCGTTTTGATCAAAGCGAGTGCCGACCTCGTCACCCTCGTATTCGGTGTGCTCGTAATCAGTTATCCCCATGCGAGTCGATATCGACTCTATGAAAGAACCCGTGTCACGGACCGCACCACGTACGTCTACTCTACGTCGTCTGGCGTCGATGCTGATGTTCTCTTCTCCGTTAGGCACACCGTAATCCGAGTTGAGTTCACTAACAGCCGCCCCAATAAAGCCTCTGTCAAAGATGTATGAGGAGCCGAGGGTTAGACTGTCAGCTTCGCTGTCACTGAAGGGCACCCTTCCGCGTGGCTCAGGGTAGTCAATCTCCACTGACTCCTGAATCGACTCGGTTCGTGCAAATCCTGGAATGCGGATATCATCAGTACGTCGTTGGAAGCCATCGACATGGACCGCGAATGGGCCGACTGGGGCGGTCACATTCATCAGTCCGCTCCGTCCGGAATTTACGGTTTCCCCCCGCAATTCGACGCTGCCTTTGATAGGAGAGTCTGGAAGCTTCTCTGGGATTCTATTGTCGAAGACATTTACGATACCTCCAACGGCGCTCGTTCCGTATAGAAGGGAGGCGGGGCCGCGAATGACTTCTATCTTATCTACTAATGAGCTCTCGATCGTTACCACATGATCTGGGCTACTATTCGATACGTCTTGAGTTCCGACACCGTTTTCGAGGATGCGTATGCGGTCGCCACCAAGTCCGCGTATGACGGGCCGACCAGCCGCAGGCCCAAACGAAGAGGAGGAAACTCCGGGTTCACTGGCAAGAGTGTCACCAAGAGAGGTTTGTGCTCTTAGATCGAGATCGTCGCCCGTCAAAACGGACACGGGTTGCGCCGACTCAATAAGTGTCTGCTGTAGTGGTGAGGACTCTATCACTAGCTCCTCTAGTCTGTAGGCGGAGTCGGGAGACTGGGATGTCGTTGCGTCTTCGGCATAGGTGTGAGCGATTGGAGCCGCCACAGCGGTGGTAAAAAGCAAGGTATAAATCGACTTCATCTTCATACTCACTGAAACGGAAACAAGAAGCAGGGTTAGGTGAGAACGGAGCATTCACGACATGCTCCATACAGAACGACCTCGTGTCTTTTAACGGAGAAACCGGAAGGAATGTGCACTTCCGCATGCAAACCACACCCGGGGACATCGAAAACACGCCCGCAATCGTCACAATGGAAGTGGTGGTGGTGATGCTCGGCGCACCCGCGCGTTTCGTATCGATCTGGTAGGCCGGGAAGAGAAACGGGAACGAGCGAGCCTTCCTCAAGCAGTGTTTTAAGAGTTCGGTAAATGGTCGCCAGGCTTATAGCGCGCAGCTCTGTGCGAGCCTGCTCGAAAACCTCGCCAGGGCTGAGGGGGCGCTCAGCTTGCTCAAATAGCCGCTGTACAACAGCGCGCTGCTTTGTATGCCTTTTCATTTAGAAATACCTTTAATGCATAGTTTTCGTTACTTGGGATGCTATTGATAGTGCATATGCAATAGGAATGCAAGCCTCTGAGGTCAATCTAAGCCAATTTCGCGATTGTGTTGTACCAGGAGGCGGACTGAGCCGATTGCAAGGAGGGTCTAAAATAGCTCCCTAGCCCGCTCAGTTGCAGGGTCTATGTAGGATAAATTCATGGACAAGAAAGTTATCGTAAGTATCGATTAAATCGATAAACGAGCGGAAGGCAGCTCATCGGTGTACTGTGGTCGGAGAGGTTGCAAAACTATCGTCGACAGACATCAGTTTGCAGTTTTAAATGTTTGTAGTCTGCCGGATAAAGCCGGTAGCAACAGCTTGTTCTTCTCCATAAGGTTAATTTCATGAGTAGCCGCTTCTTCAGATTTGATTTCGTCAAGCAGGACGTTGCAGCCGGATTTGTCGTGTTCTTGGTCGCGCTTCCGCTGTGTCTCGGTATATCGCTTGCATCAGAAGCGCCGCTCCTCGCCGGTATCATTACCGGCATAGTTGCTGGCATCGTGGTGTCGTTGATCTCGGGTAGTGAGCTCAGTGTCAGTGGCCCCGCAGCCGGGTTAACCATGACGGTGATCGCTGGACAGCATGCAGTGGGCTCCTTCGAGGGGTTCTTGGTTGCGGTGGTTTTGTCCGGCCTTATTCAAGTGGTGATGGGACTTGCTCGTACTGGTACTTTGGCAGCGCTGTTTCCAACAAGTGTCATCAAAGGGATGTTGGCGGGGATCGGCATCATCATCATCATTAAACAAATTCCCCTTGCTCTAGGATGGAATGAGCGATTTGACGTTGAAGAGAGTTTGTTCAGCGCAGTCAATTCGAGTGAGACCTTTATTTCTTGGGTGTTTTCGGCGCGACACTTTGTCAGCTTGGGCGCAGTGGTCGTATCTATTCTGTCAGTCGGTATTCTCCTTGCCTGGGAGATGCTCGCTAGTCGCGGTAAGGCCTTTTTCAAGCGTATACCCGGCCCGTTGGTGGCAGTCGTGGTTGCCGTGGCAAGTAATGAGCTTTTCAAGGTCTTCTTCCCAGAGTTCCTGCTCACAGCGGAAGCAGGACAGCTCGTGTCCTTGCCGAGTATCACCGGAATTACGGATCTCGTCGCCTCTACAGCGAAGCCTGACTGGGCACTGCTCGCAAACCCAGCAGTGTGGACCACAGCAGGCATCGTGGCTTTGATTGGTAGTATCGAGACCCTGCTGTGTATCGAGGCGACTGACAAGCTCGATCCCTTGAAGCGAGTATCTCATCCGAATCGTGAATTGGTTGCCCAAGGTATAGGCAATATGATTGCAGGCTCCCTGGGCGGTCTTCCGATGACATCTGTTATCGTTCGTAGTAGCGCTAACGTATATTCAGGCGGTCGTACGCGTATCTCTTCGTTCGTTCACGGTATGCTACTCCTCGTGTGTGTGGTGGTTATACCGACAATACTAAATTTGATTCCTCTGGCAGCGCTCGCTTCTATTCTCATTTTGGTAGGCTACAAACTGGCCAATGCGAGCCTTTTCATGAAGATGTACAAAACTGGCTCCGATCAGTTTCTCCCCTTCATCGTCACCGTTCTAGCTGTGATAGGAACAGATCTCCTAACAGGAGTTCTGATAGGCACGGCAGTAGGGCTAATGGTCGTGTTGCGGATGAACTACCACGCAGCTTACACCCTCGTACACGAGGATAGTTTTTACCTAATCCGGTTTGCAAAGGATGCCACGTTCGTCCAGAAGATGAAGTTGAAGCGCGATCTAGCTCGGATACCGAATGGAGCGTCGATTCTCATCGATGGAGGAGGAGCGATGTTCATAGACTTCGATATTCTCGAGATACTGGAGGATTTCAAGGCTTCAGCAGTAGATAGGCAGATCGCCGTTCAGGTACGTAATTTTCGTCCCTCTCGATTCAGATTGTTTCCGCTAACCGATGTAGGAGGTGTTTAATGGATTCGTACAAGAGATTGCTTCTGGCAAACAAAGCCTGGGTCAAGGAGAAGCTCGGTTTAGACTCCGGCTACTTCGAGGATTTAGCGCGAGAGCAAAAGCCGGAGTTCTTGTGGATTGGCTGCTCGGATAGCCGGGTGCCCGCAGAGGAGATAACCGGTACTCAGCCCGGTGAGATCTTCGTCCACCGAAATATAGCCAATCTTGTTAATCACACCGACATCAATCTGCACAGTGTGCTTTCTTTCGCGGTTGAGTTTCTTAAAGTCAAGCATGTGATCGTCTGTGGACACTACGGGTGTGGAGGAGTGAAAGCCGCAATGTCTCGCCAACGCTTCGGTATACTCGACGAGTGGTTGCGCCAGATCAAGGATGTGTACTACACGCACCGTCACGATATCGATGATGTCGGCGATGCAAACGCGAGGGCTGATAGGTTGGTCGAACTCAATATTCACGAGCAGGTGCGCAATTTGATGAAGACAAAAGTCATCCAGAAGGCATGGCACGAGGAGCAACGACCGATTATTCATGGGTGGGTCTATAGTATGAGTGACGGGCTACTCAAAAATCTCTACAAGGTCGAGCCTGGCGCCAAAGTACACGAGATATTTCAGTTCGACTTCTGACGCCCGAGAGTCTTTTTTGCGTTGAGATAGGGCCCGATACGACGAAACGGCGACATTCTTAGTCAAGAGCCAAGGCCCGCACGAAGATCCGTTTAGCGAATTGCTGTCCTCCGGGAGGGTTTGTACACTGCATCTCATGCGGCGGGCTCTTTCCTCTGTGTTGTCAATTTCGGTCGTTGCTCTCGTTCTTGTCGGCTACTTGTTTTGGCGCGACGTATCGCGCTCCTTTCCCGATGTGCCACAAGGTGTGTATGTGGGAATGGTTTTCTACGAAGGGCAGAACACGGGTGTTCCCTTGTATGTCGAGCGAGCGGCGACCTCTCCCTCATTGATCGTGGCCCTCGGCGAGCAGAAGATCCCCGCGCAACACGCGCCGATCCAAGACCCCTTGGGCAAAAGCCGCCTTCCGTTGATCATAAGTGGACCTGACTCCCGTTTGAGGCTCACTGGCATGCGCAAGGACGAGAACCGCTATGAAGGCGAGTGTCTGGACCCGATAAGTAACAGAAAGGGTACGTGGTATCTTCAGAAAACCGAGATATCTCGAGAGCTTGATCGAGAGGATGGGGACCTGCCTGCATGGACTGCTTTGGTCAACGACCTGCAGAGCGTAGAAGATGCCATCGAGGTTCTGAAGCACAAGTATGATTCGCAAAAGACCAAGATGGAGAAGTTGAGCCGCTACCTCGTAAATGACGAACCTCTCAGAGAGAAGGCGACATCGCGGCTAAGCAGCACGTCAAGTGCACTGGATAGCGCACGTGCGGATTTGGGGAAGGCTCAAGAGGCACTTGATGTCACTATTCGAAATGTCGAGCTTTCGCAGCGAGTTTCACCCAAGGGGCGATTGGCGTTCCTGAGTCGAGAGAGCTTACAGCGGGAGTCGCGCTGGATAGAGATTACCCTCAAGCTTCTGGCTCCAGAGACTACGCCTGGCTTCGAGGAACAACTTGAGCGAGCCTATCGGATAAAGGCGGTTCAGGATGAAATCGAGGCGGAACGTCGTCGAATGGAGGAGATCGATACATTGGACCGGTATCGCGGGATAGAGAGTGAAACTTCGAGCGAAGAGGAGTTCTACCGTGGTCTACAGTAGAGTTTTGTGCCTTGTGCTCGTTTTTTTTATGGGAATCGCCTCGTGTGCGAGTGCACAGGTGCGTTTGGTGACCATCAGCCAAACTGTTCGTGTCGTAGGGGAGCCTGCTTCCGCATCTTTGGTAGTTTCAGGGGCGCGCGGCATAGTAGGGACAGTGGCGGCTATCATAGTAAATACATCACTCCAAGACGAAGCCCTCGTCGTTGGCCGGTTGGCGGTACCGTTAGCTGACGAACGGCTGTCTTCGTTGGCCGTAGTGGTCTCAAAGACGGGAGAGGCGGCATCGAGCGTGCGTGAGATTCCGTCGATTGATGCAGAGCCAGTTTTATTACTAGACAAGCCCTCGGTCGAGGCGCGTTTACATGAGCAGCGAGCGGTTCTGGAGAAATGGGAGGTTCAGCTCCGCGCGCAGGAGGTAAAGTTAAATCGGCTGCAAGACGATGCCGATGTGGTCGCTAATGTGAGCAAAATAGTAGATGCAGAAGATGAGCTCGATGCTGTCAGGATGGATGAACAACGACTCGAGGCATCACTCGGGCTCGCGACTAAGCGTCTCGAAGCTTTGAAAACGCAGCCCATCCCCCCCAATTTGAAGCGCCGGGAAGCGGAGCTGTCCGAGCAGTTAAACGAGCTCTCTACCGCGCTCAAAACAACGGAAGCCAGTGCCTTGCAGCGAGTGGCGGCAGCCTCGGCGGAATTGAAGCATAAGCTAGCACTGATTGAGGCTACGAAGGACAAGCAGGTAGACGTGCTCAAGGGTGAGCTGGCTCGCGTTCGGAAAGAGCGCGAGCAGCTCGAGCGGGATCTTCGGGGTAGTGGTCGGTAGGGGGCATGTAACTTCCAGCAACAGATCCTTTCCCAACATCTCGTTTTCGAATAGGTTCGAGGCATGCACATAGAAGTCGAGACCGACCTCGAATCTCTCGTTCAGGTAATTCAAGGTCGAAAACTTGTCGAGCCAGCAATCTTCGTTCTGGAGATGAGTAAGCCCTTGGTCGGGTGCGCACGAGAGTTGTATAGGATTACAGAGCCGCTGATGCGCATGCTCTTCACGCCTACCCTTGCGCCCGCTGTCGAGCGAGTACTTTCGTCTTCCGAGAATGTGGAGCTCTTGATTCGACGACTCGAAGGTGCGAGAGGGGACAAGGCATAGCCATGGGTGGCCTCGAGCATGCAACACCTGGTGTTTTGGTGCTGCTCGCTTTTGCGGGCTGGATGCTCTTTCGGCAATTAACCCGTGCCAACAACGGGCACCGCCATTTCATTCGCCGCATTCCCGGCATCGACGCGATCGAGAGTGCGGTTGGTCGATGTGCCGAGCAGGGGAGGCCGGTTGTGTTCACTACTGCCTTGACCGATGTTGGACCGGTCCTTTTCGCGTGTCTTGGAGTTCTTCACTCGATAGCTAAGCGCGCGGCCCAGTACAAATTGAAGCTGCTCATCCCCCAGTATTCCCCCGAAGCGATGGCCATCGTCGAGGATACGGTACGAGAAGCGTACAGAGCCGCCGGGCGAGCGAACGCCTTTGATCCTCAAAGTATCGTGTTTCTCTCGAGTGAGCAGTTCGCTTTTGCTTCCGGCTATATGGGGCTCGTTCACAGAGCACGTGCCGGGGCCGCGTTCATGTTTGGAGTCTTTGCGGCCGAAGCACTTGTTCTGGCAGAGGCCGGTCAACAAGTAGGCGCTCGTCAAGTGGCGGCAAGTGTCAGTCCAGAGCAGGTGGCCTTCTTTATCTGTACCTGCGATTACACGCTAATTGGAGAGGAGCTCTTCGGTGCGTCTGCTTATATGAGTAGAGAGCCAGTTCAGGTTGCTGCTCTGGCAGCTCAGGACAGGGTCAAGCTGATTTTCGGGGTTCTCATCATTTGTGGAGTATTATGTGCCACAGCCGGACAGTTTTATCCGGTATTCAAAGAGTGGATGCCACACCATCTTCTCGCTGCTGATTGGACAGCCTGGAAGGGTTGGATGGAATGGCTGTCGAGTCCTGGTGTGGGGAGGTAAGAAGCAGAGGCATGGATCGACGCGCTGCTCTCGTTCGTATCGTTACGCTGTTAGGAGGAGTCTACTTCTTCTTGCACTTCCTATTGCCGGAGTCGGCACTTGTTGCGCTGGGGATCCACGAGCGTCACGAATCGATCACCAACGGGTTTATCGTCGTAGGAGCGATGGCGATAGGTTTGGGTTTGATCAACCTCGTCATGGGTCATGGCGGAAAGCTCGTATTCAAGCGACCTGGCTGGGGTAATAGCTTGGCGCTCCTCGTGGCCCTCGTGTTTATGCTCGTAATTACCTTTGGCCAGTGGATGAATGGGTTGTCATCCTCTTACGACATTCGCCAGGTTCAACTTATCGGCGAGTTCGCAAACAGGATTGTCGACGACGAACAGGATGCCGCTCGAAGAGGGGTGGTTCCTTCTCTGGCCGAGCGAGTGGCGGCGTTGACGCGATACAGTAGAGAAAAGCTCGACTCGATCGCAGCAGCGTCTCTGGCGGCAAGCTCATCCTCCTCCAGTGAGGCGCACACTGCTCTAGCCGTGGAGCTGCAACGTGCCGCCGACGCTCTTCGTGGGCCCCTGGAACTGCTACAGGGGGCGGATTTTTCGGCCCTTAACGAGGCTAATAAAGCTATACTCGGGGAGTTTGTCGATGGAGCTAATAGACTTGGCGGCGCGTACTCTGCGTTACGTCAGTCGGATCAATCGATGACTATCTTCTCGCGGCTGTACGAGGTGTTGTACGACGGGCTCTTCGTTCAGCTCGGCGCGGCGATGTTCTCTCTCTTGGGGGTATATATAGCCGCCGCCGCATATCGGGCCTTCCGAGTGAGAACGCTCGAATCGGCGTTGATGATGACCGCCGCAGTCGTGGTGATGTTGGGTCAGATATCGGCTGTCTTCTTGATGCTCAAGCTCGGCTCCTTCGGTGAAGATGCCTACACTGTGCTACCCAAGGTGCGACAGTGGTTGCTAGAAGTTCCCAACAGTGCGGCATTTCGGGCTATTCGACTCGGTGCCGGTGTCGCTGGCCTCATGCTCGCTATTCGCATGTGGCTCTCGATTGAATCCAAGTCCTTCGGAGCCCGCGAGAAGAGATGATTGAGAGACGCTTGATTTACCTTGTGATGATCGTTGCGGTGTCCATTCCGGTCATCTTCGAATTTTCGTGGCCTCCCTCTCGTCTCGTATCTGCCGAGCGGATGTACGAGGTGGTCGAGGAGGTACAGGTCAAGCAGGGCGAGGTCGCGTTGCTTTGGATGGATTTCGGACCTGGTACAATTGCAGAGAATAAGCCTCAGGCCGAGGTTGTCATAGAACACCTATTTCGCCGTCGTATTCCGGTTGTCGTGCTCTCGCAGTATCAATTAGCTGAGGCGGTCTTGAACTCCATCCCACGCGAGATCGCTGCGCGTCTGGAGAAGGAGATGCCCGGCCAATCGTGGCGCTATGGGGAGGCGTGGATCAATGCAGGATACCAGCCGGGGGGTGCGCAAATGATGCAGAATCTGGCTGCCGCAAAAGATCTCTCGAAGTATTTCGGAAGAGATGTCAACGGTATGCCATTTACGCACTATCCAACATTCGCTTCCATCGGTGGTATCGAGCATGTGAAGCTTGTGGCAGAAGTTACTGGTCTCGTGGGTGTATTCGATACGATTATTCAATTCTTCCAAAAGAGCGGGTATCGCCCAACGATAGTCCATGGATGCACATCGATCACGATTCCAGAGGCCTATATCTTTCTCGACTCGAATCAGCTCCACGGACTACTCGAAGGGGTAGCTGGGGCTGCGTGGTACTCAGAAGTGCTCAAGCAGCGCAACCCGAAGAGCCAGAACGAGGCGCTTTTGGTGCGGAATACCGCTCTCATCATTGCACACGTCGTGTTGATCCTGCTCATTGTGGCGGGAAACATCGTGGGTTTCGTTCGAGCAAGGAGACAGAGCAATGCTTGAAGCTTCTGCATGGTCGATGACTTCGGTGCTTCTCGGAGGAGTAGCAACACTTGCTATCTTCAGCTTTCTCGTTCGTGAGAATGCATTCTACCGCTTCTTCGAGCACATCTTTATAGGTCTTGCCGCGGCGGTTTTGCCGGTACTGACCATCCGTGATTTCTTGTGGCCGAAGATTCTGGAGCCTATGCTCGGTTTGAACAGCGTAGTGTATCCGGATGGTACGGTCTCCGAGCCGTACCAGCCTCTGTATCTTCTCTATCTGATACCGATGGCGTTCGGATTGTTGTACTACTTCATATACTCCAAGCGGCATGCTTGGCTTGCTCGCCTCGTGATCGGATTTTCGCTTGGCCTGTCCGGTGCTTTAGCTATTCGAGGTTTCTTTGCTGAGGCGCTTCCGCAAATCGTAGGGAGCTTCAAGCCTCTCGTCGTATACGTGGGGGGTGAGTTTTCTGCTTTGGCGAGCTTCAATAATGTGCTCTTCGTAGCGACCTTGCTGCTCGTATTCAATTATTTCTTCTTTACATTTGGTAAGGAGGGGTCGATTCAGGGCAAGATCGCGCCGCTCGGTAGGCCGTTACTCATGGTTTGTTTCGGTGCTTTCTTTGGCTCGACCGTTATGGCCCGCTTGGCTCTTCTGGTCGAACGTGTGCAGTTCATCGTTCGGGATTGGCTCTCGGCGATCCTCCAACTGGTTGGGTACGGATGACGATGAAGACAAAGCCGGAAGAACTGAGAACAGTTTTGGTGACGGATTGCGGGTCTACGACGACCAAGGCGCTTCTCTTCGAGCGAGGCCCTGAGCGCTGGCAACAAACGTTCCGTGGTGAGGCGCCTACTACCGTTGAGGAGCCGGTCGCTGATGTCACGGTCGGGGCGCTCAATGCCTTCGCTGAAGTGCAGGAGCTCAGCGCTCGTCCTATTCTTCGAGAGGGCGAGCGGCCGTTCCTCGTCACTGACAATAATCCTGCAAGCGGAATCGATCTCTATCTTTCGACCAGCTCGGCTGGTGGCGGACTGCAGATGTTGGTTGCGGGGGTCGTGGGAAACATCACCACCGAATCTGCGGAGAGAGCAGCCCTCGGTGCAGGTGCAATCGTCATGGATGCTGTGTCCGCCGACGATGCGCGTGAAGATTACGAGCGTATCGAGCGGATCCGACACATAAAGCCGGATATCGTTCTGTTGACCGGTGGTGTCGATGGAGGCTCTACGCAGCACGTAGTCGAGATGGCCGAGATCCTCGTGGCAGCGGCGCCGAGGCCCAGATTCGGCGATACTTTGAAGCTCCCGGTAATCTATGCCGGTAATATCGATGCAGCGGCTGAAGTTGAGAAGATCCTCTCCCGCTTTGCGCAGTTGGTTGTGGTGCCCAACGTGCGACCCACCATCGAGCAGGAGAATCTCGGGCCAGCTCGCGAGGCTATTCACGAGTTCTTTCTCTCACATGTCATGAGTCATTCGCCTGGCTATGGCAAGCTCATGTCGTGGAGCCCTATGCCGATTATGCCTACTCCTGCAGCGGTCGGAGACATCGTCGAACGCTACAGTGCGACGAGCGGTCACAACGTTTTATGTGTTGATATCGGTGGGGCTACGACCGATGTGTTCTCCGTTTTTCGGGACAAGAGCGGAACGCCAACTTTCAATCGGACGGTCAGTGCTAATCTTGGCATGTCCTACTCAGTTGCTAACGTATTGCTTGAGGCAGGCACCGAGTCTATCAAGAGGTGGTTGCCGTTCGAGATCGGAGATTCCGAGTTGCGGGATCGTCTACTCAATAAGATGATTCGGCCGACCTCCATTCCACAAACAGTCGAAGACCTTTTTGTCGAGCAGGCCGTGTGTCGTGAGGCGCTTCGCCTCTCCCTCACACACCATCGCTCTCTTGCAGTGGGGCTTGAAGCTGCTCGCGAAAAAGGTATAGCAGACGTATTTCGTCAGTCTTCGGAGCGTTACGAACTAGTCGATCTGATGAAGCTCGATATGGTCATCGGTTCGGGAGGGGTCTTGAGCCATGCGCCTGTTCGCATGCAGGCGGCGCTTATGATGCTCGAAGGGTTCGGTCTCCAAGGAATAACCCAGCTCGCGGTCGACTCGATCTTCATGATGCCCCACCTCGGTGTGCTCGCTTCTGTTCATCCCGTGGCAGCGCAGGAGATATTCGAGCACGACTGCCTCGTGCATCTCGGTTGTGCGGTTGTACCGGTGTATTCGTCCAAAGCATCCGAGTCCTCCCTGCTGGCAGAGGTCTTTCTCGATTCACAACGAGTTGGTGAGGTTCGTGCCAACGAGGTCGTGCGCCTCTCCACACCTACGTCCGGAACGGCAACGATTCGAGTCGTACCGCTGAAGCGCTCCGTAAATGTCGGTGGAGGATTGGGTGAGGTGGTCGAGCGACGTATTGAGCTCGGAGAATGCGGAATTCTCTGTGACGGGCGGAATAGACCGATCGTGATGCCGCAGGATGCGGCGCGAGCTCAAAGCCAAGTGTATCGTAACCTCGAATTGATCTCGTAACGTTATGGCACATGCATTTACTCCGGGTCTTAAAGTCTCCTCGCATCACCTGGTGAGGCGGCGGCGTGAACTGCCGATAGCAGGGGAGATTTTGGTCAAAGAGGGAGACACGGTCTCTCGAGAGCAGATAGTAGCTCGGGCCTATCTCGAGGGAGAGGTGCGCCTCGTGCGAGTGGCGGAAACGCTGGGTGTGATACCACAAGAGGTTGGTGATGTCCTGCGAGTCTCTGTAGGTTCGCGGATCAATGAAGGAGATCTCCTCGCGGAGGTGCGCGGAATGTGGGGGCTCTTCAGAAGCACTATTACTGCGCCAATCTCGGGAACCGTGGAGTTCGTGACCGAGTCGACGGGCCACCTCGGTATACGGGCCGCTCCTCGAAAGCTCGAATTGTCGGCGTATCTCGAGGGTCGAGTCGTCGAGGTCGATGGGCAACGAGCGGTCGTGATCGAGTCAGAGGCCTCGTTCGTTCAGGGGATCTTCGGTGTGGGAGGTGAAAGAATAGGCACGGTACAGGTACTCGATGTCGAGCCTACGACGGCGATCTCATCGTCCCACATTCCGGCGGCAGCGCCGGGAGCTGTCTTGGTCGGTGGGCGTACCCCGACGCTTGAAGCGATTTCAAAAGCACGCGATGCCGGAGCGGTGGGATTCATCACCGGCTCGATCGACGATCGCGCCTTACGGGAGTACGTTGGGCATGATATCGGCGTTGCTGTAACAGGCGACGAAAATGTCTCGATGACGTTAATCGTGACGGAAGGGTTCGGTCCTCTGCCGATGGGACAGCGCGTTTGGGAAACTCTGCGAGCAATGAATGGAGCGCGCGCATCGTTGAATGGAGCGACACAAGTGCGCGCAGGAGCTATACGGCCGGAGATAGTTTCTGTGGCTCGAGCAGAGCAGGACACTTCGCTTCGGACCTCGGCGGGCTCGACCGGTCTCGAGGTCGGCTCCAGAGTGCGATTGATTCGTGTGCCCTTTTTTGGTTTGAGCGGAACTGTCGAAGAGCTTCCGCACGACCCGCAGAGAATAGAAACGGGCGCGTGGTCTCGGGTGCTCAAGGCACGATTGGATGACGGTCGCGCGGTTACCGTCCCGCGGGCCAATGTAGAGCTGCTGTAGTCGTCGCGTTAGTGACGAAAAAATTCGTCGTGTAGCGCCTTCACGCTCTGCTCACAGGAGCTGTCGTCTACGATGATGCTCAAATTGATCTTTAGATCGCCGAAGGAGATAAGATTCACCTTGATCCCTGCGCGGTGAAGAGATGTAAACACGCGCGGCAGAAGATCGTCACATCCTGCAATCTCGGTACCGACGATACTTACAATCGCTTGTCCTGACGAGACAGACACATCCCCCAGCGCAGATAGATCCTCATGGAGAGCTGACACGTACTTGGAGCCATCGTCCATGGTAAACGAGATGCTTACCTCAGAGGTGGCGATGAGATCGATGCTGACAAGGTGCCGAGCAAGTATTTCTCCGATCTGGGCGAGAAACCCGTGTGACATGAGCATTCGTGGGGTCGTGATACGTACGACCGTGATGCCTTTCTTGTATGCGATAGACTTGAACGGGTTGTCGGATGAGCAGTGCTTTACCTCGATCAACGTGCCCTGACACTCCGGGTTAAAGGTATTCAGAATCCGCATCGGGATATTCGAGTTTACGGCTGGTCGGACGCTGAAGGGGTGGAGCACCTTCGCTCCGAATTGGGAGAGCTCCGCCATCTCGTCGTACGAGATGCGCTCCAAAATGAATGCAGTGGGAACAACTTTCGGGTTGGCAGACAAAACGCCGTCGACATCCGTCCAGATCTGCACTTCTGATGCTCCGAGGGCGCTTCCAATAAGGCTTGCAGAATAATCCGAATAGCCTCGACCAACAGAGGTGATGATGCCAAGGGCCGTATCACCGAAGTATCCGGGTACAACGGGCACGTGCCCATGAGATACACGTTGTAAGGTGTCTCGGAAGATCGCCTCTACTTTGTCCCAGTATTCGTCGGAGTCGTACCGCAAGGTCGAAGGAATGATGTGGGCTGTATCGACGTATTCCGACAGAGTACCGAGAGAATTGAGAGCCATGA
Source organism: Bdellovibrionota bacterium (assembly GCA_044351885.1). Classification (GTDB taxonomy): domain Bacteria; phylum Bdellovibrionota_C; class UBA2361; order UBA2361; family OMII01; genus OMII01. The sequence goes on from JBILEW010000013.1 coordinate 50,799, forward strand.
CGAGAAGGTGGGCGGATAGAGTCTCTCCTACAGCTATGATGGCATCCTGCGATCGCACGGGAAGGTCCTGGATAATACCGATCGCCGACAAGAGGTTGCTGAGCTGCTGCAACTCCTTGTCGAGGGCCACTTCGAATCTCTGGCGTTCGGAGGGAGTGATAATAGGTGTATTCGCAACAGACAGGTGCTTATCACGAATCGTACGCAAGATCTCATGATCGACACGCTGTTCCGCCGCGGCACGCTGCGCGGCCTCGAGCAATAACGAGGTCACGCCGCTCATCGCACTGACGACCACCACGAGTTGTGGGCTGCTTTCCAAGGATTTCCGGACGATCGGACACACCTGCTCGAGAATGCTGGCGGCTGAGCCCATAGATGTTCCGCCGAATTTTTGAATAATCATGAGACTTTCTCCCTCTGTATTGTATAACATATAAAAGGGTTGCGATTGAAAGAGGGGGATTCAGAGAAGCGCAGGGCCTCCCCCGGTTCTGTAGAGGGTCGATAAGCTTTCGTAGGTATGTACATGCTCGGAATTGGACGGTCCTGGAAAACGGGCGCTTTCGTCGGAGTGGCGCTCATGATCGCCACCGTGCTCGCGGTCAGGGACCTCTCTCGTAAAGAGCCTCCGGTGGTCGAGTTGCCGCCGCAGATGATGAGGCTTCAAGGCCTTGAGAAGGATGCTGCGGGGGTACTTGAGGTCCCTCTGGTTCGATATGAGGGTTCCGATAGTAGGGCTAAAGGCGTAACGCTCGATTACATCGGAGCAGTTCATATCGGGGATGAGGCTTACTACCGGGACCTCAATCGTCGCTTCAAAGAGTACGAAGGGGTGTTGTACGAGCTGGTGGCGGACCCGACTCGTATAAAACAGCTGAATTCGCAGACGGCCTCATCTGGGCTCGGATGGTTTCAGAAACGACTCTCCGAACTGATGGGCTTGTCGTTTCAGTTGGAGTTCGTTGATTACCAGGCCCCGAATTTCATACATGCCGATCTGTCCCCTGCGCAGCTCCGGGCTGCCATGGACGCGAGGGGCGAGAGCCTTCTTGCACTCCTTGGAAAGATGTTGACAGTGTCGATAGACCCAAGCTTCCAGCGGAGAGCCAAGGAGCTTGAGCACACGGCTGACTCTCTCAAAGGAATAAACCCCTTGCTGATACTCCTACGAGGCGCGACCGCCCACGAGCAGCTTAAGATTAAACGCTTTATGGCACGTGGCATGCTAGAGTCCGAGTCCCTCATCAAGATGATGGAGGGAGATCAGGGGCTCGCTTTGATTCACGACCGGAATAAGGCAGTGGTAGAAGTTGTGCGCCGTGAGATTTCCGCTGGCAAGAAGCGCCTGGCTATCTTCTACGGGGCGGGGCACCTCGCCGACTTGCATAAGCGGCTGACCACCGAATTAGGGTTCGGAATAAAGAAGGTAGAATGGCTCCCGGCCTGGACCATACCGGCCTCCAAGGATCTTAATCGACCTGATACCGTATCTACCGGGAATGGGCTGGTCTCGCTTCCCTAGGATCGAGCGATTGTAATCGACTATCGAGCACGCTAAAACACGTCACATGGTAACGGCAATCAAAGGGTCTATCGGATTGTTCGATAGTGGTTTGGGAGGCTTGACTGTTCTGCGTGAACTTCACCGAAGCCTCCCCTCGCGAAGCTATGTCTACCTTGGAGATAGCGCCCGCACCCCGTACGGTACCAAAGGCAAAGAGACGATCATTCGTTATGCGCGTGAGTGTGCAGGGTTTCTGTTGGAACAGGAGGTCGGCATCCTCATAGTCGCGTGTAATACCGCATCAGCCGCTGCACTCTCAGTCCTCGAGGCGGAGCTTCCTATTCCGGTCATTGGTACCATCGAGCCTGCAGTCAGGGCCGCCCTTGAATCGACACGTGCGGGCACAATAGGTGTGGTGGGGACTAACTCGACGGTGTCAAGTGGGGTATACGAAGAGGCACTCTTGAGGCACGACTCCGATTTAAAGGTGGTATCACAAGCCTGCCCACTCTTTGTTCCCTTGGTCGAGGCTGGCATGGTGACGGGCGAAATCGTCGATAAGTTCGTTGAGATGTATTTTGCTCCTTTGAAGGACCGCGGGGTCGACACCGTGATCCTAGGGTGTACCCACTATCCTCTGCTAATTGAGGCGATTCAGAGATACCTCGGTCCGAAGGTAGCTGTGGTGGAATGTTCACGAGCTATCGCGCAGGACGTGGAGGAGCTCGTTGGTATCGAAGGTAGTAAAGCCGCTGCTTCGGACACAAAGTATTTCGTTACTGACGAGGTAAGTAAGTTCAATTACCTCGCAACCGCCTTCCTCGGCGAGCGCGAGGTTCAAGCTGTTCGCATCGAAAGCCTTTGAATCGAGCGAAAAGAAGAGGGCTTCGTATGATCAAGCGCCTTTATCGCATTCTCAAGTATGCGTTCTTCTGCGTTCTCCTCCTGATCGTTATGGCGGGAGCGTTCGTGTGGTTCCAAGGGCCAGCACTGGTGCGTCGCTATACCCCGGCGATAGAGGCTGAGTTGGGCCAACACCTTCGGGCGCAGGTCCATCTACCGGATCTGGAGATCGATCTCTTGCCGATTCCTGGGGTAGTGGCAAAGAACGTGAGCATTGTGCCCTCTGGAGGCTGTGGCGGAGTGACAGCTGCTCTCGCCGAGTTCCGCATCGATCCTTGGGCGCTGTTGGAGGGGAGATACATTATCACGGCCCTTGCGTTTACAGGCATTAGGGCAGAGGTATCGGTGGTGAATGGTTCGGTAAGCTTGCATGCCGATGCAGGCAGCGAGTGTTCTAAGCAGTTCAGACAGCAACCTCAGGGGGTTTCTCAAACACCTCCGGGGCTCGCTGCCTCGACCGGAGCAGCAGGTAGTTTCGAAACCTTCTCATTAGAGTTGAAGGATTTTGCTGTACGGGATGCTCAGATCGTAGTGGTGGGGGCTCGGCGGCACACCCTCCGCATATCCGAACTTATCGGAGCAGCAGCGTTGTCGGAGGGGGTGCTTTCTCTGGAGGATTCCAAAGTCAAAGCTGAGGCGGATGGTATCCCTGTGGATCTCTCCGCGAGGTCGATACGTGCAGATTTCGTTCAAGCGATGCTCGATCTGAGTGAGGGCAGGATCTCCGTGAACGGAGAAAAGGTATCTCTTTCGGGGCGCTACGGCCCAGGGGCTCAGCTCAGAGATGGAAAGATAAGCGTCGCGTCGTTCCGCCTTCCAAAGCTCGTGGAAGCCGCACGTACGGTAGGGCTCGACCTCTCTGCTATTCGTTCGGGCGAAGTGAGTGGGTTGAGTGAGGTGTCGTATTCGGAGCCAGCAGGACTCGCTGTGCGGACCCGCGAGCTGCAGACCAAGAATATAGTTATTTTTCATCGGGGCTCGACGTATGAGGCCTCTCTGATGCGCGGACCGGTCGAGTGCACATCGAATACGCAGGCGACCGGCTGCACCGGAGATCTGGTGTTCGAGGGGTTTCGCTTCGCTCACGAAGCGACCGTTGTATCAAATGTCTCTGCCCGCGTTGAGAAACTAAAGGCAACGGTGCCAGTGCACGGCGGTCTTCAAATGTCGGGAACGCTGATCGGCTCATCCTTGAAGCTGGAGAGTCCCTCTGTTCGCATCAAGGATATCTCCGCTGTCTCGGCACCTCTGGAGGTCTCTGTTCCTGCCCGAGGAGGATACAGCGTAGTGGGCGTCGTTACTGGTCGTGGTATCGAGCTTCAATCTAACGACCGGGAATTTTCTCAGGTCGCGGGAGAGGTGAAGATGTCGCTCTCCGCGGGCGGAGATTCCTTCAGCACGTCGAATCTCTCGGCGCATGTAATGGGTCAGTCGATAAAGCTAGGTGGAGGGTTTGTGATATCTCCGACCAGCTATTCGTTCCGAAATATACAGGGAGATATTGCGGGCGGTGTCGTCACGTTCGTAGGCGATCTTCAAAGGAGCGCTGATCGGTCCTTCTCCGCCCGGATTGGAGTGAGTAACGCCGTGGTATCTTCTCTGGCAGCAGTCATCTTGGCTCGACATGAAAATCCCTTTGATGGGCAGATTCGAAGTCTGAGCGTGGCGGTGAGGGGCTCTTTTGCGGAACTTCTCACTTCATTGCGAGGGGAGGGCGATTTTAAGCTCATGTCGACGCGTGTTCGAGGTTTCGATTTGACGCGCGCACTTGCCGACGCTCTCAGCTCCATCCCGATAGCTAATCTCACCCTAGCGAAGGAGAAGCTCTCGGACGAGGGTTTCGACAAAGCGGCGGAAGGGGTCTTTACGATAGCGGATGAAAAGCTACACTTCTCAAGCCTTACGTTTTACCGACATCAGTACACTCTTGCTGCTACGGGAACGTATTCCTTCTCTAAATTTCTGGATCTGAAGGGAGCCGTCACCTTCATGAAGCAGACCTTGACTAGCCTCGGAGGCGGGTTCGAGAGGCTAGGATCGCTCTTGGGGCGTGTAGGAAAAGTCGAGATCCCTGTATTCATACGAGGGCAGGTGCCGAACATCTCCGTCGTTCCAGATGTAGTTACCTTGGTGAAGGACAACTCAGGGTTGACCTTGGTCGGGAATGTTCTCGGGAGCACGCTCGATGCAGGGAGGTCGGTAGCTGGTTTTGTGTTGAGTCCGTTTGAGTCCAAAAGGAACAGAGAGCAGTCTTCTGAAGAGAATCCGACCAAATAGTGGTGTCTTAACCGTCCTAAGACGCAAGAGTTGCGATGGGAGGATTCCCGTGTCGGGCGCCCTCCCAATCCTCTTCTAAATTAGTCGGGTGATTATCACGACCTTTACGGGTTCACACCTACCACGACCAACACCAGCATCTTTCCCGGCGTGAATAGGCTATTTCAAGCCCTTCCTGACTAAAGCCTCGATGTGGGGCTGCATCAAGAGCTCCAGCGCCTGGCGCGCATCGCCCGCTCCAGCGTGAAATCGCAGCCTGTGCAGTAGCACGAACGGTGCTATTGCACGCAGGTCATCCTCGCTTGCGAAGTCTCGGCCACCGATCAACGCCCACGCCTTGACTGCTGTCTGCAGCATGAGAGCGGCACGTGTTGATGCGCCGAACTGAATCAGAGGATTTCCGCGAGTCGCTTGAACGATGTTCACCAGCGCCTCCCGAAGATTCGAGCTCACGTGTACAGCGTCACAGGCTTGCCGAGCTGCGAGCACGTCGCTGCGAGTGCATACCGGATCGATCGAAACCGATCCCTCTCGGATCGCAGAGTGTTGCTCGAGGATCTCGCACTCGGTCTTCGAATCGACGTACGACATCGGGATTTTGAGTAGAAAACGATCTAGCTGTACTTGAGGCAGAGGATACGTCCCCGCAATATCGAGGGGATTCTGCGTTCCGAGTACGAAGAAGAGGTCATCAAGGGCGCGAGTTGCGTTGTCCATCGTGACCTGCTTTTCGGCCATACATTCGAGAAACGCGGCCTGAACCTTGGGGCCGGTGCGGTTGATCTCATCGGCTAATACGACATGGGCAAAGACCGGGCCGTGCATGAAGTGAAAGTGGCCAGTCTTGGGGTCGAAAATGTTCACGCCCAAGACATCTCCTGGCAACATATCCGGGGTAAATTGAATACGCCGGAAGGGGACGATCGGATCGGTGGCACGAGATGGAAAGCGCGTTCTCCCCACTTCGTCCGGGGCGATTAGTCGACCCAGGGTCTTGGAGAGCGTCGTCTTACCGGAGCCTGGATAGTCCTCAAGAAGGACGTGACCATCTGCAACCAGAGCAGCGACGACGAGTTTTATGGTGTCGTCTCTGCCTCGAATGACTCGCTGCAAAGAGGAACACAGAGCGTGTACCGTTGCGCATGCTGCTCGAAAGTCTTCAGGTGCTACCGCCATTTTTTATCTCCTCTCTAAATAGAGCATCCGAAAGTTTATTCACCACGTCGTTGTAATCGCTTGCTTCGACAGACCGATTCTTGGCCGTGTTTCCGGGGCAAGAAAGACGTAGGGTATACCCGCTGGCGTCGGCTTTCGGGCCACCTGTCAGCATACATACGTTACTCTGCCCCGAAGCATCCAGAAAGGGGCCGCTCAGGATAGAGCTTCTGAGAGCCCTGCCGGCGTCTCCTGTGTCTATAGAAACTGGGAGCTTGAAGCCGTAATTTCGCAGCTCTGCTGGGGCAGTGTAGAAAATCCGGTAAGCCATGTCGCGGTATGCATCCGATGAGGGATCGAGCGATCGCATGCGGCGCAAGGATACATGCGTTTTGAGAAGGTCATCAGTTTTAGGGCGCGCTCGTTGGATGACGGAGTCGAACATGGCGTTCGCTTCTTTCTTGGAGAACCAGCCGAGATTGCCCTCGGCCTCGTATGCGTCGTAGTACGTCGAAGCAGGTGTGCGCTTGTCAGTTTCTCGTTGGTGCTGCAGACGGCGGCGCAAGCTGCTCCTGGAGTATCCGGCGAGCACCTCACCCAAAGTGGGATACTCGAGTAGGCTGTCTGTGTTGCGGATGATGAGGTCCTCTATATCGTTCAGTTCGCTCGCGAGCATCTGCCGAGCGCGACGCATCAGCCACCAGGAGCGTATCTCATTTGACGAGATGTCTCCTTTGATCGAAAGCCACTCGGCCCATGTAACGGGCCGGTGGCTTCGCAGTACGTTGTTCTTGCGATCGAGCGCCTGAGCGAGGGAGATCGTCGCTCCCACCATCAGGTCGTTTTGGTTGGTGCCGATCTTACCGAACCACTGAGTGCCCTCGAGTGCGCTTTCGAAGCGCTCAATCGCGCGATCGACGTTTCCGGTATGGAGATCGATCCTGCCACGGGCCAGGCTGACCAGTGCCGCGTGCTCTTCGTTGTTTCGAAGCGGGTACTGCGCTACGCATCGGGCGAAGCCGTCCAGCGCCGATATCGCTGCCTCGTACCGCATCTGCTCGATATACAATAGCGTCAGATTCAGAGCGGGCAGCACGTGTTCGCACCCGTCTTTGAGGCTGGTTGCCCTCAGAAACGAAGATTCCGCCGTGTCTTCTTGGAAAAGCTCGCGATAAACCTCTCCCACATTGTTCAGTGGGGTGGCAGGTTGACCAGAGGAGCCCAAGGAAAACTCACTTGCGATCGCTTTTTTGAAAACCTCGATCGATTCCTGGGGCTGATCGTTCATCGACAAGAGGATCCCTAGCATGTTCAGGGTACGGCCTGGTTCGGCACCCGAAATGATGCCGAGCCGAGCTACTCTAATGGCTTCCTTGATGTTCCCCAGCTTCATTAGGATCCAGGCGCGAGAGCCGGGGTACCAATCGTTGTAGTATCCAAGATTGCTAAATCGGTCCAATGCGTCGAGGGCGCCTTGATAGTTGTCGAGGTTCAAACGGATCTGGCTGATGTAGTACAGGATGTTGCCGTGCTGGTATTGCAGTTCGTTGTTCCTGTACGGTGGAGGGCCGTGCTTTTCTTCGAAGAGCTCCTCTGCTCTCTTGATGTATTTCATCGCCAGGCGGTAATGGCCTACATGGACCAGGTAGTAGCTCGAGAGCATCAGATGTATTCGATAGTCATCAGGAGCTTTTTTGAGCGCCTTTAACAGCTTAGTTCGCGCATCGAGGAGATGTTCGGTTTCGAGAAGAAGTGTGCCCTCCTTGAGAAGCTGGTCAGCAGATTTATCTTTGTCGTCGCCAGAGCCGAGCAACTCCTCTGTTCCCCAGATGTCGAAGGGGTCAAAAGGATCGAGCACGGCCTGGGAATCAGAGTCCGATGTTGGTGACTGCGCTTGAATCGGGGATGAGGTTGACAGCGATAGCGCTACTGCAACTAAGAGAGCGCTGCGTCTACAAGCGCTTCGAAGGACTGTACTTACCATGTGCGTCCTCCCAAGAACTTCAGGACAGAGGCAGGATTCACAAGAGCCACAATCCGTTTCCATAGCGGAATAGATTTTAGACCCGAGAGGCCGTTCGAAAGAGCCGACGCGACATTTTCCCGCGAGAGCTTTTCGACTTCATTTTTGCCGTATGTCGAGTGAATGAGAAGGCTGGTGACCTGATCGAGGGCGCGGTTCGGAGTACGGGCTGAAAACTCTGAGCGAGTTTCGCCAAAGGAACGCGAGATCCCGAGGTCGTGAAACCGCGAAGCCAGGGCCACGTACCCCCAGCGCAATTTCGTAGCGGGCTTCACTGCAAAGATCCAGCCGAACATAAGAAGGAGTTTGAGCACAACGAAGGCGGCAAGTATGGCGTACAGTGCAGTGGTTATGTGCTTGATGTCCGGTGTCCAGATGTCGTCCGGATCCATCATTCCCGCTTCGTCCTTGGTGGACTCAGAGGGAAGGATCTCCTCGCCCGGCTCGAGGATGCCCATCAACTCCTCGAGTAGTTTTGCATCGACCTGAGTGTCGGCATGGCTCTCCACTTGATCAGGTTGAACGTCGAACGGCACCCACCCGATCCCAGCGACGTACGCTTCCGCCCATGCGTGTCGGTCGCTCATCCGCAGTAACACGTGCCCATCCTTAGCCTGACTGAGGTCGGTAAGATAGCCAGTCCCGATACGAGCTGGTATGCCCAGAGAGCGCGCCATGTAGACGATGGCGTGGGCAAAGTGAACGCAGTATCCTCGATGATCTCCGAACAGGAATGGCGCCACGGGGTCTTCGTCTTGCTTCACGGTGTGATTTGGGGTCAGCGTATAGATCGCTGTACGAGAAAGATAATCGGTGAGAGCGCGCATCTTCTCTACGGGCGCTTCGGAATCCTTAGTTACTTCGGCTGCAAGATCTGCGTACCGTTTGTCGGAGTGTGGAACGAGGTAGTGTTGTCGGATCTCTTCTGACCAACGGGGATCGCCAGCAGGAAGTGTCGAGATCTCGCTCTGCTTGAAAGCTGGCCCGATCGAATAGGCACGGTAGGTGCTACGGAATCGTCCAGGTTTTGGATTCTTGAGCTGTACGATCGAGACAGGGTAGTCTAGCGCAAATGCGTTGTCGTGATCGGCGAGCAGGTAGAAGGATTGTACGACAGGAGTACGAGATTGCAGATCGGCGTCCTCTTTACCGGTGAACGATTCTTGAGGTCTGATGACAGGCAGATCGGTGTCGTAGGCCCGGCCGGCAAAGACCATTTCGCGCCCGTTGAAAGCCGACAGGGCGCTTTCTCGCAGATACAGCATCGGGGAGAAAGGATTGTCGGTATAGTCTCCCTCTAAGCGTACGAGCCCTGCAGGTTGGTTCGTGCTCCCTAAGGCCGATTGGAAGCTCAAGGGGCTGACTCCTTGCTCGCTCCCCATACCGACTCCATTGGCTACTCGCGCGAGCATGATCTGGTTGAAGTGGTTGTAAACTGCTCGCTGGACGAGGAACACTAGCCCCCCCAGGAGAGCAAGTACAGAAAGGGTCAGCGACCACGCGCGTGCACGACTCATCGAAGAAGCTCTCTGTATTTGTCTAGGATCTACCTGAGGACGTGTCGCGCGCGATGCGATGAAGAGGTAGCAGATAGCTGCTGCGAGCAGAACCGATCCAATTATCAAGAGCATGGTGAGGTGATTGACGTGAAGACGCCATGCAAGAGAGTTGATGATCTTTGGTCGGTCGAGGTGAAAATTGCGATGGGCAGCGAATATCAAAACGGCGGCTGCCATGAACAGCAGCATCTCGAGAGTTACGGCAAACCGTACGCGCCAGAATATCCATGTCGCAATGGAGGTGAATGAGAAAACCAAGAGGCAGGTGGTCGCATGGATCTCGAGCGCATCGTTGAGGAAAAATCGGCTTGAAAGCCCGGACAGCGACAGGTCGGCTATCCAGAATAGAGCTTCAGTGACAAGCCAAGGAAGGCACGACACGCTCAAGAAACCCCACAGGTTCAGACGCGTGCGGGAGAGGAACGAGGCGGTGACGACTCCGAGCACGGCTGCGGCAGCCGTGTATGTTAGAGAGGTGCCGAGGGGCACGATAGCATTGATTCCTAGTAGAGAGAGCACGAACCAAAAAGCTCGGAACGACACAACGGTGCCGAAGAACGGGATATGCTGTCGAGTGTGTGTCGACACGCTCACACGAACACCTCCCATTGCTTCTGGAGACATCCAGAGAGAAAGTCGTGATAGGTCGTCGGAGAGAGTTTGGGTGCGTTTTTTCTATCCGGTAGCATGAACCATTGTGTCACGAGCGAAGTCTTCTGTGTGCTACTCGCTTTCTGTGAAGCTGTGGGGGCCGTTAGACAAAAGACGGGTGAGATGTCTTGAGTATTCAACCATCCTGCCAGGTCAGCAATCTTGCGAGATTCCACTGCGTTGCTCAATCGATCTCCGGAGCAAAAGACGAGTACCTTGCTGACCTTAATGCCCCGCGTCGTTTCATGACAGTAGTCCAGAAGCGCCATGGCGTCCGCTCGAAGCTCGTCGAGCGAAGCGTCTGCAGACTCCCACACGGCGTCGATGAGAAGCTCTTCAGCGGCCTCTGGTGCCGAGGCTGGGACGAAGCTGCGCCCGCCTTGGCATCCCACCACTATATCCAACTTCAGCTCGTGGAGAGATCGTGTGTATGCGAGAGCGCGAGAACACACGTGATCGTCAGAAGGTCCTGCGAGGACGAGGATAACCACGTAGCCTTCTGGAGTCATAGATGCCTCGGGATGACGAGAAAGGAGCTCTCCTCGTTTGGCGAACGCCTTCCAGACGATCTTTTTGACACCATCCGAAGGGTGGTATGGTTTGATGTCGAAGGGGTCTCCCTGGCGATTCAAAGTATCGATGACGAGATCCCCGGGCCTCTGAGTGGAGCTCAAGATCGGTAGATTGGTTTCCGTAGTGTTAGGAGGCGCAACGATAACGGAGGTTTCCTGAGTGCAGTCCCAGGAGTGATGCGCAAACCCGGCGATGTCCTCGAGTGAGCAGCGTACCCCCCTAATGAGCCACGACCCTCGGTGTGGAAAGGTTACATCGACGTGTACTCTCCGATCGCTACGGGAAAACCCCGTGACCCGTACAAGGGTGGGGGAGGGGAGCGGATGTTCAAAATCGATCAGCAGGTCTAGGTGGGTGAGAGGAAGGATCCTCAGGTTCGGTAGGTGGAGGACGATTCGCGCAGAGGTTTCGGACATTATGCGCATCTCGGGGGGTAATACTTGAACCGATACGCCACGTTCCAGAATGAGCCCCTGGACAACCACCAACAGAACAAGAGTTGTAATAACGGTCAGCGCCCCGTAAGCGAGCCCAGCAGAGACGATATCGGAGCTGTTGTTAACGGGTCCGAGCAGCAGGTACGACAATAAGAGCAGTATAATTACACTGCGTAGCGAAAGTGGCCCTAACCCCTTAGGCAGGGCGACCTTGTGGATAACGCGCTGGAGGAGGCTCTTTGTGAGCTCGTCATTCATGGAGATAGCCTAGTTATTACAGAATGTTAGTTTTGTTATCAACATGCTTCGTAGGGTGTTAGTAATTGTGGATAACCATCCTGTGTTCACGGGCGGTACAGCGTCCAGAGCAACCATCGGTAATAGGATGGAGTTTCTGCAGAGGAGGCTTCTGCCCTATACTCTGTTTCCCTGTTCCGAGCGAGATACCTGGTTCCCTCATTCCGTAGACAGGTAGGGTAGCAATCACTATGAACGAGCGAAAGGAGCAAGACGAACTCGAGACTCTTCCCCCGCATGGCACGGGGTCGCTTGCACTGTCTGATGAGAGATATACGAGGCTGGGAAAAGCTCTCCAGGGCGCGAGTGCGAATGTGCACAGCACCTCCGAGGGTGAGGTCGTGGGCTTTCCGAGGCGTCATGGGTCCCGAGACACTCTCACGCTCGCCTGGTCACTGTTCGGGCGGATTCCGAAGAGCATCATGCTTGTGCTCGGGCTGGAGCGGATCCTTGCTCCGATAGTGATCCGTAACGCGGTGCCAAGCTGCCCCAACTGTAGCGTGGTTGCGCAAAGATCTGCGACGCTCTCGTCGTACGAGGTGCCCGAAGAGGGATTCGTCGCGCTCGCTATTCGCGATGGAACACAGGACGTTTCCTTAGAGGAGCGTTGCGAGTTGCTCGGAGTGGAACGAGCCTACATCGACGGTAGAATCGTTCGAATGGACGACATCTCAGGCAGGGACGGAGAGCCTGTCCTTCGCTTGTTTCCGGCTTCACGACTCTCGGAACAGCGAGAGAGTATCGACGAGTGGTTCGCTCGCGGAGGTGGCACGTTGGT
>JBILEW010000136.1:0-7797 GCA_044351885.1 Bdellovibrionota bacterium
CATGCAACTACGTTATCGAGGGAAATAAACAATGCGACAGGTACTCGTTCTTCTAACGCTTCTCAGCTTCGTATCATTTCCTCAGCTAGGAGGAGCAGAGGTGGTAACGTTAGATGGTGGAGCGATAAGCTTTGAAGCTCCTGAAGGCTTCAAACCCCTCCCTCAAGAGATCATCGATCTCAAGTACCCCTCATCGAGGGCTCCGAAGCAGGTGATCGGGAACGAATCGGCGGCAACTACGATCGCCTACGACCTTAAGCCAAACGACATTCCTCAGGAGAAGATCGACGAGGCGAGGGAGGCCTTCTCACAGATGTTTCCAAAGATGATTCCGGGACTCGAGTGGAAGGAAAACAAGGTAATCACGATTGACGGAAGGAAATGGGGCTATCTGGAGATGACCACCAGTGCGGTGGATACGGACATTTATAACATCATGCTCTTTACCGGATACAAGGGACAGATGCTTGTCTTCAACTTCAACTCGACCAAGGCAGAGTTCCCGAAATACGAGAGTGCGCTGAGAGAGGCAGTGGATAGCATCAAGGTGAAGTAGAGACACCGGGGGCGCCGCTCGAGCTACACACCCTCGAGGTATGTTCTTCCTCCGATAAAACGAGGAGATGCGTGGGTTGCGCGCCGTCAGAGACTATGACACTCGCGAATACTGCACAGAGAAACTACAAACTGCTCATCTTGATCTCGGGTGTTTTCGGAGCACTTCTGATCATCTCCAACGTATTATCAGCGAAGATTATCTCCGTAGTTGGAATGACCTTTCCCGGGGGGGCGATACTCTTTCCACTGACGTATGTATTCGGGGACGTGCTCACTGAGGTCTACGGCTACTCCAATGCCCGAAGGGTCATCTGGGCTGGCTTCGTTGGTTCTTTGCTCTGGGCCCTTTCGTATTGGGCCGTAGCAGCCTTCCCAGCAGCGCCCTTCTGGGGCAATCAGGAGGCGTTCGAGCAGATCCTCGGTCTCGGTCCTCGACTCGCATTCGCTGGGATGTTGGCATACCTCGTTGGTGAATTCGTAAATTCCTACATTGTTGCTCGGATGAAGGTTCATTTGAAGGGTCGCTACCTCGCACTGCGACTGATCGCATCTACGATGGCGGGCCAGGCCCTAGACACGACGCTCGTGCTCGGACTTGCGTTCGGGGGCTCTTTCTCGGGCGACCAACTCCTGCAGATGGGTGTCAGCCTATGGGCGGTGAAGGTGGGATGGGAGGTGCTTGCGCTTCCAATTACGCTTCCGGCTATAGGATGGTTCAAGCGGGTTGAGCAGGAGGATTTTTTCGATACCGGAACAAATTTCAATCCGTTCGTTGTACGGCTTCAAACTCACCGTGCCCCTCAGGAAACAGGGCCTTCTCGGGTAGAGGTGTTGCCCGACGTCGGAGGGGGAGGAGGTTGAAATGCCCCATTCTTTAAGAGACCACTCAAGGCACCAATCATTCCGAGGCTGGCAGCGCCACCACCGCCAAAGGCGCCGCTTCCCCTTATGGTCGCCCCAGGTGCGGTGTTCGTCATTGGGCCGTTATACCCCTTGTAAGTTAATTCACCCCCATCTGGGAACCCCAACCGGATATTCGGTATACCCAGTGCTATCGAATGGGCACCACGGCATTCCTTGGCTCGCCATATAGCCGTTACCAGTACCCATTGGGGTAAGATCGACAACCCCGATGCCCGGAACCATATTTGCGGCGTGATTGCCGCCACGAATCTGAACCGTTCCTGCAGCTTGGGCCGGACTCATTACTCTCGCCTTACCCATTTGGTCCACGATGTAATCGAACTCGGCGCTTACCGTAGTGCAGTCGTGTACGTTGACGACGTATACCTCTCGATAATCAGGGATCCCAGTCTTATTTTCGTCCTCGAATCCGAGCTTCTCGATCGCATACTTATCTGTGTCGCGGAGCAGTTCCTCTCTAGAGTTGTAGCGTTTGGGAGTAGGGGCTGCGGTAGCAGTAGGAGTAGGAGGGAGAACGTTAGGCACATTGCCGTTATCTGGCCAGGCATGAACTTCGCGAACAGCGATCGTCTGAAAGCCAATTACCGCAAGCGCGCTGAGGCACACCATTATCGTCGTGCACGCGCAAGCACGCGCGACCCGACTAAAAAACCATTCAGAGCTCGCCAGAGTAGGGATGGTGGCCAAACGCGCTCTGAGCGTGAGGACAGATCTCTTGTCGTAGCCTTCGCCCCATCCGTAGTCGAAGGTCGGTAGGTAGCGTTCCTCGGGTTCCCTGGTCACTGGCCCCGTTTCCCCCTGTTTCTGGTATGCCCGGAGGGGGCAGTCCTGTGCTCTAAGGGTATAGGCCGAGGCCCCTGATATAGTACTGATATACTAGAAGGGGGGCGTCTGATCTCCGCGCCCTGCGTGAAGCGAAAGCATGACGCCGATAATCGACACGAGCCGCCCAGTAACCAGCAAGCTACCGTGAGCGTGCTCGTGAGAGCTGGATCGCCATCTCGGGGAGCGGATCCTTCAGGAGATACGGCAGGCCGCTCTCGCTCAAACTCGAGATCGCCGAGGGCTTCCCGGTCCAGCTCTTGAGTAGCAAGCCTGTAGCTATCTCCGGCTTTGCGTACCTAACAGGCTTGTAACCGAGCGGGGGGAGCTTTCTCTGTTCGCTTGCCAAGCACGCCACATGCGGGAAATTGACCCCCGCGGAAAGCGATCCAAGCAAACTTCGCCAGTAGCGAGGATTTGCCTCGAGCACCTTCGCTTCATTAGTCCTTTCATCCAGCACCAGATCGAAACACACGACGCCAGACCACTTCACCGAGCGTACAAGCCGCTGGATTGAGTCGAGCACAGCCTGATCGTGAATGAACTCGACAGCGGCGGAAGGACCGAAGGGTTTGTGCGAAGGAACTATCACCCGCTGAATGGTATACGCTAGTATCTCCCCGTCTCGACTCAAAACACTACAACTGAGGTCGCACCCGCTGATGAATTCCTGGACGAAGAAGTTCAGTGGTTCGCTCTGCGTGGAAAGGTATTCATCTATCTGCGACCAGCTTTCACACAACCGGATTCCGTTACCACCCTCAAGATTGCGCGGCTTCACGAGCGCTGGAAATGTGATGCTCGCCCCCTGCTCCTCGCTTATGGGCTCACCACGAGGTCTAAGGGTCTTCGGGTGCGGGATACCCTCACGCTCCAATATCTCCGTAAACTGGAGCTTGTCAGCAAACGCATCGAGTGTCTCCGGTGGAGCTAACGGGGGTAGGAGGGCTACCGAGCTCAACTCCTGCCAAAACTCAGCCACCATGCGAATCGCAGGTAGACCAGTGGGGAGAATAATGTCCGCATGTACCTGCTCTGCTGCCTTCTTGGTCACTTCGATCCTCTCGCGGCTCAATCCGTCGATGCGGTGGGTCAAAAATCGGTGGTGATGTCGCGAGTATCGTATCGGTGCCCGCGTATCTCTCGAGAGAATGGCCACTTTCAGGTCGCGAGTCTGCGCCAAGCAGCGTAGGACACGGAGTGCAAGCTCATCTTCACCATCGGGTATCAACACGGAACGGACTGCTTTCATACGAAATTTCCAACCAAAGCACATACAGATGCTGATCGCCGACCCTTGCATGTCGTTTCGGAGCCACGATATGAGCCGAAACAGAAGTATCCCCTCTTCGCCTTGCGTGACATCCGTCATTAGACAAGAAACGCTATACCGGTATGGTCTCAACCCTACACGAGAACACGCATGACTTTGACAGGGGGACCTCATGGCTGAATTAGCAACACTACGCGACGCATTGGTGGAAGAATTGAAAGATCTCTACAGCGCTGAGCAACAGCTCCTGCAGGCGCTACCGAAGATGGAAAAGCGCGTAAGCAACGAGGACCTTAAAGAGGCTTTTCGCTCTCACCTCGACGAGACCAAGCAGCAGGTCGATAGGCTCAATCAGATAGCACACGCTCTGAGCACTAAGCTCACCGGTAAGGTGTGCGTGGCCATGCAGGGGCTGATCGAAGAGGCGAATCAGGCCATGCAGCAGAAGGTCGAGAACGAAGACCTCATCGATACCATGCTCGTAAGTTGTGCCCAGAGGATCGAGCACTACGAGATAGCGGGCTACGGAACCGCCCGAGCGATCTCGGATGCGCTCGGCGAAGAGGAGATAGCAGACCTCCTCGATCGCACCTTGGCCGAGGAATCGGCAGCAGACGAGAAGCTCTCGGCTATCTCCGAAGAGGATCTCCTTCCCGAACTCGCACGGCTCGACACTGAGTCGGAAGAGGAAGGAGAGGGGGCAGGCGCGCGCGAGTAGTCACGGCCCCCTCGAGGCACAACGATCGCGCGACGGGCGTCACCCCCGTCGACGCGATTGTTGTGTCCTAAAGTAGCACGCGAGCGGTAGCAAATTCTCGTCTTACTCCTGATCCTCGTTCAGGACACAACACCTCTTTGAAGCGCTCTCATTCCGTGCATTGCGCTCTGACCAGGCTTTGCTAGAGTCCTAGGCATGCGTCGCGGAGTGTTTATCCTTGGAATCGTATTGTGCTTCGCAGGTGTCTACCTGTGTGGCTCGACCTATCTGTTCCTTAACCGTGCGATACCGGTAGAGGCCGAGGTGGTTGCGGTGGAGGAGCGTAAGGGGCCTCCAAAACCCCGCAGCAAGACTCCGCTTCACGTTCGGTATCGACTACCCAGTGGGGAGGAGCACCTCTCTAAGACCTCTATGCCCTTACTCCAGAGGGTAGAGGCTGGCGATCGAGTGCACGTTCTGGTGGATAGCGCCAATCCTGAAGTGGTAACGCTACCGTTACTTTCGGTTCTGTGGGCCACCCCCATAACCCTGTGTATCGCTGGAGTCGTCCTAGTTCTCGGCTCACGATTGGCGCCTCGTGCGACTTGAATGTCGAGCCTACTGGTCTCCTGGGGGCGCACGGGGTAGAATTCTCGTAGATTGACTTCCTTTCGTCAGGAGCCTCATGATTCGAGCACATCTTTTCGTTATCATCTCTGTGATGGCTCTCTGCGGGTGTCACGGAGCGCAATACCATCGCGATGCAGTATCTCCGGACAGAAACTCAAGCCTTACCGTTGGCACGGTACAACGAGAGATCCGCGTGGGGATGTCGGGAGCAGATGTAGTTGGGGTTCTCGGCTCGCCCAATATGGTAACGAGTGATGATCAACGGCGTGAGACGTGGGTTTACGACAAGATATCGACGGAGCGCGCGTACTCTGCCGATTCGGGTGGAATCTCGACCCTGATCCTTGGCGGTGCGTCCGTAGGGGACGGGCTGGTTGGGGGCGGAGCAGGGCCTTCGTTTGGTTCTGGTAGTGGGGCATCGTCAACGACTCAAAAGACCCTCACGGTGATAGTCAAATTCGACTCTGACAGACGGGTACGCGACTTCGCCTACCACTCCAGTCAATTTTAGGTAGCCGGGGCGCGTGTTGAGGTTCTTCCTTGCCTTTGTCGTTTGTGTATGGGTCGGTGGCGCCATTGGGTGCGCTCCACAGATTCCGCGCGGCGCATTCGAACTGAGTCCCGAATCGCTCGTGCAGCGGCGGCTGCAGACGAGGAGATTCGAAACGCAGGACGAGCTCCGACTCTTGCAGGCGTCGCTCGGAGTGCTACAGGACCTGGGATTCAACATAGACGAATCGGAGTCGCGCCTTGGTCTGATAGTGGCGTCGAAGAATCGTGACGCTACGGAGCCAACGATGGTTATCGGTGCTATCGCTATCGGTGCTCTGGTCGGGCAGAACATCCCGTACGAGACGACGCAGCGAATTCGCGCGTCGCTCGTCACTCGGCCCGTTTCGCCGTACGAAACGCTGGTGCGGGTCACATTCCAGCGCACAGTCTGGAATCAGGCCGGGCAGATCACGAGAAACGAGAGCCTCGAGGACCCGGAGCTGTATCGTGAATTCTTCTTCAAGCTCTCGAAATCGGTATTCCTCGACGCCCACGGTATTTAGGTAGAGACATTATGCTGCGGAAGCTCTTGTGTATTTTCGTCCTCGTATCCGCTCTGCAGGGGTGCGTGCCCCTCAACCAGCGCGTGCTCGACTCCGACCAATCGCAGCTCCAGCTCAGACAGATCCAGTCGCGAGTGTTCGACACGACAGAGAGGGAAAAGACGTTACGAACGGTCATTGCGACCCTGCAGGACCTCAACTTCGTGGTGGACAAGGCTGATCTGGGATTGGGAACCGTTACCGCGACTAAGCTCGACGGCTACGCCCTGCGAATGACGGTCAGCGTCTATCCACGCGGAGAGCGTCAACTCGTCGTTCGAGCGAACGGACAGTTCAACGATCGACCGGTACTCGATCCGGCTCCGTATCAGAGTTTCTTCGTAGCGCTGTCGCGCGCGATGTTCCTTACTGCTCACGCGTGGGACTGACGATTCCGCGAATGCAGGAGGGGCGTTGAAGGCAGGCATGTAGCGTAGTAGGCTGAGTCCTCATGAATTCTCCTCTCGTCATCTCTCCGGGTACACGGGTGCTCGTCACCGGCGCAACGGGCTTCACCGGCCAGGCGCTCACTAAAAAGCTCGTCTCTCAAGGGGCGCTGGTCCGTGCCATTGCCCGTGGTAGCTCAGACCTTTCGCCTTTCACCGGGTGCGACATCGAGTGGATACGGGGCGACGTGTTCGATCCAGCAGTTGTGGCCAAGGCAGTTGACGGGATCGAGTACATATTTCACGTAGCAGCGGCGTATCGGGAGGCCAAGATCAGTGACTCTGTGTACGAGAGCGTCCACGTCAAGAGCACGCAGGAGCTTGCTCGCGCGCTCCAAGGAAGACCAGGCTTCAAACGCCTCGTGCACGTATCGACGGTCGGAGTACACGGTCACATCGACGAGCCTCCAGCTGACGAGACCTATCGTTTCAGCCCGGGAGATATCTATCAGAGAACGAAAGCCGCAGCAGAGGTTTGGCTCACGGAGTATGCGAGAGAGCAGGGACTCCCTTTCGCGGTCGTACGCCCTGCCGCGATTTATGGACCCGGAGACAGGCGCCTACTCAAGATCTTCAAAATGGCGCTGCAACCTCTCTTCCCGCTCTTCGGGCGTGGGAAGGGGCTGTATCATCTGATCCACGTCGACGACCTCACGAATATCTTTATTCAGGCAGCGCTTCATCCGCGGGCGCTCGGAGAGGCGTTCATAGCTGGTAATGCGCAGCCCAACCGGCTCCAGGACATCGTTAGTACCGTAGCGAACGAAATGGGCAACTCCAAGATAAAGTTCGTCCGCTTTCCGGCATGGCCGCTCTTTCTGGCCGCCGACGTGTGTGAAGCCATGTGCAAACCACTCGGATTATCCCCTCCGTTGTATCGGCGTCGCGTAGCTTTCTTCACCAAGGACAGGGCATTCGACACTCGAAAGCTTAGGGAAGTGTTGGAGTATCAAAGCAGCGTCGAGACGGAAACGGGATTGCGCAGCACCGCTCGCTGGTACCGGGAACATAGTTGGATATAGAGCAGGGGCTCTCGAAGAAATTCGGGATACGTAAACCCGATTCCCTCATTTTTCGAACAAAAATTAGGGAGCCTCTGAATAAGTCTCTGTATTTTGCTTAGGATTAGTGGTGATTTGATGACGGACGCTGACGAATTACGTTGACGTCGGACGGCAAACGGTAGACGTCGGCGTCTACCGTCCATCGTTTGACGGTGGCGTGGGCGTTACACGAGCTTTAGGGAAGCGAGGCAAAACCTGCCCGTAGCGAGAAAGAGGAGATTGGGTTGATATTCAATTTTCATGGTGGGGAAAAACCGCAGATGTATCCACTGCGATACATTGAGGATTT